>DATBDW010000158.1:0-9106 GCA_036269735.1 Actinomycetes bacterium
CCCGGTGACGGCGGTCCAGGGCGTCGTCTTCGACGTCGGGGGAGTGCTCGAACGCATCGACCAGGTGACCTTCCTGGATCGCTGGCAGGAGCGGCTCGGGGTCTCGGACGCCGCGATGGCGGACGCGCTCGCGCACGTCGATCCCGAGAACGCAGGGCCGGTCGGCGGTATCGACGAGTACGAGGTACGCCGGCAGTACCAGCCGCCCTCGGGCTCGACGACCGGCAGGCCGACGAGCTCGTCCGCGACCTCTGGGACTGGTACTGCGGTGAGCTCGACGACGATCTGATGACCTACGTGCGCAGCCTGCACGGCCGGGTGCGCCTCGCGATCCTCAGCAACTCGGGGCCGGGTGCCCGCGAGGTCGAGCGGGAGCGCTTCGACTTCGCAGCTCTCTTCGACCCGATCGTCTACTCGCACGAGGTCGGCTTGCTGAAGCCGGACGCGCGCGTCTACGCGCTGACCGCGCACCGCCTCGGGCTGCCGCCGCCGGCGCTCGTGCACGTCGACGACCTGGTCGCGAACATCGACGGCGCGCGAGCCGCCGGCCTGCAGGCCGTGCTGCACACGGACACGGCGCGGACAGTCGCCGAGGTCGAACGGCTGCTCGGGGGGCAGCCGTGACCGACGAGACGGCTCTCGCCACGCAGGCACGCGAGGTGGCGCTGTCCGGTCTGCAGTGGCTGGTCGAGCACGCATCGCTCTACTCGGGCGGACCGGGATCGCGGTCGCGCTGCACGCTCTCGGCGACCATCTGGGCGAGCCTTCTGCGACGGCGGCCAGGTCTTCCGGCTGCTGTCGTCGGTCACCGGCGACTCGTCGTGGGATGCGCTCGGCGACCGGTGCGGGCACACGGTCACGCAGTCGGGCCCGCCGACCCCGGCTACGGCCCGGCTTCTGGGACAGCAGCGGCCGGTGCTGCGGCACCGCCGGCGTGCTCGCGCTGGCCACCGACCGATACGCCGAGGGGAGGCCCGACCTCGGCTTCACCGGCGTGCTCGTCGAGGACCTGGCCGAGCGGGCGACGATCGACGGGCGGGGCGCGCGGGCGACGATCGACGGGCGGGGCGCGCGGTGGTCCAACTACGAGCACCGAGCCACCCCAGCGAGCTGCCGCCGCACACCGGCTGGGCGATGGGCAACGCGGGCATCGTGCGCGAGCCGCTCCGTCTCCAGAGGGTGCTCTGCGGCGGCGCGGACGCCGATGTCGTGGCGTGGCCGGACCACCCGCCGGGCCGAGCTGCGCTGCCGGCCCGGATGCGGGGCCCCGCGCAGCGCGCCCGGCAGGACTCGAACCTGCGACCAACTGCTTAGAAGGCAGTCGCTCTATCCACCTGAGCTACGGGCGCCAGCGGTCGGTGTCGTTGCCGAACCGCCGCACCACGGTAGCCGCCCTGGGCCGCGGACACGTCACGCGATTCGGGGTGGTGACGGCGAGAGTTGTTCCGGTTCGTGGCGACATCGTTCGTACCACCGGGCCGTCCAGTACCCGATGACCATTGTCCTTGCCTGTCCGCAGTGCTACGCCTGAATCGGCGGTCCACCCCGTACCCGCCCCTAGGTGAGGGACGACATGGCAGGCATCGAGAACAAGAGCTTCGACCAGCCCGATGAGACGCGCACCCCGGACAGGACGCGGGTGGATGTCGTGCGGCTCGGCGACACCGAGGTCGGGCGGTTCACGTTCGCGCCGGGCTGGCGGTGGTCGGAGTGCATCAAGCCGGTGGTCGGCGGCGAGTCCTGCCAGGTCGACCACGTCGGGTACGCCGCGTCTGGACACCTAGGTGTCGCCCACGAGGACGGTACGAAGTCGTCGCTGGCTCCCGGTGACGCCTACCGGATCGCCCCCGGGCACGACGCGTGGGTCGAGGGCGACGAGCCGTTCGTGGGCTACGAGTTCAAGGGCGCCGCCGGCTACGCCAAGCGCTGACTCGGCGTACCGGAGCTCACTCGCCGCGCTCGCGACCGGCGTTGGCCACGATCACCGCGAACGGTGGGATGGCGAGCGCGATGCCCGCCATCACCACCGCCGCGGTGCGTGACCAGTGCACGACGACCAGCCCGGAGAAGAGGAAGAGCGCGAGGCAGACCCCCATCAGGGTGAAGTACCACCGCCGCCTCCGTCGCACCCGATCGACGGTACGTCGTCGCTCGGGTGCAACCCCTACTGCGGGCCGCCACCGCCGCCCAGCGAGGAGCCGGACTCGAGCAGCGACTTGAGGTCGCTGAGCACCCAGGCCCAGCCGCCGCCGGCGCCCTCGTCCTCCATCCCGCCGGACAGCAGCAGCTGCAGCCGGGGTGCGCCGGTGAGGTCGTGCACGACGGTGAGCCTGGTGAGCCCGCCGGGTCGCGGCTCGAGCTCGTAGGTCAGGGTCGTGAAGCCCTCGGCCGCGAGCCCGTCGTCCATCGCCATCCGCCAGGTCATCACGAGCTTGCGCGGCTCGTCGACCTCGACGACCTCGCCGTCGATGGCGACGTCGGGCGCGTTCATGGCCCGCATCGCCTCGCTCGTGTAGTGCCGGTACGGCGAGCCCGCCTCGAGGCGGTCGAACTCGATCCGCCCGCCGTACCCGTAGCGGTCGGTCCACTCCGGCGAGGTGATCGCCGCCCACACCCGCTCGGGCTCGGCCTTGATGTAGACCCGGTAGACCTGGGTCGTGGTCGCGGCCGTCTGCGCGTCGGTGCTCGTCATGGTGCTCATGCTTGTGCCTCCAGCTCGTTCTTCAGCTCGGCGAGCGCCGACACCCGGCGCTCGGTGTACTTGTCGATCCAGCGGTCGTGGACCAGTCGGATGGGCACCGGGTTCAGGAAGTGCAACTTCTCCCGGCCGGACCGGCGCGTGACCACCAGGTCTGCGTCCTCGAGCACCCGCAGGTGCTTCATGACGCCGAAGCGGGTCATCGCCACGTCCGCCTCCACCCCGGTCAGCAGGTCGGTGAGCGTCCGCCCGTCCTGCGCGAAGAGCAGGTCGAGCAGCAACCGGCGGGTCGGGTCGGCAAGGGCCTTGAACACCCGGTCGCCGTCGTCGCCCTTGCCCATGACATCCATGATAGGTGACCCATTAGTCACATGTCAACGGCTGGCGGTGCACCACCACATCGAGTGTGGACGCCGGGGGCTGGTCGCCCGGACGGCGCAGTCGGTCACCGGGCGTCACCCGGCGCGCCGTGATCGACACAACGGCCCCGTGGCCGTCCCGCTACGGGAGGATTGCGCCCGTGGCACCCGGCGCCGGCACCGCGAGGCTGCTCGCGGCCCTCGTCGGGCTGGGCGAGCAGGTCGCGGCGCTGCGCCTTCCGCTCGACGTCGACGGCGCCGAAGGGGCGCGGCGGACCCGTCGGGAGATCGACGACCAGCTGCACGACTACGTGCTGCCGAGGCTGGCCCGGCTCGACGCACCGGTGCTCGCCGTGGTCGGCGGCCCGACCGGGGCCGGCAAGTCGACGCTGGTCAACAGCCTCGTGGGGGTGCGGGTCAGCGCCGCCGGCGTGCTGCGGCCGACCACACGCTCGGCCGTGCTGGCTCACCATCCCGGCGACGCCGGGTGGTTCGAGGGCGACCGGGTGCTCCCCGGCCTGCGCCGGGAGTCCGGCGCCTCGACCGACCCCCGTTCGCTGCAGCTGGTGGCCAGCCCCGGCATCCCGGTCGGACTCGCCGTCCTCGACGCGCCCGACATCGACTCGGTCGTGACGCGCAACCGGGAGCTGGCGACCCAGCTGCTCGCCGCTGCGGACATGTGGCTGTTCGTGACGACCGCCGCGCGGTACGCCGATGCGGTGCCCTGGGAGTTCCTGCGCCAGGCGGTGACTCGCGGGACCGCCGTCGCGGTGGTGCTCGACCGCGTGCCGCCGGTCGCCGTCGAGGAGGTCCGCGGCCATCTCGCGGCGATGCTCACCCAGCAGGGGCTCGGCGGCGCCCCGCTGTTCGTGATCGTCGAGACCTCGACGTACGAGGCGATGCTCCCGCCGGATGTCATCGACCCCGTCCGGACCTGGCTGCACGGCATCGCCGGCGACCCGGAGGTGCGAGCCGCCGTCGTCCGGCACACCCTCGACGGCGCCGTTCGCTCGCTCGGACCACGGGTGTTCGAGCTGGCCGCCGCCGCGGACGCGCAGGCCGAGGCCGTGTCCCGGCTGCACCGGATCGTCGACGCGGCGTACGACGGAGCCCGTGCGGAGGTCGCGCGCGCGAGCAGCGACGGTTCGCTGCT
Source organism: Actinomycetes bacterium (assembly GCA_036269735.1). Classification (GTDB taxonomy): domain Bacteria; phylum Actinomycetota; class Actinomycetes; order JACCUZ01; family JACCUZ01; genus DATBDW01. The sequence goes on from DATBDW010000158.1 coordinate 4,211, forward strand.
CCGCGGCGAGGTGCTGGCCCGGTGGCAGGAGTTCGTCGGCACCGGTGAGCTGGCGCGCTCGCTGGAGTCCAAGGTCTCCCGGCTGCGGGACAAGGCGTCCGCCGCGGTACGCGGCAAGTCCGCTCCGGGGGCTGGCCTCGCCGATGCGCTCGAGTCGGGCGTCGAGGCGCTGGTCCGGTCGGCAGCGGACGGGGCTGCTGAGACCGCCGCGATCGCCTGGGCGGCGGACCCGGCCGGCCGGCAGCTGCTCGGCGACGACAACCTGCGCCGCTCGGCTCCAGGGCTCGCCGAGGCCACCTCGCGAACGGTCCGCGAGTGGCAGGGCGGCGTCCTCGACCTGGTGAGCTCGCAGGCCGCCGGCAAGCGCGCCTCCGCCCGCTACCTCGCTCTGGGCGTGAACGGCCTCGGCCTGCTCGTCATGATCGTGGTGTTCGCACACACGGCGGGCCTCAGCGGCGGCGAGGTCGTGGTCGCGGGCGGTGCCACCGCCGTCAGCCAGAAGGTGCTCGAGGCGATCCTCGGTGACCAGGCGGTGCGGTCGTTGGCCGAGCGGGCCAGCCGCGACCTGCAGTCCCGTGTCGCCGCCTTGCTCGACGGGGAGCGCCGCCGATTCAACGAGCGGCTCGACGCCTCGGGCGTGCACGACGGGGCCGGTGCCGCGCTGCGCGACGCGGTCGTCCTGATGGAGTCGGCGCAGTGACCCCCCAGCTGCGCGGTCGGCACCGCCGAGCCGACCTGCCGGCCATGCTCGCCGCGCTCGACGAGGCGGTCTGGGAGCTCGAGGGCCGGGTCGAGGACCCGGCAGTGCTCGAGCGCGCGCGTGCCGTGTCGGCTCGCGCCGAGGAGCGGCTGCGCCTCTCCGGCGAGCACACCGTCGTCGCGCTGGCCGGCTCGACCGGCAGCGGCAAGTCGTCCCTCTTCAACGTCCTGGTCGGCGCCGACCTCTCGCCGGAGGGAGTCCGGCGGCCCACCACGTCGAAGGCCTACGCCAGCGTCTGGGGCTCGGACGGCGCCGCACCACTGGTGCAGTGGCTCGGCGTACCGAGAAGGCAGACGCACTGGCGCCACGGCCCCGGGCTGCGCGAGGAGGACCTCGGCGCTCTCGCCGGGCTGGTCCTGCTCGACCTGCCCGACCACGACTCGACGGTGGTGGCGCACCAGCACGAGGTCGACCGCCTCGTCGAGCTCGTCGACCTCCTCGTGTGGGTGGTCGACCCGCAGAAGTACGCCGACCAGCTGCTCCACGAGCGCTACCTGCGTCCGCTGGCCGGCCACGAGTCGGTGATAGTCGTGGTGCTGAACCAGGTCGACACCGTCAACCCGTTCGCGGCTGCCGAGTGCGCCGACGACCTGCGCCGACTGCTCGACCAGGACGGTCTGTGGCGATCGCCGGTCGTCACGACCTCCGCGCGTACCGGCGCCGGGATCGACGGGTTGCGCGAGCTGCTTGCCAACGCCGTGTCCAAGCGGCGGGCCAGCAACGACCGGCTGGTCGCGGACGTCGAGGATGTCGTGGAGCGCCTCGGAACGTTGGTGTCGGCCGACGAGCCGCCCGGCATCGGTAAGGCCGAGCGCGACGAACTCGTCGAGTCGCTGGCGAGGTCGGCCGGGGTGCCGGTGATCGGTGCGGCGGTGGAGGAGTCGTGGCGGCTACGGGCCGGCGGCCACTTGGGCTGGCCACCGGTCCGCTGGGTTCGCCGGCTGCGGCCCGACCCGCTGCGCCGCCTGCACCTGCGCGGCTCCGACCGGCGAGCGGTGCGGTCGGCCCTGGTGCGGTCATCGGTGCCCGAGCCCACGCCGGTGCAGCGCGCACAGGTGGACACCGCGCTGCGGGTCGTCTGCGACGCGGCCACAGGCGGCCTGCCGCTGCCATGGCAGCGGACCGTCCGCGCGGCGGCCGCCGGCCGGACCGACGACGTGCGTGACCGGCTCGACCAGGCGGTGGTCGGGACCGACCTCGGGGTCGACCGGGTGCCCGTGTGGTGGCGCGCGGGATCGGGGGTGCAGTGGCTGCTCGTCGGCGCTGCGCTGGTCGGCCTGGTCTGGCTGCTGCTGCTCGGTGTCGGCAGCTATCTCCGGCTGCCCGACCCGCCGACGCCGGAGGTCGTGGGCATCGCCGTACCGACCCTGCTCCTGCTGGGTGGCGTGCTGCTCGGGCTGCTTGTGGCGGGGCTGGGCCGGCTGCTCGTCGGCGCCGGTGCCATCACCCGCCGGCACCGGGCCGAGTCCCGGCTGCGAGCGTCGATCGAGCAGGTCGCTGACGAGCTCATGCTCGCGCCGATGCAGGCGGAGCTGGACCGGCACCGGCGGGCCCGCGACGCCCTGGACCGCGCCCGCACCGGCTGAGCCCTGCGGTTCGTCCACAGTCGCGAGGTCGCCTGAGTTGTCCCCAGATCCCTGTCGTCCCTCGTTTCGCGGTGCTTGCGTGCCGCATCGTCGTACCGGGCGGGGCACAGGACGGGTGCCGGCCAGGGACGAGGGAGCAAGCGATGATCGACACGTTTGTCACGATGACGGGCAACGTCACCGACGAGCCCAGGCTGCGGGTGACGACTGGGGGGCTGAAGGTGACGAGCTTCGGGATGGCGTGCACGGAACGGCGGCTCGACCAGAACACCGGGGTGTGGCGCGACGGCGACACGATGTTCGCCCGGGTGTCGTGCTGGCGGTCGATGGCCGAGAACGTCGTCGACTCGATCGCCAAGGGACAGCCGGTCGTCGTACATGGCCGGCTCCGCTTGCGCTCCTGGGACGACGCGAAGGGGGAACGTCACACCGAGCTCGACATCAACGCCAGGGCGGTGGGGCACGACCTCACCCGCGGGGTGGCCTCGTTCCGCAAGGCGAACTCCGCGGGTCGTCCAGCCGAGAGCGACCTGTCAGCGGCGGGCCCGTCACCGGTCGGCCCCGCGCCGGACGTCTGGGCCGCACCCCTGATGCCACCGGACGACGACCCCGCTGACGCCGGAGACATCGGTGATGCGCCTGACACCGCAGACCTCCGTGACGAAGAGCGAGCGGCCGGAGCGGCCTGACGTCGGCGGCGCCAAGTGCCGGTCCTCGGCGCCGCCACGACCCCGTGGCCGCCGGGCGGGACGTTCCCCCTTCTCGTCCGGCGGTCACGGCCGACTCCGCCTGCCGGTGCTCGCCGGGCGCGCGCCGGGCTGGGTAGCGTGCCCACCATGTTCGCGGCGCAGCGCCGGCAGGCGATCCTCGAGATGGTCCGTGACCGCGGCGCGGTCTCGTTGCGGGACCTGGCCCGTGCTCTGGACACCTCCGACGCCACTATCCGGCGCGACCTGAGGATGCTCGAGGCCGACGGCCTGCTCGGGCGAAGCCACGGTGGCGCGCTGGCTCGCGACACCCTCTCTCACGAGCCGAGCTACGGGGAGAAGGCCCACGTCGCGTCTCACGAGAAGTCCGCCATCGCCGAGCTCGCCGCGACTCTGGTGTCCGACGGCGACACGGTCGCGGTAGGTCCGGGCACCACGACCCAAGCCTTCGCGAGGAGGCTCGCGCGGGTCCGTGACCTGACCGTGGTCACCAACTCGCTGCTCGTCGCCCAGGCCCTGGCCCGCGCCCCCGGGGTCGAGGTCGAGGTGACGGGGGGCAGCCTGCGCGCCTCGATCCACGCCCTGGTCGGCAGCGGCACCGAGAACGCGTTGCGCGCGCTGCGGACGCACCGCGCGTTCGTCTCAGGCAACGGCCTCACCGCCCGGCACGGCCTCTCGACCCCGAACCGGAGCGTCGCCGGCGCCGACCGGGCGATGGCCGATGCGACCGGAGAGGTAGTCGTGCTCGCCGACCACACCAAGCTCGGGGTCGACACGATGGTCCAGACCGTCCCGGCGGCGCGGATCGCGCACCTGGTCACGGACGCCGCGGCGGACCGCGCCGAGCTGGACCTGTTGCGGGAGGAGGGGGTCACCGTGCACGTGGCGGAGATCGGGACCGGCACGGGGGAGCAGGCGGCCGGCTGACCCGCGCCGGCGTCCTCTCGAGGACGGAGCGGACCGGCAAGTCTCGTGACAGCGATCAATGCACGAATCTGTCGCAGTAATGTTCATCTCTGACGGGTCTTGACAAGATTGTGCGCGGAGAGCAAGGGTGATGTTCGTCACGTATCGGACATAGCGCCGCAATGTGGCCGCCCGTTCGCCTGTTGTGATCTCTCGTCAGCAGTCAGCAGTCAGCAGTCGGCACCGGCCACCGGCGCACGTCGGAAGGTCGCACATGCCTGTCGTCCCCACCCCATCCGCCGGACGGTCCCTCCGCGGGACCGGCCCCCTGCCGCTGCGCCTCCTCGCCGCCCTGGCCCTGGTCGCCGGGCTGCTCACCGTTCCCACGCTGGTCACCGCGTCGCCCGCCCGGGCGCTGGACAACGGGCTCGCGCAGACGCCGCCGATGGGGTTCAACGACTGGAACGCCTTCGGCTGCAACGTCGACGAGCAGCTCATCAAGCAGACCGCGGACTTCTTCGTGAGCTCGGGCCTCAAGGACGCCGGCTACCAGTACGTGAACATCGACGACTGCTGGATGACCCACCTGCGCGACCCGCAGACCGGGCGGCTGGTGCCGGACCCGGTCAAGTTCCCCGACGGCATCTCCGGGACGGCGGACTACGTGCACAGCAAGGGCCTCAAGCTCGGGATCTACGAGGATGCGGGAACGGCGACCTGCGCCGGATACCCCGGCAGCCTCGGCCACGAACAGGTGGACGCGCAGACCTTCGCGGACTGGGGCGTGGACTACCTCAAGTACGACAACTGCAACAACGCCGGCAGCACGACCAAGCAGCAGTACATCGACCGCTACACAGCGATGCGTGACGCGCTGGCCGCGACCGGCCGGCCGATCGTCTACAGCATCTGCGAGTGGGGAGTGAACGACCCCGCC
>DATBDW010000159.1:0-2369 GCA_036269735.1 Actinomycetes bacterium
GGAACGGGTCGGCGGTGGCGTCGTACTCGACCAGGCCGACGAGCTGGCGGAGCTGCTCCGGCGAGAGCTCGGCGGCCTTCTCGGCGTCGGTAAGGGCGGGGATGGCGGTGGTCGCGGGAGCCGCGTCGGTCGTCATGCCTAACGATGCAATCGTATGAGCAACAGGTTGCGCAAGATCAGCGCGATCTGCTGGTCAGGATGTACAGTCGATCGACCGACAGCCGGCTGGAGGTACGCACGGTGCCCATCGACGAGCTGGACGCGCGCATCGTCGCGGAGTTCGCCGCCGAGCCGCGGGTCGGGGTGCTCGAGTGCTCCCGTCGGCTCGGCGTCGCCCGCGGCACCGTCCAGGCGCGGCTGGACCGGCTGACCCGGGACGGGATCATCCGCGGCTGGGGCCCGGACCTCGACCCCGCCGCGATGGGTTACGTCGTCTCTGCCTTCGTGACCCTGGAGATCCGCCAGCAGGCCCGCGACCACCCCGGCGCCACCGACGGTCTCGCGGCGCACGACGCCGTCGCGGCCGCGCTGGCCGACGTCCCGGAGGTCCTCGAGGCACACACGACGACCGGGGCCGGCGACATGCTCGTCCGCGTGGTGGCCCGGTCCAACGCCGACCTGCAGCGGGTGATCGACCGGGTGCTGGCGGCCAACGGCGTGGTCCGGGCCTCGACGGTCATCGCGCTGGACACGCAGATCAGCGCCCGTGTCCTGCCGCTGCTGCACGAGGCTGCCGGCGGCTGACCGCTCCCCACCCCAGTGGACCCCGACGCACCACTCCGACGGCGTGTCGCGGGCAGGAGCGACCACGCAAGGACGACTTGTCGGGCAAAGTCGACGTCAACTGCCGTCCCGGGCGGCCACCGAACGCGAGGATCCCCCCATGCCACGACGACCCCATCTGGCGCGCGCCCTGGCGGCGACCGCCGCCTGCGCCGTCGCGGCCGCCGGACTGGCCGTCGCCGCGCCTACGGCCGCCGGTGCTGCCGGGCTTCCGCTGTCCGCGACCGACCAGGCCGTTCACGACCGGCTCGCGGTGCGCTCTGAACTGCATGCCCTCGGCCCCGACCTGGCCGGAGCAGTCGTGGACGCGGCCACCGGCGCGGTGGTCTGGGGACGCACCCCGCACGAGGCGCAGATCCCGGCCTCGAACGCGAAGATCCTCACGGCGGTCGACGCCCTCGAGGTCTTCGGGCCGACGCACACGTTCACGACCTCGGTGTGGGCCGGCGCCACGTCCCACCAGGTCGTCCTCTACGGGGGCGGGGACCCCTCCCTCAGCACGGCACAGCTCGGGACGATGGCCCGCGCCGTCGCGGCCGCCCTGCAGGCCAAGGGCGTGCACAAGGTCCGGGTCGCCGTCGACGACTCGCTCTTCCCGACGCCGTCGAACGCCTACGGCTGGAAGGGCAGCTACACGATCGAGGACGTTTCCCCGGTCCGTGCGCTGGTCGTGGACCAGCACCGCCGCTGGGACACCTCGCTGGACGCTGGCCTGGTCTTCGCCAAGAAGCTCACGCGCTGGGGCATGCAGGTGCGCCCGGCCGTCCACCACACGACCAAACCCCCCACGTCGACCGTGCTCGCCTCGTCGCAGGGCGCCACCCTCCAAGCCACCATCGCCCGGATGCTGCAGGAGAGCGACAACGACATCGCCGAGGGCTTGCATCGACTGGTCGCCCTCCAGATCGGGTTCCCCGCCACCTGGACCGGCGCCGCGCAGGCCCGCACCGCCGAGCTCACCGCTCTCGGTGTCCCACTGACCACGACGATGTACGACGGCAGCGGCCTCTCCCGCAGGGACCGGATCAGCCCGATCGAGCTCACGACGGTTCTCGGCAAGATCTTCGACCCGGCGCACCCGAACCTCGCGGTGCTCCGAGAGGGCGCGTTCGCGGTCGCCGGTGTCAGCGGCACCCTCGCCCCGGACTACAGGCGCTACGTGACGGCGCCCACCAGCTGCGCGCGGGGCCTGATCCAGGCCAAGACCGGCTCGCTGACCGGGGTGATCGCGCTGACCGGCTTCACCCGGGGCGCGGACGGGCAGATCAAGCTGTTCTCCTTCCTGCTCAACAACGTCCCCTCCACGCTCACGACCCGCCGGGCCGTGGACCGGCTGGCCGCGACGGTCACCGGGTGCTGGTAGCCGGCTGGTTCGCTCGGAGGCGGCGCGCATCTAGGATGGCTTCGGTCGTGCGGCGGTCCAGAACCTGGCCGCCGCGCCCTGTCCGACGTACCCGAGGATGAGACGGCATGGATCTTGCGCTGTCCACGAGCGCCCTCGACGACCCGACCGGCGACGGACCCAGCAGTCCCACGCGTGCGCTGGTAACCGTGTCGGGCGAGGTCGACCTCGAGACCGCCCCCGA
>DATBDW010000160.1:0-15076 GCA_036269735.1 Actinomycetes bacterium
CTTGCCGTTCTCGCGCAGCAGCACGCGCAGCAGGTCGAACTCCTTGGCGGTCAGCGAGAGCTCCTGCTCGTCGATCCACGCCCGGTGCGACTCCACGTCGATCCGCACCCCGTGCACGCCCTGGGCGATCTCGATCCCGCCTCGGCGCAGCAGGGCGCGGACCCGGGCGAGCAGCTCGGCCAGCCGGAACGGCTTGGTGACGTAGTCGTCGGCGCCGGCGTCGAGCCCGACCACCGTGTCGACCTCGTCGGTGCGCGCGGTCAGGACGAGCACGGGCACGCCGCTGCCCTCGGTCCGTAGCCGGCGGCATACCTCGAGGCCGTCCATCCCCGGCAGCCCGATGTCGAGCACCACGAGGTCGACCGGCGTACCGGTCGCCGACTCCAGGGCCCCTGGGCCGTCCTCGCACACCTCGACCTCGTAACCCTCGCGGCGCAGGGCGCGTGCCAGCGGTTCGGAGATCGCCTGGTCGTCCTCGGCTAGGAGCACGCGGGTCATAGGCGCATCGTAGGCACATCGGGTGGTCCGCTCTTGGTGCATGTGACGTGTTTCGCCCGTTAGCTCAGTTCCGCGACCCCGCGACGGACCCTGCGGAGGTCACGGACGCGCTGCTCGTAGGTCGCCCCGGCACCGAGCAGTGCGAGGCCGATCAAACCGATCACGACCCACCGCGGCACGACGTCATAGAGCGCCACGAGGTACGGCGCGAGCTGCACCACCGCGTCGATGCCGAGCACCAGGGCGCCGATCGCGAGCGGAGCCTGCAGCCGGTAGCGCACCCCCAGGGCCAGCACGAACAGCGCGGCCAGAGCGAGCAACAGCGGCCGCAAATCGCCCGCATCGGTCACGGCCCGCAGCAGGCTGGGCACCATCACGAGCGACAGCCCGCTGCCGTAGGCGCGCCACGAGCCGTACGCCGGCTCCCTCCGGCGGCGCAGGAGCCCGACGACCAGCAGAGCCACTCCGGCGGGCACCGTGTAGGCCTCCGGCGCCGTCACGTCGGCCAGCGCGAGCCGAACCCAGCTGCTCGCGGTCAGCAGCAGCCCCGAGAGCCAGCCCGCCTGCCGGCGCTCCGGCGTCGTCGCGACCAGCGCGACGCCGACCCCTACCGCGAGCAGCGCGAGCCAGAGCAGGTTCCTGTCCCCGGCGGCCAGCACCAGCGCGAGCAGTGCTGCGGCACCCGCCACGACCTGCACGGTGCCCCTCACCGGCCGGGCCGTCTTCAGAGGTACGGCGGTGAGCCCGAGCAGCACCCCGGCAGCCACCGAGGCCGCCAGCCCGCAGCCCGAGAGGGTGGCCGAGCGCCAGGCCGCCACCGTCCCGGCGTCGATGATGGCGGCCACCGTGGCCACCGTCACCGCCGTGGTGTGCAACGGCGACCAGAACTCGTCGCGCGAGTCGGTCCTCGCAGCGACCGCGAAGGCCGCCACCAACCAGAGCACCACGACGGCGACCAGCGCCAGGGACCATACGGCCGGCCAGCCGGCACCGCCGTACCTCGTCAGCGCGCCGACCTCGGTCGCAACGCCGGCCGATGCCGCCGCGACGAGTGCGACCCACCAGGGCCGCAGCGCCGGGACGCGCCGCGCGGCCAGGGCCGCGGCGACCGCGATGAGCACGGCCACCGGCAGGACGACCAGCGAGACGGTGGCTACCGCGAACGACCAGGTCACGCCGAGCACGAGCAGCACCGCACCGGTGGCCGAGGCGACCCTGCCCATCCGCAGCGGCCCGGCGATCAGCAGCACCGCGCCGACGACGAGCAGAGCGATCAGTGAGCCGAGGTACGCCGCGCCGAGGACCGGCGCGGCAGTCACCGCCGCGAGAGCGCCGAGCGGCACGGCGGCGACCGCCACGATGCGAGCCCGCAGCACCCACGCGGCCAGCACGACAGTGACCGCGGCGACCAGCAAGACCACCGGGACCGGGCCGTCGACCACCACGCGGGCCGCGGTAGCGACGGTCCGCGACCACGGCTCGTCCAGCGGGCGCAACATCACCTGGGCGGCGCGCAGCAGCGCGTCGGTCGCGGCCAGGGCCGGGCCAACGCCTGCGACGGTGGCCACGACGGCCGGCGCCCGCCGCCGATCGGCCGGCACCAGGATCGTCGCCGCGAGCAGCACCGCCCCGGCGCCGCCGAGCGCTACCGGGGTCCAGCCGTGCAGGTCTGCCGCGACCAGGGGCGCCCAGACGGCGCCGACGAGCACCGCCGCGGCGTACCCGTCGAGCAGCGGGACCAGCGACGCGGCCCGGCCCCGCTGCTTGAGCAGCGTCGCCCCGACGGCCGGCATCGCGGCGAGCAGGAGCAGCAGCGCGGTGCCGAGCGCCAGCGAGCCGGTCTCGTCGTACGCCGCGTCCAGCGCGGTCAGCACCGCCACCACCTGGACGAGCCCGCCGCCCAGGCCCAGCAGCAGCCGGGCGTCGGAGGTTCGGGTGCCGTTGGGCCACGCGCCCGCGACCGCCAGGGCGGCCACGGCCTGCGTCGTGAGAACGACGGCGCACAGCGCCGCCACGTGGGAGGGCTGTACGTCGATGAAGTGCGCGCAGACCAGCAGCCCCGGCAGCTGGCCGGCCACGACCGCCGCGAGCGGTAGCGGTCGGGTGGGCAGCACGACTGCCAGCGCCGCAAGAAGCACGGCAAGCACCGCGAGCGCCCCGGCCCAGTAGACGGTGCCGTCGACGCCGGCGAGTCCGGCGAGGTCAGCCGCGCGAGCGCCGTACGCGTCCAGAAGACCGAGACCGATCACCAGGCCGGACAGCCACTCGGCCGTGGAGGTCAGCCCGCGCCGGTACGTCGCACCGGCGGCGACCGCGGCGACAACCGTGACGCCGGTCATGACTGCGGCCCGGCCGCCGACGCCGAGGTGGTCCCACGAGACGGCCAGGAAGATCACCGCGGCGACGCCGAGCAACCCGACACCGAGGGCGAGCAGCAGGTTCTGCACCCGCCGCTTCGACCACTCCGGCCCAGTAGCCGATGGCGCCGGCCGCCCGACCGGCCTCGGCGGAACGGGCGGTACGCCGACCGCCCCGATCACCGACGTCGCGGGCACCGCAGCGCTCGCGCGCAGCAGGGCCAGCAGCCGCCCCCGCTCCATCAGGCCCTCGTGGACCTGCACCGACACCGTCCACAACCGGGCGGCGGTGGGACCGGTGAGCCGCAGGCCGCAGGCCGGGCAGACGTCGCGGGATTCGGTCAGCAAGGCGCTGCAGGACGGGCACCGGGTAGCGTCCGCGAGCAGGGTCTCGTCGATCATCGTCCCCACCCCTCGGCCCGCACGTACGGCGTCCGTACCCGGCGCGGCGCCTGACCGACGCCCCACGCCACCAGCCAGCACGCGGCCCAGCTCAGCGGCACCGACAGCGCGAGCGCTCTGCCGCCACCGCCGACCGCCTCGGTCAACCTCCAGGTGGCCCCCGCCACAGCGATGCTGACGGCCACGCCCGTCACAGCCCCACCGGCGAACGCCCAGAAACCGCCCGTCCCGGTCCGCGCCCGGTGCCGGCGTGCGACCACCCAGCCCAGCGCGACCCAGCCCGGTGCCCAGACCGCCAGGACGATGCCGGCGGCTACGCTCAGCAAGAAGAGGATGTCGGTGGTCGAGAACTCCATGTCACCAAGATCGGCTCCGGCAGCCACCCACCACACCCGTACGCGTACTCAGATCGCCTGAGTAGTCACCCACCCACCTCCCCGTGATCATGAAGATTCGCACCCGCGAGAAGGTGTACAGATCTTCACGATCACGGCTGGGCCCGGCCCGAGCGGTTACGCCTGACCGAGCGGCGCTGGTGCGGGCGGTGCTTCAGCGATCCGGAGGACCTCGCCGACGGCGAGAGCCAGCAGCGCGGCCACCACGCACCTCGGTGCGGCCCAGCGCTCCTTCGGCCCGCCGTCTGCCGCCAGAAGAATGAGCCCGTACGCCCCTAGCGGGACCGCACCGGTCATCAGTGTCGCCACGAGCACGCGGCGCCAACCCAGCCTCGGAACGACCAGCGCCCGGCGCGAGGCGGCCTCACCAACCACCACGAGGACCCCCAACACGACGCCTACCGCCCCCGAGACATACAAGTCGTGCAGGCGCCAGGGCGGATAGGCGCAGTAGCGCTGGCCGGTGGCTTGGCGCACGACGCAGGCCAAGGCCCTCGGGCGCCCCGCATCGAGTGCACCCGCGCCCCAAAGCGCTGTCCCCCACGTCAGGATGGCCGCGGCGACACCCCGGGCCGCGACGAGCACTCGACCGCGTAGCGACACCACCAGGAGGGCCACGAGAACGCCGACCGCCAACCCGACACGCGAGGCTGACTGGTCGAACCCAGGCGCTACGCAGGTGACCTGCCCGTAAGGGTGCAGGCACCCAGGCTCGTTCTGGCGCCACATGGGCAGGGTCATGTCCCCCGCGGCCCAGCCCGCGAGAGCGGTCGCGAACACGAGCTGCGCCGCACCCGCACACCGCACCAGCCGTCGTCGCACCCGGCCCCACGCCACAGCCGGGAGGTTAGCGCTCGGCGGCCGCTCAGACCGGCGTGACGCCGTGGCGTCGGCGGGAGAAGTGCCGGTCCTTCGTCCGGTACGTCGACAGGCGGCGCACCAGCTCGTCGCGCAGCGTCTCCGGGGTGACCACGTCGTCGACCACCAGCTCGCTGGCCAGCCGCACGATGTCGATGTCCTCGTCGTACTCGCGCCGTTTGGCGGCGACGAACGCCTCCCGCTCGTCCTCGGGCAGCGCGGCGATCTTGTTGGCGTAGACCGCATTGATCGCCGCCTCGGCGCCCATCACCGCGATCTTCGCGGTCGGCAGCGCCAGCGTGGCATCCGGGTCGAAGCCGGGGCCGGCCATCGCGTAGAGACCGGCGCCGTAGGCCTTGCGCACGACGACGCAGATCTTCGGAACCGTCGCCTCCGAGACCGCGCTGATCATCTTCGCGCCGTGCCGGATGATCCCGGCCTTCTCCACGACCGACCCGACCATGAAGCCGGGCACGTCGGAGAGGAACACCAGCGGCACGTTGAACGCGTCGCAGAGCTGGATGAACCGGGTCGCCTTGTCGGCGGAGTCGATGAAGAGCACGCCGCCCTTGAACATCGAGTTGTTGCCGACGACACCGACGACCTCACCGTCGAGCCGGCCGAACCCGACCGTCACCTCGCGGGCCCACAGCGCATGGATCTCGAAGAACGAGCCTTCGTCGAGCAGGCCCTTGATGTAGCGGCGCATGTCGAAGGCCTGCCGCTCGCTCCCGGGCACCAGTGCGGCCAGGTCGACGCTGGCCGGCGCGGGCTTCGCGGGCGCCGCGGGCGGCGTACCGAGGTAGGACGACGGGAGGTACGACAGGTAGGACCGCACCGTGTCCAGCGCCTCCTGCTCGGACTGCACGAGGAAGTGACCGACGCCGGACTCGGTGCAGTGGACCCGCGCGCCGCCCATCGCCTCGAGCGTCGTCTTCTCCCCAGTCACCATCTCGACCATCCGGTCCGAGCCGAGGTACATCGACGCGTTTCCCTCGACCATCACGACGACGTCGCAGAACGCCGGGATGTAGGCGCCGCCGGCAGCCGACGGCCCGAACAGCGCGCACACCTGCGGGATCGACCCGCTGGCTCGCACCTGGTTCCAGAAGATCTTCCCGGCCCCGCGCCGGCCCGGGAACAGGTCGATCTGGTCGGTGATCCGGGCACCCGCCGAGTCCACGAGGTAGACCATCGGGACACCGGTCCGGTACGCCGTCTCGATGATCCGGATGATCTTCTCCACCGTCCGGGCGCCCCACGACCCGGCCTTCACCGTCGAGTCGTTGGCCATCAACGCGACCGGCCGACCATCGACCCGGGCCGTCCCGGTCACCACCCCGTCGGCCGGCAGGTCACCCGCGGCCACGTTGGCGAACACGCCGTCCTCGACGAACGAGCCCTCGTCGACCAGCAGGCGCACCCGCTCGCGGGCGAACAGCTTGCCCCTGCCGGCGTTGGCCTCGTGGTACTTCGCGGCGCCCCCGCGCTCGACGGCACCGCGCAGCTCGGGCACCGGAGGGTGCTCGGGCAACGGGTTGTGCTCTTGCGGCTGGACCGGCGACACGCTTCACCTCGGGTCGGGGACTCTCGGACTCGGCGAGCCTAACGAGCCGCCGACCACGCCCTCCCGCGCGCCAAAGGAGCTCGTTTGCGACATGGTTCCCCGACACGCCGGTCGAACCATCGGCGTGTCGGGGACGCAGGTCGCAAATGATCTTCGGGCGAAGGTGTAAGGGTCAGCACGTCGACGATGCCACCTCAGGTCAACGGGTCGCCTACGGTCCCGACGAGCGGTACGCCGGTCGGCGCGCCCGTCGGGTCCCCGCCGGCCACCGCGACCGCAACCAGCGCGCGGAGCACCGGTTCGACGTCGCCGGGCGTGACACTCAGCGGGTCGGTGTAGATCTCGACCAGCCAGCCTGACCGCGAGTCGGAGGCTCCGGCTGCGACCACCGCGCGGTAGCCCGCGGCGACCAGGGCGTCCTCCTCGGACGGTTCGTTGCCCGGAGCCCCGATCTCGACGAAGAACGACCCCGACTCACGGATCGCGCGGCCGGTCTCGGGGAACTCGCGCAGGTCGAAGATCGCGCCGAGCATCGAGTGCGCCGCGGTCCGCGGGTCGGTCTGGTCGCCCTGGCGCTGCACCGAGCTGCTCAGCGAGACCAGCTCCGGGCCGCCGCCGGGCGCCTCCGAGACCCACCAGGCCGCCCCGTCGATGGCGTCAGTGACCAGGGCGGCGACCGCCTCCAGGCGCTCCTTGGGGGTCGCGCCCGGCAGCTCGTCCAGCACGGCCAGTCCGAGGTCGAGGGTCTCCGCCAGCCGTGCGGACACCGCGCCCCGGCGGCGGCGGCGGTCCGGCCCGAGCGCGGCCGGGTCGTCCGAGCTCGCCTGCCCTGCCACGACGGGGACCCGCGACCGGGCCCGCTTGGCCCGGTACTGCGCGGCGTCGGCGAGCCGGAGCAGCCGAAGGGGGGTGTCCACTTGGCCGGCGACCGTATCGGTGGACGCGACCCCGCACGCGACGCCGGTGCCCATCGGCAGCCGGTCGACCAGGCGGCACAGCTCCTCGGCGACGCGAACCCCCTCGGCGGCCGGCACCCCGCTCACGACGACGCAGAACTCGTCGCCGCCGATCCGGGCGGCGAGGCTGTGCGGCACGAGGCCGCTGGCCCGGCTCACCGCGTCGCCGATCGCGATGATCGCCCGGTCGCCGGCCTCGTGGCCGAAGGTGTCGTTGACCTGCTTGAGCCGGTTGATGTCGGCGAGAACCACCGACACCGGGTGCGTGCGGTCGGCGTCGGACGCGAACACGACCTCGAGGCGGTCGTCGACGGCCCGGCGGTTGGCGAGGCCCGTGAGCGGGTCCTGGAAGGCGAGTCGCTCGATCCGCGCGACGTGGTCGGCCTGCACGACACCGGTGGCGACCTGGGTGGCCACCGCCGTGGCGAAGTCCAGGTCCGCGGTGCTGAACCGCGGCTGACCCGCGAACCGCGTCGCGTAGAGACCGCCCCACACCCGGGCGTCCACGATGATCGGTACGCCGAGAGAGGAGTCCTTGCCCAGGCGATCCAGCAGGGCGCCCTCGGCGTCGTCGTCGTCCACCGCGGCGACGTACCCACGGCGCATCTGCACGAGGGTGTGCGCGTGCGGGAAGTCGGTCGCCGGGTAGACCTCGTCGGCCGGGAAGCGCACCTCACCGGGACCGAGCATGCCGACGTTGACCAGGACCTGCAGCAGCCCCTGCTCGCCCAGCCAGCGGGTGATCGACAGGGAGGCGGCGTCGAGCGCCCGGCGCGCCTCCTCGGCGGTCAGCTCGACGAGGTCGTCGAAGCGGCGCGCAGCGCCGACGACCTTCGCGATGTCGAGCAGCGAACGCAGCCTCGCCGCGTCGTCATTCCCGGTCACCCCCCGAGGGTGGCCCACCCGACCGGCCCGGCGCCGCAGATCACGGAGAACTGGTGCCGATCGTCCGGGTTCGCGGTCCGGCCCGCAGGACCTGGGAGGGCAGCGTCCGGCCGACCAGAGCCTCGGCCTGGGCGGCCACCTCGATCATCGCCTCGAGGTCGACCCCGGTCGCGACGCCCATGTCCTCGACCATGTGCACGAGCTCCTCGGTGGCGATGTTGCCGGTCGCCCCCGGCGCGTAGGGGCAGCCCCCGAGCCCGCCCACCGAGGCGTCGAAGTCCGCGACGCCGAGCTCGAGTGCGGCGAGCACGTTGGCCAGGCCGGTGCCGCGGGTGTTGTGGAAGTGCAGGTTGAGGGGTACGCCGGGGTACGCCGACCGCGTCTCCCCGACCAGACGGGTGACCCGAGTCGGGGTGGCCATGCCCGTCGTGTCGCCGTACGACAACGTGTCTGCGCCGTCGGCCAGCGCCCGGCCGGCCACCTTGAGGACGCGCTCGACGGGGACGTCGCCCTCGTACGGGCAGCCCCACGCAGTCGACACGATCACCTGCACCGTGGCGTCCCGGCGGTGGGCCAGCTCGAGGATCGCCGCGATGTCGTCGAGCGACTCCTCGGTCGAGCGGTTGACGTTCTTGCGGTTGTGGGTGTCCGAGGCGGACACCACGACCTCGATCTCGCGGAAGCCGGCGCCCAGGGCGCGCTCGGCGCCGCGGAGGTTGGGGACCAGCGCGGAGTAGCGGACGTCGGGGTTGCGCTCGACCGCTGCCCACACCTCGTCGGCGTCGGCCATCGACGGGATCGCCTTCGGGCTCACGAAGGACACCGCCTCGATCCGCCCGACTCCGGTCCGCGACAGCGCGTCGATGAGGGCGACCTTGCCCGCAGTCGGGACGGGGTCCTCGTTCTGCAGGCCGTCGCGCGGCCCGACCTCGCGCAGCGACAGCCGCTCCGGCAGGTCACTCATCGGTGCGCCCTCACTTCCCTGCTTCTCAGCGGCCTGGCCAGTCCGGGCGGCGCTTCTCGTTGAACGCGGCCACGCCCTCGGCGCGGTCACCCGAGAAGGCCGTCGCCCGCCAGGCGCCGTCCTCCACCTCGAGGCCGGTCGCCAGCTCGACGTCCGCCCCTAGACGCAACGCCCGCTTGGCGTTGCGTACTCCCACCGGGGAGTTGCCGGCGATCGTGGCCGCCAGCTCGAGCGCCACCTCGCGGTCGGTGCCGGCCGGCACCCGCCGGTCGGCCAGCCCGATCCGTTCGGCCTCGCCGACATCGAGGCGCCGGCCGGTGAAGACCAGGTCGGCGGCGCGCGACGAGCCGATCCGGCGGGTGAGCAGCTGGGTGCCGCCACCGCCGGGGATGACGCTGACGGTGACCTCGGGCAGGCCGAGCACAGCGGTCTCGTCGCAGACGATGAGGTCGCAGGACAGCGCCAGCTCGAGCCCGCCGCCGAGTGCGAAGCCGTGCACCGCGGCGATGCTGGGCACCGGCAGGTCGAGGATGCCCCCGAAGGCGGCGCGGAAGTGCGGGCGCTGCGCCCTCATGTCGTCGTCGCTGAACCCGTTGCGCTCCTTGAGATCTGCGCCGACGCAGAACGCCTTCTCCGACGCGGACGTCACGACGACGGCGCGCACGGTGCCATCGGCCGCGAGGGCGGTCGTGGCCGCGCCGATGTCGCGGGCCATGTCTGTGGACAGCGCGTTGAGGGCTTCGGCCCGGTCGAGGGCCAGCTCGGCGACGTACCCCTGCTCGCCGTGGCGCGTGACGGTCACGTGCTGGTACGTCGGCTCGCTCACCTGATCGACCACCCGGCGAGGCTAGTCGGTGCTCCCTGGCGGCTCCGGGCGGTGTGGACGGCGGACCGTGCCCGGGCGGACCAGGCCGAGACCGCGCACGGCCCGGGTCCGCTCGACGTCGAGGGCGAAGTCAGCGACGCCGTCCAGGGCGTCGGCGGTGTCCCGGTCGACCAGCACCGTGCCCGGTGCCGCCAGCGCGGTGAGCCGGCTGGCCAGGTTCACCGTGCTGCCGAACAGGTCGCCCATCCGCATCAGGACCGGGCCGGTCGCGATCCCGACCCGGACGTCCGGCAGCACCGGGTCCTCGGTCATCGCCTCGGCGAGCTCGAGACCGATCGTCGCCGCGGCGACCTCGGTGTCGGCGACGAACAGGACCTCGTCGCCGACGGTCTTGATCAGCCGACCGCCGCCTGCCGCGATGACGTCGGCCGAGCGCCGTTGGAACCGCTCGACGAGAGCCGCGAGCTCGCGCTCCTCGAGCTTCTGGGACAGCCGGGTGTAAGACACGAGGTCCGCGAAGCCGACCGACCGGCGGGTCGTGGTCGTCTCGCTCGAGGCCAGCACCCGGCCGGCGACCGAGGCGAGCTGGCGGCGCCACACCAGGACCAGCAGCGCCTCGAAGTCCTCGAGGTGCTCGGCGGACTGCGTCGCGGCGAGGCGGTTGGCCTCCTCACGGGTGCGCCCCTTCTCGATGAGGTGCTCCACGAGCGCGTCGAACTGCCACTCGGCGAGGCGGGCGGTGTTGTGCCCGATCGCGCGGGTGACGCTGACCGCGAGCTCGTCGTCGAGGACGCCGGCTGCGATGAGGTGCTGCAGCCGCTCGATCGCCGAGAGGTCCCCGTCCGTGAACGCGACCGGCTCGTCGCCGACGTCGGCGAACCCGACTGCCCTCCACAGCCGGCGCGCTTGGTCGACCGACAGCCCCGCCTCGGCGGCGATCTCGTCGCGCCGGTAGCGGCGGGGGCCGCCGAGCAGGCGCTCCTCGATGCCACCGGGCTCGACCGGGTCGCCGTGCACGGACCGGCCCGGCCCGTCAGATGTGTTCGGGCTCACCGCGACGGCGTTCCTCGTCGGCCTCGGCCAGCCGGTAGACGTCGCGCTGCACCTCTTCGACATGGGGTACGTCGGCCAGCACCAGCTGCCCGCGCTCGCCCGCCGACTCGACGACGAGAGTGCCGCAGCGCAGGATCCGCTCGAGCAGCCCGCTGTGCGAGAACGTCACGTCGTTGATCCGCGAGATCGGCATGTCCCGGCCGGTGCGCGCGACGATGCCGGTGCGCGTGATGATCCGGCGGTCGGTGATGACGTATGACGTCGTGATCCAGCGCAGGAACCGCACCACCGTCCACCGCAGCACCACGATCAGGCCAATGATCAGGATGACCAGTCGAAGCCACGGGCGCGCGCTGCTGTCGGGCACCTTGGTGACGAGGTAGGTGACCACCGGGCTCACCACCAGCAGCACGATGACCGGCCACACCATCAGCTTCCAGTGCGGCCGTAGGGCCATGACGACCGCTTCGTCGTCGGCAAGGAGACGCTTCGGGATCCCGGTCACGGCGCCGATCGTGCCAGTCCGCAGGGGTCAGCGCACGTGTGCCACGTCGCCGGCGGCGAGCGCGTTCGTCGTACCGTCACCGTCGCGCACGATCAGTCGGCCGGAGCGGTCGACGTCCACGGCTTCGCCCGAGGCCTCCTTGTCGCCCGGCAGCTCGACCCGCACCGCGCGGCCGAGGGTGACGCATGCCGAGCGGTACGCCGACCGCAACCCGGTCGCCTCGGTGGGCCCGTCGGGGTCACCCCCCGCGGTGACGAAGCCCCGGTAGCGCCGCGCGAGCTCGCGCAGCACGGCTCGGACGACGGGGTCCCGGTCGAGCATCTCGGAGTCCTCCAGCGCGAGCGAGGTGGCGGTGGGGACGGGAAGCTCGGCCCGGCGTAGCGACACGTTGAGACCGAGGCCGAGCACGACGGCGTCCTCGACGACCTCGGCCAGGACACCGGCCAGCTTGCGCTCGCCGTCGACCAGGACGTCGTTGGGCCACTTGAGGCCCAGGTCCAGGCCCGAGGGTTCCCGCAGGGCAGCGGTCACCGAGACCCCGGCGAGCAGCGGGAGCCACCCCCAGGACTCCCGCGGGACAGGCGGCCGGAGCAGCACCGAGAGCGCCAGCCCGGAGCGTGCCGGGGCCCGCCAGGTCCGCCCGCCCCGGCCACGGCCGGCGGTCTGCTCCTCGGCGAGCACGACCAGCCCCTCGGGCGAGCCGGCCCGCGCGGCCGCCGCGACGTCGGAGTTGGTCGATTCCGTGCGGTCCACCACCCGCAGGTCGCGCCACAGGGAGCCGTCGACGACCAGAGCCGAGCGCAGGGCTGCCTCACGCAGCGGGGGGCGGTCCAGGTCGCTCCATGGCGAGCTGCCCCGCGGGGCCTCCGGGCTAGTCATGAGTGAGCAACGAGTCGTCCAAGGGTCGGGCTGCGCCGGTCAAGGCTCGGGCAGCTGCTGTCGAGACCCATCCTGACGCCCGCCCTCATCTGCAGCTGCCACCGGAGCCGTTCCGCATGACGCTTCGCGCCACCCGCACAGTCCGTCGCACCGTCATCGCCGTTGCCGCGGCGCTGCCGGTGGCGTTGGCGACCTTCCTTCTCCCGGCTGGGCCGGCGTCCGCCGCGGCCCAGCCGGTGATCACTGCGAGCTACTTCGGGAGCCACCTCCAAGGGCTCGCCGGCGACGGGCCGGCAGCGTTCCCGCAGGGACCGGTGGGGTCGCTGCGGTTGTGGGACGACGGGGTGTCCTGGCGCGAGATCGAGACGGCGCCCGGCGTGTTCGACTGGACCGTCCTGGACGCCGAGATGGCCAAGGCGCGAGAACACGGAGTGAGCGTCCTGCTCGTGCTCGGGCAGACGCCCGCGTTCCACTCGACCCGGCCGGCCGCGCGGTCGACGTACGGGCCGGGGGCCTCCGCGATGCCGACCCAGGCCGCCTGGACGGCGTACGTCAGAGCCGTTGCCACCCGCAACCGCAGCGTCTGGGGAGGCATCGCGTCGTTCCAGGTGTGGAACGAGGCCAATGTCGCCGGCTACTGGTCGGGCACCGCGAAGCAGATGGCCACCCTCACCGCGTGGACCCGGTCCGCCCTACGATCGGCCGGCTCGACCGCCGTGCTGGCCGGGCCCGCGCTCGTGACCCGGTTGATCAGTCAGCGGGCCTGGTCGATGAAGTTCTTCACGCAGAGGGTGGGCGGCAAGAACGTCAGCGCATACGTCGACGCGCTGTCCTTCCAGCTCTACCCCGCGGCGAACGGTAACCCCGAGTCCTCGATGACGCTGCTGGCGGCCACCAAGGTGATGCTTGCCCGGCTCGGTGTGCACAGGCCGATCTGGAACACCGAGGTCAACTACGGCCTCACCGGCAGCTCCTCGGTCCGCCCCGCGTCGACCGACAGGCAGGTCGGCAACGTCGTGCGCACGTACGTGCTCAACGCGGAGAACGGCGTGCGCCGCGTCTACTGGTACAGCTGGGACCTGCTCGGACTGTCGAACACCCCGCTCGTCCAGAGCGACCGGGTGACCCTCACGCCAGCGGGGCAGGCGTTCGGCACGGTGCGGTCGTGGCTGCTGGGCACCCGCCCGGCCGGCTGCACCCGCGACCGGAAGGGCACCTGGACCTGCGTCTTCACCACGTCCACCCAGACTCGGCGCGTGGTGTGGAACCCGTCCGGAGCGAGCACGGTGCTCCGCCCGTCGGGCTCGCCCACCCTGACCCGGTGGAACAGCACCGCCGCAACGCGGGTGTCGACCGCGAAGGTCACGGTCGGCATCGTGCCCGTGCTCCTCACCAGCCGCCGGTGACGATCGACGGGAGGCTCGAAAGGCTGACTACGCTGCCGGGGTGACAACAGCCGAGTCTCTTCCCGGCGCGGGCACCGGGGTGCCGGCCGACCTCGACCTGCACACGACTGCCGGGCGGCTGGCCGACTTGCACCGGCGCAACGACGAGGCCGTGCACGCCGGCTCGGCGCGCGCGGTGGAGAAGCAGCACGCCAAGGGCAAGATGACCGCCCGCGAGCGGATCGAGGCCCTGCTCGACGAGGACTCGTTCATCGAGATGGACGAGCTGGCTCGGCATCGATCGAGTGCGTTCGGCCTCGACCGCACGCGGCCCTACGGCGACGGCGTCGTCACCGGCTACGGCACGATCGACGGCCGCCAGGTGTGCGTCTTCGCGCAGGACTTCACGGTGTTCGGTGGGTCGCTCGGCGAAGTCTTCGGCGAGAAGATCGTCAAGGTCATGGACCTGGCGCTGAAGACCGGCTGCCCGGTCATCGGCATCAACGACTCGGGCGGCGCGCGGATCCAGGAGGGCGTGGTCTCCCTCGGCCTGTACGGCGACATCTTCTACCGCAACGTGATGGCCAGCGGCGTGGTCCCGCAGGTCTCTCTGATCATGGGCCCGTGCGCCGGCGGCGCCGTCTACTCCCCCGCGATCACCGACTTCACCGTGATGGTCGACCAGAAGTCCTACATGTTCATCACCGGACCCGACGTCATCAAGACGGTGACCGGCGAGGACGTGAGCCAGGAGGATCTCGGCGGCGCTCGGACCCACAACACCAAGTCGGGCAACGCCCACTACCTCGCCCCCGACGAGGCCGACGCCATCGACTACGTCAAGGCGCTGCTGTCCTACTTGCCGAACAACAACCTCGAGGACCCGCCGTCCTACGACGAGCCGGCCGTCCTCGACATCACCGACGAGGACCGCGAGCTGGACACGTTCGTGCCCGACTCGGCCAACCAGCCCTACGACATGCACACCGTCATCGAGCACGTCCTCGACGACGGCGAGTTCCTCGAGGTCCAGGCCCTGTTCGCGCCGAACATCCTGGTCGGCTTCGGCCGCGTCGAGGGCCACTCGGTCGGCGTGGTCGCCAACCAGCCGATGCAGTTCGCCGGCACCCTCGACATCGACGCCTCGGAGAAGGCCGCCCGGTTCGTGCGCACCTGCGACGCGTTCAACGTGCCGGTGCTCACCTTCGTCGACGTACCCGGCTTCCTGCCCGGCACCTCCCAGGAGTGGGACGGCATCATCCGCCGCGGCGCCAAGCTCATCTACGCCTACGCCGAGGCCACCGTCCCCAAGGTTACGGTCATCACCCGCAAGGCCTACGGCGGCGCGTACGACGTCATGGGCTCCAAGCACCTCGGCGCCGACATGAACCTGGCCTGGCCCACCGCCCAGATCGCCGTCATGGGCGCCCAGGGCGCGGTGAACATCCTCTACCGCCGGGAGCTCGCCGACGCCGGCGAGGCAGCCCGGGGCCGCCGGGACGCGCTGATCCGCGACTACGAGGACCAGCTCGCCAACCCCTACATC
>DATBDW010000161.1:0-8953 GCA_036269735.1 Actinomycetes bacterium
CACCGTGATGGCGGCGGCGACCGCGCTGGCCGGGACCGGCGTACCGCTCGCGATCCTGCCCACCGGCACCGGCAACCTGCTGGCCCGCAACCTCGACCTGCCGTTCACCGACGAGGCGGCCTGCCTGCGGATCGGCCTGACCGGGCGCACCCGGGCGATCGACGTCGGCGCGGTCGAGGACCGCAGGTTCGTCGTGATGGCGGGCCTCGGCTTCGACGCGGCGATGATGCGTGACGCGCCCGAGGGGCTGAAGAAGAAGGTCGGCTGGCCGGCGTACGTCGTGTCCGCGACCAAGCACCTACGGGGACGCGGGATCCGCGTCGCCCTCACCCTCGACGACGGCGAGCCGCTGAACCGCCGGGTCCGCACCGTGGTCGTCGGCAACGTCGGCCGGCTGCAAGGCAACATCCCGCTGCTGCCCGACGCCGTGCCCGACGACGGCGTGCTCGACGTGGTCGTCATCGCCACCCGCAACGTCCTCGACTGGGCCCGGGTCGGCACCCGGGTGATACGCCGCGCCGACGTGCCCGACCGGCGGATGGAACGGTTCACCGCCAAGCACGTCCTCATCGAGGCGAGCCACTCGCAGCCGCGCCAGCTCGACGGCGACGTCATCGAGGACGGCCGGCGGCTGGACATCCAGGTCGAGGCCGGCGCGCTGCTCGTGAAGGTCCGCTGATGTCCTCGGTCACGCGGGTGCCGCAAACCGCGACGATGCGCGAGGACGACCTCTCGGCCGACGACGCGCGCGAGACCTTGCGCTACTACGGGCGGCTGCGGCTGGTGCGGGACTCCTTCGTCCGCTTCCGGTACGGCGACGGCTTCAGCCACTCGCGCGCGCTCGGCCTGCAGCTCGTGCTCGCCCTGATCCCGCTGGGCATCGCGTTCGTCGGGCTCTCCGCGACGATCCACACCCGCGGCCTGGGCCGGGTCCTGCGCGAGGTGCTGCTCCGGATCACTCCCGGCAGCACCGACCAGATCGTGCGCTCGACGCTCAGGCACGGGCAGCAGAGCGCGGGCAACGGTGGGCAGGTCGCGCTGTGGCTGGGCCTGGTCGTCGCGATGGTCGCCCTTACGACGTCGATGGGGCAGATCGAGCGGGGCGCGAACCGTATCTACGGCATCCAGCGCGACCGCCCGGCGCTGCGCAAGTACCGCCGCGCGTTCCTGATGGCCTGCTCAGCCGGCCTGCTGTCGCTGGCCGGCTTCCTCATCATCGTCGCCGGCAAGACCGTCGGAGAGGTGCTCGCGTCGACGTACCACTGGGGCGACACCCGGCTGCAGCTGTGGAACCTCGCGCGCTACCCGGTCGGCATCGTGATCGCGCTCGCTGCCTTCGCGCTGATCCTGGCGCGTTCGCCGCGGCGCCGGCAGCCGGGCTGGTCGTGGATCGCGATCGGTGCCGGGGTGGCCGTGGTCCTGTGGGTCCTGTTCACCTACGCGCTCTCCCTGTACGTGCAGACCAGCAGCTCGTTCGGGTCGACCTACGGGCCGTTGACCGGTGTGATGGCGCTGCTGCTGTGGGCCTACCTCACCTCGATCGCGTTGTTCCTCGGCATCGCGTTCTGCGCGCAGCTCGAGGCGGTGCGGGCCGGCGTCCGCGATCCCGAGCTCGGCGACCCCGACGCCGACCGCGACCCGGTGCTGGCCTCGCCCTGAGGCCCCACCCATCGCCGCAAAACGTGATCAATTTCGGGGGCGGGAGAGCGGCGCACGGCGGTCGGCCGACCTCGGGCGTCCCCAGCCGCCGTTGATCTGACGCTCGCCACCCTGCCAGCGCGCGACCGGTCAGTCAGACCCGGCCGTTGCGGATCCGGCCGAGCCACGCGGACGCGTCCCGGAACACCACGTCCTTCTCGGCGGCGTCCAGCGCAGAGGCGTCGGCGGCCGCGCCGCGGTCGGCGCGCGGGTAGGAGCCGAGGAAGCGCACGTCGGGGCACACCCGGCGCAGGCCGGACAGCGCCTCGCCGAGCCGGGCGTCGTCGACGTGACCCTCGCAGTCGATCGAGAAGCAGTAGCGGCCCATCCCCTCGCCGGTCGGGCGCGACTCGATGCGGGTGAGGTTCACGCCGCGCACCGACAGCTCGGTGAGCACCTCGAGCAGCGCGCCGGGGTGGTCGTCGGAGATGAAGGCCACCAGCGACGTCTTGTCGTGCCCCGTCGGCAGCGGCGGCTCGCCGGGCCGGCTCACCATGACGAACCGGGTCACCGCGTCGGAGTTGTCCTCGACGTCACGGGCCAGCACCTCGAGGCGGTAGTGCTCGGCCGCGATCGGCGCGGCGATCGCGGCATCGTGCGAGGCGCTGCCGTCGGCGAGGCCGGCCGCCGCGGCCGCGGTCGACAACGCCGGTACGACGGTCGCGTCCGGCAGCACCGTCGCGAGCCAGCGCCGGCACTGGGCGGCGGCGTGCGGGTGGGTCGCGACCCGGCGTACCGAGGTCAGGGCGGTGCCCGGCCGGGCCATCAGCGCGAACGACACCGGCAGCAGCACCTCGCGGGTGACCATCAGCGGCTCGCCGACGGCGAGCTCGTCCAGCGTCGTGGACACCGAGCCCTCGACCGAGTTCTCGATCGGGACCAGCGCATGGTCGGCCTCGCCGCGGCGGACCGCCTCCAAGGCAGCGCCGACGCTCGAGTGCGGCTGGAGGTCGCCCTTGGCCGCGGCCGGCACCGTGCGCAGGGCGGCCTCGGCGAAGGTCCCCTCCGGGCCGAGGTAGGCGTAGCGCGCAGGTGGTACTCCGGGCATGCGCCGCACCCTAACGGCGCAGCCCCGGTCCTCAGACCTCCCGGGCGGCCTCGATGGCCTCGGACTCCTCGGGCGAGAGGCTGTGGTCGCTCGCCAGCCCGACCAGTGGCTTGGCGTAGGTCCGGGTCTCGCTGCGTCCGTTGATCGACGAGATGACCAGCCCGTCGCCGTTGTCGTCGTACAGCGCCGCGGAGAACGACAGCCGGCCCCCCATGTCGCCGAAGGCGTCGTAGCGGACGACCGCCACGTGGCGCAGCGCGCGCTGGTCGATCCCGGCCTCCGAGACCGCCCGACCCGCGCCGGAGGACCGGCGGACCCGGCGGCTGAGTGCACGCAGCCGGCCGAGCACGACGAGCAGGAGCAGGAGACAGAGGACCGCGACGACCGCGGCACCGAGCGCGACCGCCTGGTAGGTGTCCTGGGACCAGCTGGGCACGGGGTCCTCCGACGACGGGCAGGCAGGGCGACGGGCAAGCGAGGGGGCACGTTACCCGGCAACTAGATTGACGCGGGTGGACCGCGCCGAGCTCGAGTCGCTGCTGCGCGACGTCGCAGCCGGCGGGGTCGCCGTCGAAGCGGCCGCGGACAAGCTCGCCGAGGGCCCGATGGCCGGTCAGCTGGACCTGGGGTTCGCGCGGGTCGACACCCACCGGGGGTTGCGGACCGGCGACCCGGAGGTCGTGTACGCCGAAGGGAAGACCCCGGTCCAGACCGTCGAGATCCTGCGGGCACTCGCCGCGCAGGAAGGCGACCGCCCGGCGCTGGCGACCCGGGTCGGCCCGGAGTCGATGGCAGCGGTGCGGGCGGCGTTCCCCGACGCGCTGGTCGACGAGGAAGCATGCGCGGTGGCCGTCGGGTCATTGCCCGCGGCCCACGGGACGGTCGCCGTGGTGGCGGCGGGCACCTCCGACGGGCCGGTGGCGGCCGAGGCCGCCTTCGTGGCCCGGGCCTTCGGCGCGGGGGTGACCCGGGTGGACGACGTCGGCGTGGCCGGCCTGCACCGGCTGCTCGCGACCCGGGCGGTCCTCGACGCCGCCGACTGCCTCGTGGTGGTGGCCGGCATGGAGGGTGCGCTGCCCAGCGTGGTGGGCGGGCTCACCGGCGTACCCGTCGTCGCGGTGCCGACCTCGGTCGGCTACGGCGCGTCGTACGGCGGTCTGGCGGCCCTGCTCGCGATGCTCAACTCCTGCGCGCCGGGCGTGGTGGTGTGCAACATCGACAACGGCTTCGGCGCCGGCGTCTTCGCGGCTCGGGTGGCCCGTGCCGCCCGGCGGCCCCCCGCAGCGGAACCGGCATGACGCTGGCATGGGTCGACGCCTCGGCGGGAGCGTCGGGCGACATGCTGCTCGGTGCCCTGGTCTCGGTCGGTGCGGATCTGGCGACGATTCGGACCGCGGTCGACGCGCTCGGGGTCGAGCCGGTGATGCTCTCTGCCCGTGAGGTGACCCGGGGCGGGCTCGCGGCGACGAAGGTCGAGGTCGCGGTCGCCGAGTCCGCCGTCCGGCGTACCTGGACCGACGTCCGCGCCCTGCTCGAGTCCGCGGCGCTGGCCGAGCCGGTCCGGGCCCGGTCTCTGGATGTCTTCGCCCGGCTGGCCAGGGCCGAAGGTGTGGCGCACGGCATCAGCCCCGACGAGGTCCACTTCCACGAGGTCGGTGCGCTGGACTCGCTCGCGGACGTCGTCGGCGTCGCCGCCGCGCTGCACGACCTGGGCATCGCGGACCTGCACTGCTCGCCGGTGACCCTAGGGAGCGGCGCGGTGCAGACGGCGCACGGGGTGCTGCCGGTCCCGGTGCCGGCGACCCTGGCGGTGCTGGCCGACGTCGGTGCCCCCGTCGCCGGCGGGGACGTGGACGGCGAGGCGTGCACGCCGACCGGTGCCGCGCTGCTCGCGTCGGCCGTCACGACGTGGGGACCGATGCCGGGCATGCGGGTCCACGCCACCGGTTCCGGCGCGGGCGACCGCGACCCTTCCGGTCGGGCGAACGTGCTGCGCGTCGTCGTCGGCGACCCGATGGGCGGCGCGGCGACGGAGGACGCGCTCGTCCTGGAGGCGAACGTGGACGACCTGGACCCCCGGGTCTGGCCCAGCGTGCTGTCGAGCCTGCTCGCAGCCGGCGCGTCCGACGCGTGGCTCACACCGATCTTGATGAAGAAGGGCCGCCCGGCCCACACCGTGTCGGCGCTGGTTCCGACCGGGGCTGTCGACGCCGTACGCCGGGTGCTGTTCACCGAGAGCTCGACGATCGGCGTACGGTCGCACCCGGTGGCCAAGCACGCCCTGGACCGCGAGTCCCGCACGGTCGACGTCGACGGCTGCCCCGTACGGGTGAAGGTGGCCCGCCTCGCGGGTGTCGTCGTCAACGTCTCCCCGGAGTACGACGACGTCGCTGCGGCAGCGGCCGCGCTGGGGCGTCCGGTGAAGGCGGTCCTGGCCGCGACGACGGCCGCGGCGCACGCCCTCTGATGGATCCCGCGACCTGATGGACCTCGTCGTCGTCGCCACGGCGTTCGCGCTCATCTTCCCGGTGGAGCTGCCGGACAAGACCTTCGTCGCGACTCTCGTGCTCGCGACGCGCTACCGACCGGTGCCGGTGTGGGTCGGGGTGTCGGCGGCGTTCTTCGTGCAGTCGCTCGTCGCGGTCACGGCCGGTGGGCTGCTGTCGCTGCTGCCGCACCCTGTCGTGTCCGCCGCCGCGGGACTCTTGTTCCTCGTCGGCGCGGTGATCCTGTGGCGGGGTGCCGCCGACGCCGATGTCGAGGCGAGCGAGGAGGAGGCCGAGCTGGCGGCGCTGGCGACCGCGGACGTGACCTGGCTGCGCGCCGCCGCGACGAGTTTCGGCGTCCTCTTCCTCGCCGAGTGGGGCGACCTGTCCCAACTGCTGACCGCAGGACTCGCGGCGCGCTACCACGACCCGGTCAGCGTGTTCGTGGGGTCGTGGCTGGCGCTGGTCGTGGTGGCCGCGCTCGCGGTCGTCCTCGGCCGGACCCTGATGCGGTACGTGCGCCTCGCGACGATCCGCCGGGTCGGCGCCGTGGTGTGCATGCTGCTCGCGGGCGTCGCGGCGTACGACCTGGTCACCGCCCTGTGACCTGTCAGCCGCTCGTCGCCAGATAGGGCGACCTGCGGCTGACAACTCTCAGAGGTCGGCGCGCTCGGTCATCGTGAAGCGCAGCTTGGCCATCATGTTCTCGACCTCGGGGCTCAGGCCGCTCGAGGCGAACAGCTCGTGCGCGCGGGCCGCGATCCCCTCGGCGGTGAACCGGGTGTCGTGGTTCTGGATGACGGCGACCGACGTGAACGGCTGGTAGAGCTCGACGGCGTCACCCTGCACGCCGAACACCTTGCCGCTGATCATCCCGGCCGACTCGCTGCACAGGTAAGCCACCAGCGGCGCGACGTTGTCGGGGTGCCAGAAGTCAAAGGTCTCGTCCTCCTCGTCGGCCGACATGTCCTTGAACGCGCCGTACGCCGACTCGGTCATCCGGGTCCGCGCCGCGGGCGCGATCGCGTTGCACCGCACGCCGTACCGCGCCATCTCCATCGCCACGATCGTCGAGAACGCCGCGATGCCGGCCTTCGCGGCGCCGTAGTTGGCCTGGCCGAAGTTGCCGAGCAGTCCGGACGTGGACGCCGTGCACACGATGCGCCCGCCGGTGCCGGCCTCCTTCCAGTGCGCGCATGCGTAGTGCGTCGGCAGGAAGTGACCGCGCAGGTGCACCCGGATGACCGCGTCCCACTCGTCGGCCGACATCTTCGCCACGGTCCGGTCGCGCAGGATGCCGGCGTTGTTCACCAGGGCGTCGAGCTTGCCCCAGGTGTCGATCGCGGTGCCGATCAGCCGCCGAGCGGTGTCCTCCTCGGAGCAGTCACCGGTGTCGAGCACCGCCTCGCCACCAGCGGCGGTGATCTCGTCAACGACCGACTGGCCGACCTCGCCGTCCAGCTCGTTGACGACGACCCGGGCGCCCTCGCGGGCGAGCTCGATCGCCTCGCCTCGGCCGATGCCGCGGCCGGCGCCGGTGACGATCGCGACGCTGCCGTCCAGGAGACCCATGCCGGCGACCTTATTCAGCCGCGTCCCGAGTCAGCCAGGCGGCCTGTACGAACTGCGTCTGCACGGGTGCCGTCTCACGCAGGATCGACGTCCAACGCACCGGGATCGGATACTTGTCCATGCTCAAGACCACATCGTCGACCGGGTTGTGCCAACTCCTCCACTGCTTGAGGAAGACAACTCCGTCCACGACCCGGTCGAGTACCTGCAGATAGGTCGCCACCTGCTCGGGAGTCATCTCATGAAGCGACGAGATGGACACGGCCAAGTCTGCACCTGACAAGTCGGTGAGGTCATCTTGAGCGGCGTCGACGAAGCTGATGTCCCTGTTGGGGTGGAGGGTCGTCAGGTAGAACCTCGACAGTGACAAGGCGGGTTGGATGTCGATGATCGTGTACCGCGCCTGCGGGAACAATCCCAACAAGGAATAGGCAGTCCGCCCGTACCCGGCTCCGATCTCGACGATCGAGGTGGGTTCATGACCGCGCAGCGCCCGACGGATCGCTTCCGCTTCGAGAGAGCAGTTCGCGAGATCCTGAGAGATCGTCGTTCCCCGCCAGATCACGGGAGGTGGGTTCCCCAGGGCTGGCTCTCCCAGTGCCAGCACATCGGGGTCGCCGTTCTTGCGGGCGTACCGCCAGAGTAGACGCGTCGCCAGGCTGTACAGCCACCGATCCACACGTCCCCAAGGGAGGCCGTGCCACAGGCCTTTGGAAAGAGGTTGGGGAGTCACCATCGCCCGAACCAGGTCGGTGGGCGGCGTGTGTGACAACAAGAACCGGAACTGTTCGCTCCCAAGCAGCTGACGCCACTTCCACTGCCACGTGAAGTAACGAAGAGCCTGCTGTCGCTTCATTTCGCCAGGGCCGTGCTGACGCAATTGACCTTCGTGCTCCGTCGCCAGGTTTCGCCAGAAGAGGGACGGGTTTCGCGTTTCTCCCACCGGCCTCACAGTAGTGGACCAGCGGGCTATGCCGTGTCGGCAGATATGCCGCTCTCCTGGTCAGCCCGCCACTCCCACTCGACCCGGCGCGAGTAGGGCTGGTAGCCCAGCGACCTGTTCACCGCGAGCATCGGCGCGTTGCGGTCCTCGTTGCTGGTGATCGCAAGGGTGGCACCGGCCCGTCCGGCGAGGTGCAGGCTGTGCGACTTCAGCAGCCGGGCCAGACCGCGCCCGCGGTACGCCGATCGGGTCCCGGTGAGCGCGTTCATCGCCCGCCCGCTGGGCGCGTCGAAGCGCAACATCGTCATGGCGGCGACCTGTCCGTCGACGTATGCGACGAGGCTCAGGTCGGGATCGCACATCGTCGTCTGCCAGAACTGCCGGCTCCAGTCCTCGAGCGACCACCCGTCGATGCCGTCGTCGCCGGGGATGTCTCGGGACACCTCGAGGTCGAGCTCGTAGAGCGGTCGCGGGTCGGGCAGCTCGCGGAACAACACCAGGCGCACGTCCTCGGGCACCGGCAGCACGGTGACCGTGCGCGGGTCGACGGCCGAGAGCCGTTCGCCCCCGATCTCGACCATGTCGTAGCGACGGGTCAGCGTCATGGCCGCCGGGGTCTCGGTGCTCGACGCGCGCACGGAGACGGGGCCGAGTCCCGCGAGGTGGTCCCGGACGCGCTCGGCGAGCCGGCCGCCGAGGCCGCGGCCCTGGTGGTCGGGGTGGACGACCACGTCGGCCATGCCGACGCCGGCTTCTCGTCGCTCCCACAGCCGCCGGGCGGTGGCCCAGCCGACGACCGTGCCGTCGACCTCGGCGACGAGCATGAGCAGGCCGCAGTCCTCGGGCATGCCGGTGTGCCACCGGAGCATCGCCTCGGGGGTGACGATGATGTCGGGCAGCGCCGCGGCGCGCACACGCGCCGCCGCGGGGATGTCGTCGAGGGTAGCCACCCGGATTGTTCCGTGGTCCGTCACCGGCCGGACGCTAGCCAACGCGGCGGGATCCGTCGCCCGAGATGGCGGCGGCGTCCCACACGAAGATCCACAGGGGATCCGCTGGAGAAAACCCCATGGATCTGCTGTGGATCATGCACGGATCCGCTGTGGATCACCGCGGGCGGGGTCAGCCGACCTTGGTGAGCGTCGTCGTCAGGCTCGCGGTCCCGACGAGCGCCGAACGGACGACGACCAGCGTGTGCGCGGCCGC
>DATBDW010000162.1:0-12731 GCA_036269735.1 Actinomycetes bacterium
GTACGAGCACCGAGCGCTGGCCCATCTTGTCGTAGGCCCAGGCGGCCCGGTCCAGCGACGGGATCTCGGTCTGGCCGTCCCAGTTGTGCAGCTGGATGTCGAGCTGGGTGAGCGGGCCCTTCACGAAGATGTCGACCACGATGTAGAGGAAGGACGCCGTCAGCAGCACTGCGATCAGCCGGGAGCGCGCGCCGATCTCGTCGCGGATCCGGCGGCGTGCGACCGGTTCCCCCTCGGGAGCCGGCGGCTGTGCCGGCAGATCGGCCACCTGCCGGGACTCCACCACGGTGGTCGCGCCCGGCGACTCCTCGGCGGTCAGGTCGTGGTCGTGGTCGGCCGGATGATCGGTCGGTCGGGCCTCGGAGTCGTGACCGTCCGTGCCGTGCGGCGAGGCGCTCACCCTCGGCTCACGGCATCGCCGCCACGAGCTCGCTGACCGGCCGGCGCCGTCCGGTGTAGAACGGCACCTCCTCGCGCACGTGCAGCCGGGCCCGCGACGCCCGCAGCTCGCGCATCAGGTCCACGATCCGGTGCAGCTCGTCGGCCTCGAACGCGAGCATCCACTCGTAGTCGCCGAGCGCGAACGACGCGACGGTGTTGGCCCGGACGTCGGGGAACCCGCGGGCCTGCTGGCCGTGCTCGGCGAGCATCGCGCGCCGCTCCTCGTCCGGCAGCAGGTACCAGTCGTAGGAGCGCACGAACGGGTAGACGCACAAATATGCCCGCGGCTCCTCGTCGGCGAGGAACGCCGGGACGTGGCTCTTGTTGAACTCTGCCGGGCGATGAAGCGCCATCGACGACCACACCGGCTCGCACAGCGCCCCGAGCGCGGTACGCCGGAACCGCGCGTACGCGTCCTGCAGGTCGTCCGAGCTGGCCGCGTGCCACCAGACCATGAAGTCGGCGTCGGCCCGCAGACCGCTCACGTCGTAGGTGCCGCGGGTGACGACGTCCTTGGCGGCCAGCTGTTCGAGCAGGGTGTCCACCTCGGTGGACAGCGGCGCGCGGTCCTCCGGCAGCCGGCCCCGCACCCTGAACACGGACCACATCGTGTAGCGGATGACCTCGTTGAGGTCGCGCGCCTTG
The DNA here is from genome assembly GCA_036269735.1 of Actinomycetes bacterium. GTDB lineage: Bacteria > Actinomycetota > Actinomycetes > JACCUZ01 > JACCUZ01 > DATBDW01. Next base: position 1,087 of record DATBDW010000162.1, read on the forward strand.
GGTCGCGTGCTGGTCATGCCTCCCATTGTCGCAGGAGGTCGGCGGCCGCCCGCTGGCCGGATCCGATGCACGCAGGTACGCCGACCCCGTCGTACTGGGCGCCCGCGACCGTCAGCCCGGGCAGCCCCGCCACGGCCGTCCGGATCCGCTCGACCCGGGCCCGATGACCGACGGCGTACTGCGGCAGCCCGCCGCCCCAGCGGGTGACGCGGGCATCCACCGGCGGGTCGGTGACTCCGACCAGGTCGGTGAGATCGGCCAGCACCAGGTCGATCAGGTCCTCGTCGTCGCGCTGCAGGAGGGCCTCCTCCCCCAGCCGGCCGACCGAGGCCCGCACGAGGACGAGGTCCGGCGCCGCCGCGGCGTACCAGCCCCACTTCGTGGAGGTGAACGTCACGGCCTTCACCGAGCGCCCCTCGACGGGCGGCACGAGGAACCCGGAGCCACTCGGTGCCGTCCGGAACGCCGAGCCGGGGAACGCCAGCGCGACGACGGCCATCGAGGAGTAGCGGACCTGGGCCAGGTCGGAGGCGGCCGCGGCGGCGTGCGGTCGCAGCAACCGGGCCGCCGGCGCAGCGGGCACGGCCAGCACGACGCCATCGGCCAGCAGCTCCTCGGGCCCCCGGGCCGGGCCGAGTACCAGCCGCCAGCCGCCCGGGCGGCGATGCAGCTCGCGCACCGTGGCACCGGTCCGGACCGTCGCCCCGGAGAGCCCGGCCACGGCGTCCGGCAGCCGTCCGACCCCGCCGCGCGGGGCGCCGAACACCGCGCCTTCGGCCTCGGGGGCTGCGGCCCGGCTGGCCCGCGCTGCGGCCAGCAGCGAGCGCTCGTCGCGGGCGTAGGGCGCCAGCTGCGGCACGGTCGCGTCCAATGACAGCTCACCGGCCCGGCCGGCGTACACGCCCCCGAGCAGCGGCTCCACGACCCGGTCCACGACCGCCCTGCCCATCCGGGCGGCGACGTAGGCCCCGACGGTCACGTCATCGCCGTACGGCGTCCGCGGAAGCCACGCGTCGAGGGGAACCCGGGCCAGCTCGCGGGCCGTCAGCAGGCCGCTGGCGGCCAGTGCCCGCAGGTCGCTCGGCACCCCCATCACGGTGGCCGCGGGCAGCCGCCGGAGCCGGCCACGCGACCAGACGCCGGCCGACGTGGTCGCGGCCTCCTCGAGGTCGTCGCCCAGGCCTGCCAGTCGGGCGAGGTCAACAGCCTCCGGCCGGCGCAGCAGCAGCGACTCGGCGCCCTCGTCCACCGGTACGCCGGCCAGCTCGCTGACCCGCAGCTTGCCGCCCACCCGGGAGGACGCCTCGAGGACGGTCACCCGCAGCCCAGGGCCGGCGACTCGCAGCGCGGCCGCGGTCGCGAGCCCAGCGATGCCGCCGCCGACCACGACGACGTGGCGGCTGCTCGGCTCGGGCACGGCGCCACCTTCGCAGATCGTGACCGGACCGCGACCTCGGGCCACGGAACCGATCGGGAGGCACCGGCGTCGCACCACCGGTCGTCCCCCATGGAGGTCAGCGATGAGCCGCTCCCATCACCTCTGCACGCTGGCCGCGTCTGCCGCGGTGGCCGTCGTCGCACTGTCCGCCTGTTCGGGCGGCAGCTCCGGCGGTGCCAGCACCCGCGCCGGATCCGCTGCGCTCGACTCGGCCCCCCGCGCTGCAGCGTCGGCCGCCGATGCCGGCGGGGCGAAGAGCAACGGCGCCGTCAACAGCACGGCCGGCATCACCAGCACCGCGGCGCGGATCGTCCCGGTGACCCGCTCGATCGTCTACAAGGGATCGATCACGGTCCGCGTCCAGGACCTGACCGACGCCGTGAACCGGGCCGAGGCGTTGGCCACCGGCTCCGGAGGTCTGGTCGCGCAGGAGCAGACCACCGAGGACCCACGGCACCGCGGCTACGGCCAGGCCTCGCTGACCCTGCGGGTACCGCCCGCCGACTTCGGTCACACCCTCGACGCGCTGGGCGACCTGGGTCGCGAGCTGGACCGCAGCCGGAGCGCCGAGGACGTGACGACCCAGGTCGCCGATGTGGAGAGCCGGGTCCGGTCCGCCCAGGCCAGCGTCGCGCGGGTGCGCATCCTCCTGTCGCGCGCCACGACCATCGGCGAGGTGGTGCGCATCGAGTCGGAGCTGTCCCAGCGGGAGTCCGACCTGGAGTCGCTGCAGGCGCAGCAGAAGGCCCTAGCAGGGCTCACCGACCTGGCCACGGTTGCCGTGACCTTCGTGACCCCGGAGCACCATGTCGCGCCGGTTTACCCCGTGCACCACCGGGAGCTCGGCTTCGTCGCTGGCCTGAACGGTGGCTGGGACGCGTTCGCGGCCGCCGTCACCGTGGCGCTGACGGGTCTGGGCGCCGTGACACCGTTCGTCCTGGTGGTCACCCTCCTCGGGTTCCCTGCCGTGATGCTCCTGCGGCGTCGCCGCCGCGCCGGGGCGTCGGCTCTGGCGGGCGGCGACACAGGTCCGTGAGGTCGTCCAGCGATGGGTGGACCCCCAACTGCGAAGCCGAGCGGGCGACTGCCACCGCGGCGAGCTGTGATGTGACGTCGAGCTTCCGGTGGATCGAGCGGATCTGGGCCCGGACCGTGTGCACAGACACGTGGAGCTCCAGGGCGATCGCCTCTGCCTGCAGCCCGGCGGCGAGGCGGCGGAGGACAAGGTGCTCGCGAGGGGCGAGGGTCCCCATTCGAACGCGCAGCTCGGATCGCTCCGCCCGTCCCGCCCGGAACTCGGCGAGCAGCTCGGAGCGCTCCCGAAACCCGATGAGCTCGCCGCCGCGGGCGACCCGCTCGACCGCGTCGACCAGCTCGTCGAACCCCAGCGACTTGTCGACCCAGCCAACCGCCCCGGCCGCCACCGTCGCGGCCAGCCGGAACCGGTCGGTGGTCCCGGTCACGACAAGGACGCGGCTGCCCGTTGCCCTGAGCCCGGGCACCAGCTCGGTGCCGTCGGCGCCGCCGCCAAGGTCCAAGTCAAGGAGCACCAGCTGCGGGCGGGTGGCCACAGCGAGATCGAGCACGGCCTTGGAGCGGAGGTCGGTGGCCACGGTCGCCTGCATTGCCCGGGTGCGTAGCGCCAGTGCCAGCGTCTGTGCCACGAGCGCATGGTCGTCCACGATCAGCACGCACGGACCGGTCATCGGGCGCTGAGGACCAGGTCCGAGCGAGCCGGTCGGAGCGCCGCCGGCAGCTCGAGGGAGACGCCGAATCCGCCGTGCCCGCCGCGCACCAGCTGCAGGCGACCACCCTCCTCCTGAGCCAGCCGCCGGCTGACGACGAGGCCGAGGCCGCGGCCCGGCCGGGCCGACCCCTGAGCCGACCCGTCGTCCAGGACGGAGACCACCACCTTGTCGGCCACGCGTTCGACCCGAACGGTGACCGCCGCGCCCTCGGCGTGGCGGGCACAGTTTGTCAGCAGGTTCACCATCACCTGGGCCAGCGCCTCGGGACGCCCGAGGGTCGTGGTGTCGGCGGCGCAGACCAGCTCGACTCGCTCGCCGAGAGAGTGCCGGGCGGCGACGAGCGGGGCGAGGACCGATGCGACGTCGTAGCGAAGCGGCGTCCCGTTCGGCCGGTCGGCGCGAACCATGCTCTGTACCCGCTCGAGCTCGAGCCGCACAGCCCGGCGCAGCTCCGTGACATCCGCGAGATCGCCTCGGCCGTCCGAGGCCTCGAGCGCCCGGGTCGCGCCGGCGATCCCGGCCAACGCGTTGCGGATCTCGTGATCGCGTTCCTCCTGGTGGCGCCGAGCGTCGTGCGCCGCGGCCTCCGCGACCACCCAGCGGCCCCTGATGTCGTGGTCGGCCGTGAGCCGACCACGGAACGCGACGACAAGGTCCTGGGCGAGTGCGAAGAGGACGAACGAGACGCCGACGAGGCGCAGGGTCGTGATCGAGAGGGCCTGCAAGGAGTCGGGGGCTGGATGGATGAGCTGCAGCGCCAGCGCGACAGCCACCAGCAGGAGTCCGCAACCGGCGCGGAACAGCACCCGACGGCCCAGTCCTAGGCCCGTCCCGACGTATCCCAGGGCCAGCAGCAGCCAACCCAGCTCGAGGGCGCGGGTGGCCAGATCCAACATGTTGGCGTCGAGCACAGCGTTTCCCGCCAGGAGGGCGACGGCGATCAGGGCGCCGACCGCCGAAGCCCCCGCCGCGAGCCGCGCCACCGACAACCGGGAGTCCACGGGTGGGGAGGAGAGACCTCGGGCGGCCAGGACCAGCACCGCGCCAACGGCGCCGACCCGCCAGGCGCCGATCTCCACGACGTCCACCCCGGGCTGCAGGGCTACCGCGCCGAGCGGGATGGCAACCGCGCCGTATCCCAGCAGAGCCGTGCCGAGATAGGCCAGCCGCGCGTCGCCCGAGAGCCGGTGCCGCGCCAGGGACAGCACGCCGGACACCGTCGCGACCACCGCGCCGACGGCACCGAGCCCGGTCCGCCACGCCAGCACGGGCTGGCCGGAGCCGAGGAGCCTGGTGAGGGAGAGCCCAACGGCAACGCAGAGCAACAACGCGAGCACGTCGCAGACGGTGCCCACCGTGGTCGCCGGTGCCGGTGTGCACCCACGGCTCTGTCGCCGCTCCGGACCCTGGTACCCGCTGTCACGACCGCGACCTGCTACCCACCCCGTCCGTTCCCCCATCCGGCGAGGCTACGGGCGGCGGCGACCGGACACGAATCCCCCACCCAGACCCATTTCCGGCACCGAATTGCGACCAGAATCAGCCGTTCGGCGCTCGAAGATGCGAGAAGGGCCCTGGGAGACGCGTGTAGCGGGCGAGGCTGCCGACGCCGGCGCCGACGAGCAGGAGCAGTCCGACAACCCTGAGTGTCTGGCGACCCGCCGGTCCATGCACCCAGACAGCGACGTATCCGACGACCGGCACCGAGAAGGACGCTCGGTAGGCAGTCGTGCCGCGTAGCGAGACCTGCCAAGGGTCGGGCACCTCGTTGGCATCGCCCTTGGTCCGCACAACCGGGCCGGCCACCCCCGGTGTGAGCGCCACGATCCGGTGGACCACGAGCTCTGCCGGTCGGTCGGGCCGGTGGAAGACCACCACGTCGCCCACCCGAAGGCTCGCGATCGGCACCCGCTCGGTGACGACGACCCCGCCGACCGGAAGCAGAGGCACCATGCTTCCCGAGAGCACCGGCCGCACCTGGTAGTGCCCGGAAATCACCGCGGCGGCGGCCAGCGCGGAGAGTCCGAGCACGGCGGCGAGCAGGGCGTTGCCCAGCCGGCGCCGGGCCCGACCAGGCCGGGGGCTGTGCTTCCCACTCATGGTCTCTCCTTGCTGTTCGTGAACCGTCTCTGAAGGACGATGGGTCCGCCCGCCTGAGCGGGCGGCCCACCGTCGGTCCGTGCTGGTCAGCCGGTGAAGGAGAACGCCAGCGTCGGCGTGACGAGGCCGCCCATCGCGTCCTGGGTCAGGCTGGCCGGGGTGTGGTACGGCCCGCCGTCGTAGCCGTCCCAGGCCGCCCGGGTGTTCGAGCCGTCGCTGGAGACCGCTCCACAGTGGGTCGAGTTCTGCCCCGCGTAGAAGCCCACCGAGAAGGTCATGGACTGGCCCGGCTGCAGGACGACGGGGTTCTCCACGACGCTCGGCGTCAGGGCGACGCCGGTCGTCAGCGGCCCGTTCCCCTCCGTCCAGGTGCCACTCGGGTCGGTGCTCTTGATGCACACGTTCATCTCGTTGAGCAGTGCAGCGGAGGCCGCCGAGCTCCCGTGCGACTCACCGAGCTGGAACGCCGCCGTCGTCACCGGGATGTTGCCGGAGTTGTGGACCCTGATGAGGGTCTGGTCGGTCTCGAACGTCGATCCGACCGGCCCGAACGCGGGCAGGGTGATCGTCCGGCCGTCCGAGGAGACGGTGCCGCGCGAACTGGTGAGGGTCAGGTGCATCGTGCCTGCGGTGATCGTCTGGTTGGCGTGCACGGCATCGGTGAAGGTGGCGCCAGCGCCCATGCCCACTGCCGCGATGCCCAGGATGCCGGCGCCGACGAGGGCGACGACGGAACGAGAGACTGCCACGAGATACCTCCGGTTGGTCCGGGGCAGCGGTTCGACCGTCTGCCCCGGGAAGACTGTCCGCGGCGAATCCGCGGTCTTGGGGGTGCCGGTGGGCCCGGATGCGGACGCCGACAGGGCGAGGTTGACGGCTTCGGTTCAGTGCGCGAATCGTCAGAATTGACGTCGATGGCCCGGCCCGGCGAGGTCGGACCGTTCGGCTGATGCGCCTCTCACTCCTCCGGAGGAGCCGACGTGGAGCCGTGCCGGCCGGGCCGGCTACGACTCGGCGTGCACCAGGTCCACGACCCGGGCGAGCACGTCGGGATCGGTCTCCGGGATCACGCCGTGGCCCAGATTGAAGACGTGGCCCGGCGCAGCGCGGCCGGCGGCCAGGATCGCGCGGGTCCGCTCGGCCACTACGTCCCACGGTGCGAACACGATCGCCGGGTCGAGGTTGCCCTGCACGGCGTGGTCCGGCCCGATGCGGCGGGTGGCCTCGTCCAGAGGGACCCGGAAGTCGACGCCGACGACCTCGGCGCCGGCTCGGCCCATCAGTCCGAGCAGCTCACCGGTCCCGACGCCGAAGTGGATCCGGGGTACGCCGAGCGCGCCGAGCGCGCCGAGCACGGCGGCCGAGTGCGGCTGCACCGAGCGGGCGTAGTCGGCCGCCGGTAGCGCACCGACCCACGAGTCGAACAGCTGCACGGCGCTGGCGCCGGCCTCGACCTGGACCCGCAGGAACGTCGCGGTGATCTCGGCCAGCCGGGCCAGCAGGTCCGACCAGAGTGCCGGGTCGCCGTACATCAGCGCCTTGGTGTGCTCGTGGTTGCGCGACGGCCCGCCCTCGACGAGGTACGACGCGAGGGTGAACGGCGCCCCGGCGAAGCCGATCAGCGGCGTGGCGCCGAGCTCGGCCACCAGGAGCCGTACGGCCTGCGCGACGAAGCCGACCATGCCCGGGTCCAGCGGCTGGAGCTGGTCGAGGTCGGCGCGGGTCCGGACCGGCCGGTCGATCACCGGCCCGACGCCGGGCTTGATGTCGAGGTCCACACCCACGGCTCGCAGGGGTACGACGATGTCGCTGAACAGGATCGCGGCGTCCGTGCCGTATCGGCGTACCGGCTGGAGTGTGATCTCGGTGACCAGGTCCGGGCGCGCGGTGGCCTCGAGCATCGGGATGTCGGCCCGGGCCGCCCGGTACTCCGGCAGGGAGCGGCCCGCCTGGCGCATGAACCAGACCGGGGTGTGCGGCACGGGCTCGCGCCGGCAGGCACGCAGGAAGGCGGAGTCGCGGCGCTCGTCGGGGGTCACGGGCGCCGATCGTGCCATGCGCGCCGCTGCCCCCTCAGCCGGCGGCGATGAGCACGACGCCGGTCAACGCCCCGGCGACACCCAGGAGCTGGACCCGGCCCAGCCGTTCGTGGTGCAGGAGGCCGGCCAGCAGCGTGGTGACGACCGGGTAGAGCGAGCCGAGGACCGAGACCACGCTGACTGCCCCACGGCGGCTGGCCAGGCCGAACGCGAGGTTGGCGCAGAGGTCGCCCACGCCGACGAACGCCACCAGTGCCAGGTCGCGCAGCCCCAGGAGCAGCTCGCCGCGGGGGAACCCGCGGGTCAGGGCGATGCCGAGCGCGCAGCCCAGCAGCAGGACAGAGGTCGTGCGCATCGTCACCAGGGTCATCAGCGTGCTGTGCCGAGAGCCCTCGGCGATCGCGAGCAGCGCGACACCGAACCCGACCGCCGCGATCCCCGCCAGCACGACCGGCTTGGCGCCGGCGCGACCGGACAGCTCCGGCCCGCTGGCGAGCACGACTCCCACGACCGCCACGGCGATGCCGGCCAGCTGCAGCCCGCTCGGGCGCTCGCCGTGCAGCAGCCCGTAGAGCACCGGGACGACGACGCCGAGTGCGGCGATCGGAGAGACGACACCCATCGTCCCGGCCGCGAGCCCGGCGTAGAAGGAGACCAGGCCGACCACGCCCGCACAGCCCGCGAGCACGGCCCACGGCACGTAGCCGCGGTCGTCTCCGAAGGCACCAGCGGCAGCGGCCACGACGAGAGCGGTCACCAGCCCTGCCGACTGAGAGACGCCGACGACGAGGGCCGCCCGGTGCCGCCGGGACACGGTGCCCCCGACGAAGTCGGCACCGCCCCAGAGGAGGCTCGACAGAAGCGCGAGGACGGCTGCCACGGCGCGAAGGCTAGCGACGCGCCGATGACCCGCGTGCGGGTCGAGCCTCCCCCTCGGTGCGCCGTGACGGTCGTACAGTTCCCGGCATGGTCGCCCGTCGCGAGGCCGACGAGGTGCCGGAGGAGTTCTCCCGCGCCCTCGCCTCGCTGCGGGCCGGGACCCCGCGAACCGAGGTCGTGCTCGAAGAGACCCCGGCGCCGCAGCGGCTGGCCCCCTACGCCGTGGCCCTGACCGCAGACGTGCTCGGCGACCCCCACGGCGACGACTCCGAGGACACCGAGCTCGGGACCGGCCGCTTGGTCCTGCTGCACGACCCTGCGGGGCACGAAGCGTGGGAGGGGACCTTCCGGCTGGTGACGTACGTGCGGGCCGACCTGGAGCTCGAGATGGCGTCCGACCCGCTGCTGCCCGGCGTGGGCTGGGCCTGGCTCACCGAGGCTCTCGAGGCGCACGGCGCTGCCTTCACCGCGGCCTCCGGGACGGTCACCCGGGTGGCGTCGGAGAGCTTCGGCGCCATCTCCGGCGAGCCGGCGTCGGCCCAGATCGAGATCCGGGCCTCCTGGACGCCGCTCGACGACGCGTTCGAGGCCCACCTGCTCGCCTGGTGCGACCTGCTCTGCACCACCGCCGGCCTTCCGCCGGTCGCCCCCGGCGTCGTCACGCTGCCGACGCGGCGCCGCGCGCGTCGGTAAGCAGCTTCAGCCCGGCTACAGATGCCGCCGGAACGGGCCGATGAGGTCTCGAGACGTCCTCGAGGCAACACCGCACCCGAACGGAGTCCTGGTGACCGCTCTGGTCGAACGGCACGGCGCAGACCGCGATCTGCCGCCGGGGCCGCACGCGGCGCGCGCCGCTCGCTTCACCGCCCTCGTGGTGGTGTCGAGCCCGTTCGTCCGCGAGACCCTGTGCCGCAGCCTGCGCTCGGTCGGGGCGGTCGAGGTCGTCGAGGCGTCGTCGCTGGCCGAGGCCCGCGCCCGGGCCCACAGCACCAGCGCGCGCGACCTCGCGGTCGTGGACAGCGCCCTGTCCGACGGGTCCGGCATCGCGCTGGCCCGCGAGCTGCGCAGCCTCGGGTGGACCCGCAGCGTCGTCCTGTCCTCCACCGAGGACCCCTACACCGTGCGGGCCGCCCTGGCCGCCGGTGTCCGAGCCTTCCTGGTCACCGCGTCCTCGGCGAGCTCCCGCGGCCCGGCACCCGCCGCCGCGGCCCGGCCCCGCCAGTCACGCCTGACGGGTGCGGAGGCGCTCTCCGGCCGGGAGGTCGAGGTCCTCCAGCTGGTCTCCGACGGCCGGTCCAACAAGGAGATCGGCGAGGCCCTCGGGCTCTCCGCCCTGACGGTGAAGAGCCACCTGGCCCGCATCGCCCGCAAGCTCGGCACGGGTGACCGGGCCGAGATGGTCGTCGTCGCCATGCGCGCCGGCGTCGTCGTCTGACGCAGCACACCCGGCGCTTCCCCCGAGTCACGGGCGTGCGGGCCCGCCGGGCCCGCCCGGTTGCGGCCGGTGGGGCGCAGCACGACGTACCGTGACCTCCGTGAGCGCCGAGGACACCGAGGTCGAACCTGACGTCGGGGAGCCCACCAGCACGGCCGTCCCGCTCACCGAGCCACGCGACGGCGTGCCGGCGCCGCTGACCGACCCCGCCGAGCTGGCTCGTGCCGTCGAGGTCCTCGCCGCGGGCACCGGCCCCGTCGCGGTGGACGCCGAGCGGGCCTCGGGCTACCGCTACGGCCAGGCCGCCTACCTGGTCCAGCTGCGCCGGGCCGACCTCGGGACGGTCCTGATCGACCCGCGAGCGCTGCCCGACCTCGAGTCGCTCGGTACGGCGATCGGCGGGGACGAATGGGTGCTGCACGCGGCCTCCCAGGACCTGCCCTGCCTGGCCGAGCTGGGCATGCGGCCGGCGCGGATCTTCGACACGGAGCTCGCCGGGCGGCTGCTCGGCTACCCGCGGGTCGGCCTCGGCGCGATCGTCGAGGAGGTGCTCGGGCTGAGCCTTGAGAAGGGCCACTCGGCCGCCGACTGGTCCACCCGGCCCCTGCCCGAGCCGTGGCTGCGCTACGCAGCGCTCGACGTCGAGGTCCTGGTCGAGCTGCGCGACGCGCTGGCCGCCCAGCTCGACGAGCAGGGCAAACGGGCCTGGGCCGAGGAGGAGTTCGCGGCCATCGTGGCTGCTGCGCCGGCACCGCCCCGGGTCGAGCCCTGGCGGCGGACCTCGGGCCTGCACCGGGTCCGCAAGCGCCGCCAGCTCGCGGTCGTGCGCGCGCTGTGGGAACGCCGCGACGAGGTGGCCCGGCGGCGCGACATCGCTCCCGGACGGGTGCTGCCGGACTCCGCGATCGTCGCCGCCGCCCTCGCCGCACCCCGCACCGAGGAGGAGCTCGTCGCCCTTCCGGTCTGGGGCGGCCGGTCCATGCGCCGCCAGACCGCGACCTGGCTGCCGGCGATCACCGCAGCCCTGGCGGTGCCCGAGAGCGACCTGCCTGACCCCAAGACGCCGCACGAGGGCCCGCCGCCGGCTCGGTCGTGGCCCGAGCGCGACCCCGCCGCCGCCGCCCGGCTGGCCGCGGCCCGCGCCGCGGTCGGTGCCGTGGCGGCCGACCTGCGGCTCCCGGTCGAGAACCTCATCGCGCCGGACAGCGTGCGCCGGCTGTGCTGGGATCCCCCGACCGAGCTCGACGAGGCGGTCGTCGGCGAGTTCCTCCGCGAGCACGGTGCCCGCCGGTGGCAGGTCGAGCTCACCGCGGCGGTCCTCGTCGACGCCCTGACCCGCGCGGCCGAGCTGCCCCCCGGCGGCTGACGCACCTCTGGTCCGGTCGGGGAAAGCGAAGTGGCCCCGCTCGGCCCTCGCTTACCGAGGGCGCAACGGGGCCACTTCGCGTCGTCGGTCCCCGCGGGTGGTGCCGGGTGGCCCTCGGAGCGGCTTTGGAGGAGGGGTGTGGGCCTCTCGCCGTTGTCAGCTGGCGGGGAATCGGTGGCTTGTCTGCGGAGGTGTGCGGGATGGCCGGCTCGGTCCCCGACGGGCAGGTGGTCTTCGCTTCCGTCGGCTCCGCCGTCACCGTCAGGTGGCGCAACTCGGCCGCCTTTCGATGCGGCGCCGAGCCAACGTGCGCCAGCTGAGCCGTTGGGCTGCCATCGGTTTCGAGATGTGAGACGGACGCGAGCCCGACTCATCCGACTGGCGCGTTGCGGCTCATTCCAGCCGTTGAAAGCCAGCCGCAACGCGCCAGTGGACGCCATCGGACTGTGGCGGACGGCGACAGCCACGATCCCTCCTCCAAAGCCGCCCTGTGCTCAGCCACCGACCCAGCTGAGCGACTCGAAGGGGCTCGGGCGTGCCGTGCGGCGCACAGGTAGCAGGGCCACTTCGCTCAAGCTGCCCGCACTGCCTAGTGCGGGGACCAGCGGTCGATCAGGCTCCCGGCGCCGTCGCCGTCCAG
>DATBDW010000163.1:0-21836 GCA_036269735.1 Actinomycetes bacterium
CTGTCGGGGTGGCGGGATTTGAACCCACGACCTCTGCGTCCCGAACGCAGCGCGCTACCAAACTGCGCTACACCCCGCTGAAGCCCGGCAAGTCTAGCCGAGCGGCGGTCGACCCTTGGACCACCCGCCGGGTCGTCAGCCCGCGAACCGGGCCACCAGTGTGAGCAGGGTCGCCTCGGGAAAGCAGGCGAACCGGATCGGCGCGTACGGCGACGTGCCGACCCCCGCCGACACGTGCAGCCACGCCGACCGCCCGTCCGCGACCCAGCGGGAGAGCCCCTTGGCCTGCCGGCGCGGCACGTCGCAGTTGGTGACCAGGGCACCGAAGCCGGGCACGCAGACCTGGCCGCCGTGGGTGTGCCCGGCCAGCAGCACGTCCAGGCCGTCGCGCACCATCGGGTCCAGCACCCGGCGGTACGGCGCGTGCGTGACGCCCAGCGACAGGTCGGCCGCGGGGTCCGCGGGTGCCGACACCTCGGCGTACCGGTCGGCGCGGATGTGCGCGTCGTCGGTCCCGACCAGCTCGATCTCGCGGTGGTCGACCTTGAGCCGGGCCCGGGCGTTGTCGAGATCGAGCCAGCCGGCGGCCAGCAGGCCGTCGCGCAGGTCCTCCGTGGGCAGCCTGGTCTTGCCGAGGCGGACCTCACCGAACGGCACGAGGTAGCGCAGCGGGTTCTTGAAGATCGGCGCGAAGTAGTCGTTCGAGCCCATGACGAAGGCGCCCGGACGCTCGAGCAGCGGCCCCAGCGCCTCGAGCACTGCCGGCACCGCCTCCTGGTGGGCAAGGTTGTCGCCGGTGTCGATCACAAGGTCGGGCTCGAGCCCGGCCAGCGAGCGCACCCACGCGGTCTTGGCCCGCTGCCCGGGGACCAGGTGCAGGTCCGAGACATGCAGCACGCGCAACGGCCGGCTGCCCGCTGCGAGGACAGGCACCTCGACGCGGCGTACCCGGTAGGCGCCGACCTCGTACGCCGACGCCCACACCAGAGCGGCAACGCCGGCCAGGCCGACGGCGCCCGCCGCGCCCGCGCCTCGGCGCAACGCCGCCGGCATCACACGCTGGTCTCCCATCCATCGATGCTGACACACGGCGGGGCTCCCTCCCGACGCCGCGCTGCGCGCCGCCGGCCCGGCGCTGCGAGGATGGCGCCATGACCGGCCTCAAGGATCGACTGCAGTCCGACCTGACCACCGCGATGAAGGCCCGCGACGAGCTGCGGACCGCCACGCTGCGGATGGCGCTGACCGCCGTACGCACCGAGGAGGTCTCCGGCAAGGCGTCCCGCACCCTCGAGGACAGCGAGGTGGTCACCGTCTTGGGCCGCGAGGCGAAGAAGCGCCGCGAGGCGGCCGAGGCCTTCGACCAGGGTGGCCGCCCGGACCGGGCCGCCCGCGAGCGCGCCGAGGGTGAGGTGCTCGCGGAGTACCTGCCCCAACAGCTCGGGGACCCCGAGCTCACCGCGATCGTCGCGGCCGCCGTCGCCGGGACCGGTGCGAGCGGCCCGCAGGCGATGGGTCAGGTGATGAAGCTGGTCACGCCGCAGACCCAGGGGCGCGCCGAGGGCGGCCGGGTCGCCGCTGAGGTACGGCGCCAGCTGAGCGCCGGCTGACTCCGTCTCCCGTCCCAGCTCGGGGACCAGGCGGGGCTAGCGGCAGCCGGGGCGGTGGGAGCTGCCGCAGGTGTCGGTGGGGTTGGGCGACGGGCCGCCGCCACCTCCGCCGCCCTGTTGCACGGGCGGGCCGGCGCTGACGTAGATGACGACCCGCTGGCCGGGATAGACCGTCGCGCCGGCCCCAGGGTAGCTGTAGGCGACCGTCCCGGCTGGTGCGTAGCTCACGTAGACCTGGCTGCCACTCACCACCGGGTCGAGCTTGGCCGCGCGCAGCGTCGCCTTCGCCTGGTCGACGCTCTGACCGCTGACCGAAGGCACCGTGCCGCCGGACCCGTTCGTCACGTCGGACGAGGGACTGTTGAACGACGACACCGGCGTACCGGCGAGCGTGTTCTCCATCATCTGCTTCCAGATGGGGCCGGGCAGGCAGCCTCCGCAGACGTCGCCGTAGAAGGCGCCGCCGATGGAGATGTTCTGCAACGGGTAGCCGCCCGCGGGCGGGCTCGGGTTGCCGGCCCAGACCGCGGTGGCCAGGTCGGGGGTGTAGCCGATGAACCAGACCGACACGCGCGAGTTCGTGGTGCCCGTCTTGCCGGCTGCCGGACGGCCGATGGCTGCCCGGGTGCCGGTGCCGCGCTCGATCACGCCCTGCAGCAGCTCGTTGACGCCGTCGGCGATCTTGGTGTCGAGCACCTGCTGGCAGTGGGCCTTCGGGACGGGCAGGCGCTTGCCGGTCGGGTCGGTGACCTCGAGGATCGGGATCGACGTGCAGTGCATCCCGCGCGCCGCGAACGTCGCGTAGGCCTCGGCCATCGAGAGCGGCGACACCTCGTCGACGCCCAGAGTGAACGTCTTGTACGGCCCGACCAGCGGACCGCCAACGGCCCGGTTCATGCCCAGGGACTTCGCGATCTGCCACGGCCGGCAGACACCGACGCGCTCCTCGAGCTGGGCGAAGTAGGTGTTGATCGAGCCCTCGATGCCGGTCTGCAGGGTGTAGGTGCCGTTCTCGCTCGGCAGCTCGTTGTAGGGGTCCCACTGGTCGGTGAGCGTCCCGCGGCAGCCCTGCACGTCACCGATGTGGGCGTGGTAGGGCGCGTAGATGGGATAGCTGAACGGGTACCCGTCCTCGAGCGCCGCCGCGGCCACGAACGGCTTGAAGGTCGAACCGGCCTGGAACCCGCTGCTGCCGCCGTACGCCCGGTCGGTCGCCGGGTTGAACTGGATCTGACCCTTGCCGTCGCCGTAGCCGCGGCTGACTGCCATCGCCTTGATCCGGCCGGTCCCTGGTTGCACGGACACCAGGGCGGACGCCACCTTGTCGGTCTTGTTGACGTGGTCGGCCAGCGCCTGCTGGGCGTTGCGCTGCGCCTTCGGGTCCAGCGTCGTGGTGATGGTCAGCCCACCGCGCAGCAGCAGGTTGGTCCGGTCCGCCCGGGTCGCGCCGAACACCTTGTCGTTCTGGATCGTCTTGAGCACGAAGTCGCAGAAGAACGGGACCTTGGAGACCTCGCAGCCGTTGCCCGGCAGCTTAGGCTTCAGCGCCAACGGGGTCGCCTTGGCTGCGGCGACGTCGGCCTGGCTGGCGACGCCGACCTGCGCCATCCGGTCGAGCACGATGTTGCGCCGGGCCAGTGACCGCTGCGGGTTCGCGAGCGGGTCGAACGCGCTGGGCTGCTGGACGATGCCGGCGAGCAGCGCGGCCTGCGGGAGCGTGAGGTCGGCCGCATGGGTGCTGAAGTACCTGCGGGCCGCCGCCTCGATGCCATGTGCGCCCGCGCCGAAGTAGGCGATGTTGAGGTAGCGCTCGAGGATCTGGGACTTGGAGTACTTCTCCTCGAGGGCCACCGAGTAGCGCAGCTCGCGCAGCTTGCGGGTGTAGGACTGGGCGACCGCGGCGTGCTCGGCAGCCACCCGCTTCTTCGGGTCCTTGATCTCGGCGGCAGACTCCAACAGAACCTGCTTGACGTACTGCTGGGTCAGTGTCGATCCGCCCTGGACGTCGTGCCCCGAGGAGTTGTTCACGAGGGCACGGACGGTGCCGCGCAGGTCGATGCCGCCGTGCTGGTAGAACCGCGAGTCCTCGATGGCGACGATCGACTGGCGCATGACGGGGGCGACCTCGCTGAGGGGGACCGAGATCCGGTTCTCGGCGTAGAAGGTCGCGATCAGAGATCCGTCGGAGGCCAGGATGCGAGAGCGCTCGGCCAGCGGCGGGATCGTGAGCTCGGCGGGCAGGGACTCGAACCCGTCAGCCCCGCCCCGGGCGGCCAGGCCGAGCCCGCCGACCAGCGGCAGCGTGACGCCGGCCACGAGCAGCCCGCAGAGGACGCTGACGAGCACGAAAAGGACGAGCCGGGACACGAACCCGCCGTCGGAGGGCGGGCGCAGGGAACTCACGGGACCCAAGTTTACGTCGGGTCGCGACCGGCTCCGTCCCACGCGCCGGAGGGGGCCGGCTGCCGAGGTGACGGGCCCGGCGGCATGGGGCGTAGTCCGTACTGACTAGGTCAATTTGGACCGAACGGTTCTGTTGACCGACCTGTCCCCTTCCGTACCTTCGCAGTGGACGTGCGAAGACGAGTCTCGTCCGAGCGCACCGGGAGCAGCGAGAGCAACGAGGGACGGGCCAGATGACGACGTGGGCAGAGGACTGGGCGTCGCGGGGGGCGTGCAAGACGAGCGACCCGGACAGCCTCTTCGTGCAAGGCGCCGCGCAGAACCGCGCGAAGGCGGTGTGCATGGGCTGTCCCGTGCGCACCGAGTGCCTCTCGGACGCGCTGGACAACAGGGTCGAGTTCGGGGTGTGGGGCGGGATGACCGAGCGTGAGCGCCGGGCGCTGCTGCGCCGCCGGCCGAACGTCACCTCGTGGCGCGCCCTGCTGGAGACGGCTCGCGCGGAGTACGAGAGCAGCCTGGCCGGTGTCGAGGTCGACGTCGAGGTCGGCGTCGAGGTCGGGGTCGGGGTCGGAGCCTTCTCGGTGGCGATGTAGCCGCCGGTTCAGGTGGCGCCCCGCGGGGGCGAGCGCGGCGATCGGGGCGGTCCCTGGAGGGGAGGACCGCCCCGAAGCACGTCCGGGGCCCTTACCCGGCGTAGCGCGCGCGGCTCAGCCGCCGCCCAGCGCCTCGCCGACCGTGCGCAGGCCGGCCAGGTCGTGCACGTCCCCGGCCTGGGCGGGTACGTCGACGACCGGGACCCGCGGGTGGGCCGAGGTGAACCGGCTGCGCAGCGACTGCTCCCGATCGAGCACCCGCATCCGCTCGGCGTGGACGCGGAGCACCCCGGCCGCCAGCGGGTGGCCACCCTCCTCGGCGAGGGTCTCGGCGCCGGCCGTCGCCCGAGCCGCCGACAGCGAGCCCGCGCCACTGCCGTGCACCCGGTTGAGCACCAGGCCGGCGAGCGGCATCTTCTCCTCGGCCAGCCGTTCGACGAAGTACGACGCTTCCCGAAGCGCGTCGCGCTCCGGCGCCGCCACCACGACGAACGCGGTGCCCGAGGTCTGAAGCAGCAGGTAGGTCGCGTCGGCCCGCTCCCGGAACCCGCCGAACATCGTGTCCAACGCCGCCACGAAACCCTGCACGTCCTTGAGCACCTGGGCGCCCAGGATCCGGCTGAGCATCGCCGTCACGGCGCCGAAGCCGGCGCCGAGCGCCTTGAGGTAGGCGCGGCTGCCGCTGCGTGCGGGGCCCATCAGGATGCGGATGAACCGCCCGTCCAGGAAGGACCCGAGCCGCTTCGGGGCGTCGAGGAAGTCCAGCGCGGACCGGCTCGGCGGGGTGTCGACGACGACGAGGTCCCACCGCTCCTCGGCGCGCAGCTGGCCGAGCTTCTCCATCGCCATGTACTCCTGCGTGCCCGAGAAGCTGGACGACAGGGATTGGTAGAAGGGGTTGTCCAGGATCGCCTGGGCCCGTCCCGGCGCGGCGTGCGCGAGCACGACCTCGTCGAAGGTCCGCTTCATGTCCAGCATCATCGCGTCCAGCGAGCCGCCGGCCGACTCGTCGACGCCGGCCACCCGGCGCGGGGTGTTGTCCAGCTCGGTGAGCCCCATCGACTGGGCCAGCCGCCGGGCCGGGTCGATGGTCAGCACCACCGCCGTACGTCCCTGCTCGGCCGCGCGCAGCCCGAGGGCGGCTGCGGTCGTCGTCTTGCCGACCCCGCCCGAGCCGCAGCACACGATGATGCGGGTCGCCGGATCGGCGAGCACCGCGTCCAGGTCGAGCGGGGGGTTGGTCATGCTGCACCCTGGTCGCGCAACGCCTCGGCGAGCGCGTAGAGGCCGCCGAGGTCCACCCCGTCCGCAAGCAACGGCAGCTCGTACGTCGGGCGGCCCAGCCCCTTGAGCACCTTGCGCTCCGCCTTCTCCAGCGCGATCCGCTCGGCGTGCTCGGCGACCTCGACCAGCAGGGCGTCGAGCGCGCTCTCGCGTACCGTCACGCCGGCCGCGACCAGGCCTGCCTCCAGCTCGGGGCGCGGCAGCGTGCCCTTGCGGGCCGCCGTCAGGTCGGCCACCTTGAGCTGCGGCTCACGCACCGAGTTGACGACGACGGCGCCCAGCGGGAGGCCCGCCGCGGTGAGCTCGGCCGCCGCGTCGGTGGTCTCCTGGACCGGCATCTCCTCGAGCAGCGTCACCAGGTGCACAGCGGTCTGCGGCGACGTCAGAAAGCCCATGATCGAGTCGGCCTGGTTGCGGACCGGGCCGACCTTCGCCAGGCCGGACACCTCGGCGTTGACCGCGAGGAAGCGGGTGATCCTTCCGGTGGGCGGCGCGTCGAGCACGACGGCGTCGTACACGAACGGTCCACGTCGGCCGTCCTTGCGGCGGCGTACCGCCTCGTAGATCTTGCCGGTCAGCAGCACATCGCGCATGCCCGGCGCGATCGTCGTGGCGAAGTCGATCGCGCCCATCCGGCGCAAGCCCCGGCCCGCGCGGCCGAGGTGGTAGAACATGTCGAGGTACTCCAGCAGGGCCTCCTCGGCGTCCACCGCCAGCGCGTTGACGTCGCCACCGCCGACGCCGTTCGCGACCTTGCGTTCGCCGTAGGGCAGGGGCGGTACGTCGAAGAGCTGGGCGATGCCCTGCCGGCCCTCGACCTCGACGAGCAGCGTCCGCCGGCCCTGCCCGGACAGCGCGAGCGCCAGGGCGGCCGCGACCGTCGTCTTGCCGGTCCCGCCCTTGCCGGTGACGACGTGGAGGCGTACCCCCTCCCAGTCGGAGCCGCGCCGAGAGGAGTCGCCGCCCATGGCGGGGAGCGTAATCGGCGTACCCCGTTCCCCCGCACGGCGCCCGGCTGCTGGCGCGAATGAGTCACCGCGCTCGTTGGCTGCTCTCCGACGTCGAGGTTGAGGTCAGAGCTTGCTTGGGATGACGGAGGTCGTTTCAGCGCCGTGCGCGTCTCTCGACACGTCCGGGCTTGAGACCAGAGCTGGTTGCTCGTCGACCGGCGTGTTGCGGCTGACTTCAGCCACCCACGGTCGACCGCAACGCACCAGTGAGCGCACCGCCGGCCACTCGTCCCACCTAGCGGACACATGCCTTGGCACCGTCGTCAGGTGGCGCGAGGTGGCTGTGTCCAAGCGGGCGGAGGCCACCACGTTGCGCCAACTGACCTGTGATCATCCCGGCGGCTCCCAGATGTGAGATCGACCTGGACCAGAGCGACCACCCCTCATCCACGGCCGGCCCGGACCTCCAGCACCGAGGCGGGGACGTCCGCGCGGGCGGACCACACACCCTCGTCGAAGGCCAGCTCTCACCCCACGACACGAAGGCGGGAGAGGCGCGGACCCGACCGTGGCCCGCGCAGGCCGTTCCCTAGAGTGCGCTGTCGTGAGTGGACGACCCGAGATCCGGACCGAGCACCTCGTGCTGGTGCCCCAGACGCTCGCAGCAGGGCGCGCGCTGCTCGAGGGTGCCGACGCGGGGCTGCCGTTAGGTGAGGGCTATCCGCATGCGGACACCCTCGACGGGTTGCGGATGTTCGTCGAGCACGGCGGACCGGACGACGGCGGGTGGTTCGTCGTGCTGGCCGACGAAGCCGACACCGCGGGCGCCGGCCTGGTCGTCGGGGACATGGGGACCTTCGGGCCGCCCGACGAGCACGGCCGGATCGAGATCGGCTACGGGCTCGCGGCGCCCTACCGCGGTCGCGGTATCGGCAGTGAGGCGGTGGCCGCGATGGTCAACTGGCTCGCCGCACAGCCCGACGTGCGGGTCGTGACCGCGTCGGTCGAGGTCGGCAACGAGCCGTCCCGCCGGCTGCTGGCCCGGCTCGGCTTCGATCTCGTCGACGAGTCCGACGGCCACTGGCGCCTCGAGCGCCCGATGTCGATTACCTGACCCGCCCACCCACACCGACGTCTTTGCAGGCCAGGGTGCGGTCAGTGGGCCCGCTGGTGCCAGGCGAATCCGAGTGCGACGTTCACGGCGTACGCCGCCGCGAGCAGCCCGCCCCACAGCGGCCACCCGGTGACGGCCAGCCCGACCGCCGCCCCGACGAAGAGCACCGCCTCGACCGCGAACCGGGCCGGGTCGTCGAGCCGGCGGGTCGCCCTCGGCGCGACCCACAGGCCCCACGCGGTGGCCGCGACCGCGGGCAGGAGGACCGCGAGCAGGACGCGGACCACGACGTGCCCGCTCACGTGCCACCCGATCACCGCCCAGGCCGCGAGCAGGCACAGCTCCAGCAGGAACCGCACCCCGAGGTTGGCCGTCTTCACCGCAGCGCCTCGCCCACCGCCGCGAGCACGGCGGGCCACGCGGCCGACGTCGGGTCGATCACGTCGTAGTGGTCGGCGCCCCCGAGCTCGTGCAGCCGTACGTCGTCGCGCGCCACACGTGCGGCCGCCGCGAACGAACGGCTGACGGCCGGCGGTACGACGACGTCGTCGAGCCCTTGCACCAGCACCGTGCGCACCCCGGTGGGCAACAACCGCGCCGGGTCGGCCTGCGCGTAGCGGTCCGGCTGCTCGCTCGGCGAGCCACCGAGCAGCGCCGCCGTCGCGTGACCACCCAGCCCCAGTTGCTCGGCCAGCGCGAGGTCGACGACACCGGCGAGTGCCGCGACGGCACCCGCGAGCGGGTTCGCCGTCGCCCAACGCGACGAGGCCGGCAGCACATGCCGGGCGGCGAGCCAGGTGACCAGGTGGCCGCCCGCCGAGTGCCCGACGAAGACGGTGCGCCCGAGCTCGATTCGACCCGGGAGCGACCCCGCGAGCAGAGTCGGGACCGTGTCGGCGAACAGGGCCGCGTCGTCCAGGGTGTGCGGCCAGCCGCTGCCCACCCGCCCGACCCGGCGGTACTCGACGGTCGCGACGACGTAGCCCTCCTCGGCCAGCGCGGCCGACTGCGGTCCCGCGTGCGCCCGGTCGAAGCCCGTGCGCCAGAACCCGCCGTGCACCACGACGACCAGTGGTGCCGGCGAGGTCGAGGCCGGCAGCCGGACGTCGACGACGTTGTCCGAACTTGGGCCGTAGGACAGCGTCAGGTCCGGCGGGGGAGCCGGACGCTCGATCACGTCCTCGCGGCTCACCCTTGCACCGCGCCGCCGTCGACGTTGAGGCCCTGCCCGGTGACGCCGCCGTTGGCCACGCAGAACCACACGGCTTCGGCGACCTCGTCGACCGTGATCAGCCGGCCGATCGGCTGCTTGAGCTCGAGGTAGCGCCGGGCCGCGGCCGCGTCCTGACCGGTGAACTTCTGGATCATCCCGACCGCACCGTCGGTCATCGCGGTGTCGACGTACGCCGGGCACACCGCGTTCGCAGTGACGCCGCTGGTGGCCAGCTCGGCCGCCGCGGCGCGGACCAGCCCGAGGATGCCGTGCTTGCTGGCGCAGTAGGCGCCGAGGTAGGGCTCGCCGCGTTTCGCGGCCATCGACGCGACGACGATGAGCCGCCCCCAGCCGCGCGCGACCATGCCGGGCACCGATCGGCGTACCGCCCGGAACGGCGCCGTGAGGTTGAGCTCGAGCTGCTGGGCCCACAGCTCGTCGGTGATCTTCGCCACGGGAGCGGACGACCCCGCGCCGGCGTTGGCGACGAGCACCGAGAGGCCGCCCCATGCTTGCTCCACGGCGGACACCACGGTGTCCGGCGCCGTGCGGTCGAGCATGTCGGCCGGCAGCACCAGCGTCTCGGTCGCCACCATCGCCGCGGTCTCACGGAGCTCGTCGTCGCTGCGGGCGGTCAGCGCCACCCGGTAGCCCTCGCGGCCGAGCCGGATCGCGGTTGCCCGCCCGATGCCGCGGCCGGCTCCGGTGACCAGGGCGGTGCGCAGGGTGTCGGTCGCGGGCGGGGCGGCGGTGTCGGGCACCTGCGGACGCTCGCATGTGCCCGCGAGCAGGGTCAAGGCTGACCTTCGTCAGGGCCGCACTACAGTCCGGGCCATGACCAAGTGGGAGTACGCGACCGTGCCGCTGCTGGTGCACGCGACCAAGCAGATCCTCGACACGTGGGGCCAGGACGGCTGGGAGCTGGTGCAGGTCGTGCCCGGCCCCGGCGGCGGCGACCAGGTCGTCGCCTACCTCAAGCGCGAGAAGTCCTGATGGGTGCCGTGGAGGACCGCCTCGCCGACCTCGGGCACGCGCTGCCGGGTGTCGCCGCGCCGGTCGCGGCGTACACGCCGGCCGTCCGTACCGGCGATCTGGTCTGGACCTCGGGCCAGCTGCCCAACGTCGACGGCAAGCTGATCGCGACGGGCAAGGTCGGTGCCGAGGTCGACGCCGAGGATGCGAAGCGCTACGCCGAGATCTGTGCGCTCAACGCGCTCGCCGCGGTGAAGTCGCTGATCGGGGACCTCGACCAGGTACGCCGGGTCGTCAAGGTGGTCGGCTTCGTCTCAAGCGCTGCGGACTTCTCCGGCCAGCCTGGCGTCATCAACGGCGCGAGCGAGCTGCTCAACCAGGCGTTCGGTGACGTGGGCGTGCACGCGCGGAGCGCCGTCGGTGTCGCAGTGCTGCCGCTCGACGCTCCGGTCGAGGTCGAGATCGTCGTCGAGGTCGCTCCAGCCTGACAGTCCCCCGCGGCATCATGTGGCGATGACTGCCGATTCCGTTGTGTACAGCACCCGCCCGTTGTCCACGGACACCTGGGACGACTTCGCTCGTCTCGTCGAGGCCAACAACGGCGTCTGGGGTGGGTGTTGGTGCATGGGATTCCACACCGAGGGGCTGAGCAAGGACAGCACCGTGGCTGGCAACAAGCGGGCCAAGAAGGCGCATGTGCGCACCGGGACGGTGCACCAGATCCTGGTCTTTGCCGGGGACGAGTGCGTCGGTTGGTGCCAGTACGGCTCGCCTGCCGAGCTGCCCAACATCAAGAACCCGGGCGCGTACGCGAAGGAGCTCGTCGAGCTGCCGGACTGGCGGATCGGCTGCATCTTCACCGGCAAGGGCCGTCGAGGTAAGGGGGTGGCCCGGGCCGCCGTCTCAGGCGTCCTGGACGCCATCCGCGCAGCCGGCGGTGGCCTCGTCGAGGCCTATCCCGAGCAGGTCGAGGGCCGCGATCCGCAGCAAGGGGCGTACCTGCACACCGGGCCCGAGACCTTGTTCGAGGACTTCGGCTTCACCCGCGACCGTCAGATCGCCAAGTGGCGCTGGGTCATGCGCCTGAGGCTGGACGCCTGATCCGCGCCGGTCTCAGCCCGGCGTTCGCGTCGCGACGTTTTCGCCGTCGGCGGTCGCGGCCTCGAGAAACGCGATCTCGTACGCCGTCGCGCTGAGCTGCACCGCGACGCGGGCCAGGTCGGCGCGCCTGACGGCGTCGTCGACGAGCTCGATGAGGTGCTCGCGCAGCATGGCACCGATCCGCCTGCCGAGCTTCGCGGCGTCGAGCTGCAGGTTGGCCAGGACCTGTTCGGACATCCCCTGTGCGGCGAGCATCCGGCCGACGCCGACGAGCAGAGTGTGGCTGACCAGCTGGCCGTCCTCGTCGCGCCAGAACAGGCCGGTCTCGGTGAGATCGTCGGGCAGGCCGGGCACCGCCTCGCGGATCGTCTCTTCCGGGACCGGCACTGTCGCCACGATGTCCGAGGAGCCGTCGCGGAACCTTCGCCGCCGGTCGGCAACGATCGCGCCGTAGCTGTCCGGCCGGTCCACGATCCGCTTGATCGCGGCGAGAGTGAAGCCCTCGCGCTGCAGCGACGCGATGAGGTGCAGGCGAGCGACGTGCGCCGCGCTGTAGTGGGCGACCCGGCCCGAGATGACCGGCGGGTACAGAAGGCCCCGCGACTGATAGGCACGGACGTTGCGTGGCGTCATCCCGACGACCTCGGCGAGCTCGATCACGGTCATGCCCTCGGCCATCCGCGTTCCCCCTGTGTCTGCGCCGTTGGACGGGCCCTGCTCGCGCCCGCCCGCCGACGGTACAAGGTGTCCGCCGGGAACCTCTTACGATGCGCAACGTGCAGGACGTCCCACCCTCGCTGCGCGAGCGGGCCCGTGACTACCTCGACGCCGGAGCAGCGGCCGCGGTTGCACCGACCCGTGACGCGGCCACCGTGGTGCTGCTCCGCGATCGCCCGATCACGGACAGCCACGAAGCCGCGACCGGGCCCGAGGTCTACCTCCTGCGCCGGGCGTCCTCGATGGCGTTCGCCGCGGGGATGCACGTGTTTCCCGGCGGCTCGGTGGACCCTCGCGACAGCGAGGTCGGGCACCTCGTCCCCGGTCTCGGCTGGGGCGGCCCGCCGCCCGCGCACTGGGCGAGCGCGCTGAGCTGCGACGAGGGGCTGGCCCGCGTGCTCGTGCTGGCCGCCGCACGCGAGACCTTCGAGGAGTCCGGTGTGCTTCTGGCCGGCGCGGACGACGCCTCGGTGGTCTCCGACACGACGGGGGCCGACCTCGAGGCCGACCGGCTCGCGCTGCTGGACCGCAGCGCCTCGATGGCCGAGGTGCTCGAGCGGAGGGGCTTGGTCCTCCGCAGCGACCTGCTCCGGCCATGGGCGCACTGGGTGACGCCCGAGTTCGAGCCGAGGCGGTTCGACACCCGCTTCTTCGTCGCTGCCGTACCGCCCGGTCAGTTGCCGCGCGACGTCAGCGGCGAGGCCGACTCCACCGTCTGGCTGCCGGTCCGCGATGCCGTCGCGCGCCACGACCGCGGCGAGCTCGACATGCTGCCGCCCACGATCGTCGCTCTGCGCGAGCTGGCGGCCTTCGACACGGTGTCCGAGGTGCTGGCCGCTCCGCGCGAGGTACGCCGGGTGCTGCCGCGACTGGTCGAGGACGCCGGCACGATGCGACTGCTCATCGAGGACGACGCGTGACCGATCCCGCACCCCTGCCGGCCTGGGCAACTCTGGTCCGGGCCGACAACCCGGGCCCGATGACCCTGGAGGGCACCAACACCTACGTCCTGCGCGCCCGACCCGGCGACCCCGCGGTCGTCGTCGACCCCGGCCCGCTCGACGAGGCGCACCTGTCTGCAGTGGCCGATGCGGCCGGCCAGGTCGCCCTCGTACTGCTCACCCACGGGCACCCCGACCACGCCGAGGGCGCCCAGTCGTTCGTCGAGCTCACCGGTGCGCCGATGGCGGCGGCCGACCCGCGACTGTGCGTCGACGCCGACCCGCTCGTCGACGGGGCGCGCCACGACCTGGCCGGCCTGGGCCTGCGGGTGCTCACGACTCCGGGTCACACCGGCGACTCGGTGTCGTTCCTGGTCGGTGACTTCTCGACCGGTGAGCCGGGGCTGCTGACCGGCGACACGATCCTGGGTCGGGGTACGACGGTGGTCGCGTACCCCGACGGCCGCCTCGGGCCCTACCTGGCCTCCCTTCGGGCGCTGAGCGACCTCGACGGCCCGGCCATCCTGCTGCCGGGCCACGGGCCGGCGGGAGGGGACGCGACGGCCCGCGCGTCGGCGTACCTCGAGCACCGCGCGCAGCGCCTCGACCAGGTCCGCGCGGCGCTCGCCGCCGGGGACACCACCCCTCACCAGGTGGTCGCACGGGTGTACGCCGACGTCGACCCGGTGCTCTGGCCGGCCGCGGAGCTCTCGGTCCGGGCCCAGCTCGAGTACCTCCGCGTGCACCCCTGAGACTTGTCAGCCTCTCAACGCCCCATAGGGCGTCCAGCGGCTGACAACTCGCCGGAAGAGCCCTGGACCCGCGCTAGCCAGCGCGGCGGCGCAGGCGCTCGAGGTCGAGGATCACGACGCCGCGGCCCTCGAGGCGCAGGAACCCGCGACTCGCGAAGTCGGCCAGCGCCTTGTTCACGGTCTCCCGGGAGGCGCCCACGAGCTGGGCGAGCTCCTCCTGGGTGAGGTCGTGGGTGACCCGCAGACCGTCCTGGGCGGGTACGCCGAACTTCGTGGCCAGGTCGAGCAGCGCCTTGGCCACCCGGCCCGGCACGTCGCTGAAGACGAGGTCGGCCATCGCCTCGTTGGTCCGCCGCAGCCGCCGGGCCAGCGCCGCGAGCAGCTGGGTGGCCACCTCGGGGTGCGCCAGCAGCCAGGGCTGAAGGTCGGCGTTGCCCAGTCCGCGCAGGGTCGTGTCGGTGACCGCGGTCGCGGTCGCCGTACGCGGTCCGGGGTCGAAGAGCGACAGCTCGCCGAACATCTCGCCGGGCCCCATCACCGCGAGCAGGTTCTCCCGGCCGTCGGCGGCGGTGCGGCCGAGCTTGACCTTGCCGGTGAGCACCACGTAGAGCCGGTCACCGGGCTGGCCTTCCTCGAAGAGCGACTCGCCGCGGGCCAGCGTCACCTCGGCCATCTGCGAGTACAGCTCACGCTGCGCCGCGACGTCGAGGGCGGCGAACAGCGGGGAGCTGCCGAGCCCGTTGATCGGGGCCGGGCCCGCTGCGCCGTCCGAGCCCCCGGTGTCGTTCAGGGCCTCGGGCTCCGTGCCCTCCATGACCTGCCGCCTCCTCGAGCGCACCACCCGCGGCGGCCAGTCTGCCGCACCCGGGCGCCGCGCGCCGGGAGGCTGCCGGGAGGCTCAGGCGGCGCCGCTGCTGCGGGGCACGGGGAGGGCGCGCAGCGCGAGCCCGGGCTCCTCGCGGTAGCGGGCGATCAGCTCGCTGGTGGCGTCGTCGAGGCGTTCGTGCAGGCTGCGACGGTACGCCGACAGCTCGGCCTCGGCGGCCGCGAGCCTGGTCAGGGCTTCAGCGTCGTCGGAGCCCTCGGTCTCCCACAAGGCCGTCAGGTCCGGGAGCGGCGGCAGCGCGGCCGGGTCGTGCACCGGGAGCACCGCCAGCCGGCGGCTCGACTCCTGGTGCTGGGTGAGCACGGAGCGCAGCCGGCGGCCGTCGCGGTCACGGGCGGTGTCGCCGACCGAGGTGTCGATGCGGGCCTGCAGGATCCGGCGCCAGTAGGAGACGCGCGCCTCCTCGGTGATCAGCTCCTGGCGGTAGTCACGCAGCACGTCGAGCTCGAGGGGCACGAGGTGCGCGACCCGCTCGGCGGGCCGGCGCGCGGAGGCTCTCCGGCTGGACCCGCGGCCCCCGAGCGGGGTCGTTCGGGCCGCGGCGGTCCCCGGTCCGCGCGGTGTGGTGCTGGTGATCACGTGGTCCTCCTGACCGGGGATGTCGGCAGGGCCGGTCACAGTGCGTGGTCGTCGGGTCCGGGCGCCCCCTTGAGGGCAGGTCACCCGTACGGTCGTCGCCCGTCCGGACCGTAGGCTGGTCGTTATGAGCACTAGTCGGGCACGCCGGTTCGCCGACGAGTCGCCCGTGGCGCTCACCCGCCGCGCTCGCAAGATGGACCGGATCCTCGCCGAGACCTACCCCGACGCCCGTACCGAGCTGGATTTCAGCACCCCGCTCGAGCTCGTCGTGGCGACGATCCTGTCGGCCCAGTCGACCGACGTCGGCGTCAACAGGGTCACCCCGGCGCTGTTCGCGCGCTACCCCAAGGCGGCCGACTACGCCGCCGCGGACCGCGCCGAGCTCGAGGAGATGGTCCACTCCACCGGCTTCTTCCGGGCCAAGACCAACTCCCTCATCGGCCTCGGGCAGGCCCTCGTCGAGCGGTACGGCGGTGAGGTGCCCGGCCGCCTCGAGGACCTCGTCACGCTGCCGGGCATCGGGCGCAAGACCGCCAACGTCGTGCTCGGCAACGCCTTCGGTGTGCCGGGTATCACCGTCGACACCCACGTCGGGCGGCTGGCCCGGCGGTTCGGCTGGACCGCCCAGACCGACCCGGTGAAGGTCGAGCACGCTGTCGGCGCGCTGTTCCCCAAGCGCGACTGGACGATGCTCAGCCACCACCTGATCTTCCACGGCCGCCGGGTCTGCCACGCCCGCACGCCGGCCTGCGGTGCGTGCCCGCTGGCCCGGCTGTGCCCGTCGTACGGCGAGGGCGAGATCGACCCGGTCAAGGCGGCGAAGCTGGTGAAGTCGCCCGCCGAGGTCGCGGCCACGCCGTGACCCCACAGCTGCCGCGCCGGCACCGCCGGCCAGCACTCCCGCTGATCGCGGCGGCCGCCGCGCTGGTCCTCGCCGGGTGCACCGGCAGCAGCGGCGGCGCCGACGGTGCGCCGGCGAACGGCGGGCCGAGTGCCACGACCGCGAACGTGAACGGGTCGGCGTACCGGATCCCGCCTTGCCCGTCGCTGCCGCACGCGAGGCCCAGTGACCTGCCCGACCTGACGCTGCCGTGCCTCGGCTCCGGCGGCTCGGTCGACCTGGCCGACCTGCGCGGCAAGCCGACCGTGCTCAACGTGTGGGCGGCGTGGTGCCCACCTTGCAGCCAGGAGATGCCGGTGCTTGCGGCCGGCATGCGCGCCGCGCGGGACCGAGTGCGGTTCTTCGGCATCCAGTACAAGGCTCCGGTCGGTTACGCCAAGCAGTCCGCTGCCGACTTCGGCCTGACCTTCCCGTCGGTGCAGGACACCGACGGCGACCGGACCGTCGCGGCCCTGCACGCCATCGCCCCGCCGCAGACCTTCTTCTACCGGGCCGACGGCTCGCTGGCCGGCCGGCACCCGGGGCGGATCACCTCGCGGGCCGAGCTGAGGTCGCTGGTCCACCAGTACCTGGGCGTGCAGCTGTGACCAGCGCCGGGGAGGACGAGAACCAGTCCCAGAGATTCGCCTCCCTGCCGGGCTGGCTGCGGCCGCTCGCCGAGCTGGCTGTCGACGTACGGCCCGAGCAGCTGAGCCGGTTCGTGCCGCCCGACGAGGGTGGCCGCGAGTCCGCGGTGCTGATCCTGTTCGCGGACGACGGCCGCGGGTGGGACGGCGCCGACGTCCTGCTCATCGAGCGGGCGCACGACATGCGCAGCCACGCCGGGCAGGTCGCGTTCCCCGGTGGCGCGGTCGACCCGGGCGACGACGGACCGGTCGACGCGGCGCTGCGCGAGGCGGTGGAGGAGACCGGGCTGGACCGCGCCGGTGTGCAGGTGCTCGCCACCCTGCCGGCGCTGTTCCTGCCGCCCTCCGGCTTCGTCGTGACGCCGGTGCTCGGGTGGTGGCGCGAACCGTCTGCAGTCGCCGTGGTCGACCCGCGCGAGGTGGCCTCGGTGCACCGGGTGCCGCTGGCCGAGCTGCTCGACCCGGCGAACCGCTACCGGGTTTCGCACCCCAGCGGGTACGTCGGTCCGGCGTTCGACGCGGCCGGCCTGCTCGTGTGGGGGTTCACCGCCGGGCTGCTCGACCAGCTGCTCCGGCTGGCCGGCTGGGAGCGGTCGTGGGACGCCGCCGACGTACGGGAGCTGCCGCCCGATGTCGTGGCGTCGGCCGAGGCCGACCGCGCGCGGATGGCCGAGCGGGACAGTGGCGGCCGATGAACTGGATCGACCTCGTGCTGCTGCTGTCCGCGGTGTCGTTCGCGTTCTCCGGCTACCGGCAGGGGTTCGTGGCCGGCGTCCTCGCGTTCGTCGGGTTCCTCGGGGGCGGCGTGATCGGCCTGCTGATCGCACCGGTCCTGGTCTCGGGCCTGAACCCGGGGCTGGGGCAGTCGCTGCTTGCCGTCGCGATCGTGCTCTTTACCGCGACCCTCGGGCAGGTGATGCTCGGCTGGCTCGGGTCGATGCTGCGCGCCCGCCTCACCTGGCGGCCGGCCCGGATGGTCGACGCCGGCCTCGGCGCGGGGGTCAGCGTGGTCGCGATGCTGGTCGTGGCGTGGTTCCTCGCGTCCGCCCTGCGCCCCGGTCCGCTGCCGTCGCTCTCGCACGAGATCGGCGACTCGCGAGTCATCGCCGGCGTCGACTCGGTGATGCCCGACGGGGCCCGCACGCTGTTCTCATCCTTCCGTCGGGTGCTCGACGACAGCGAGCTCCCGCCGGTGTTCAGCGGGCTGGCCCCGGAGACGATCCGGTCGGTGCCCCCGCCCGACGGCACCATCACCGGTACGCCGGCGGTGCGCGACGCGGGCCGTAGCGTCGTGAAGGTGGTGGGCACCGCGGAGTCCTGCAGCCGCACCCTCGACGGCAGCGGCTTCGTCTTCGCGCCGCAGCACGTGCTCACCAACGCCCACGTCGTCGCCGGTGTCGACCGGCCGACGATCCGTCTCGCGTCCGGCGACCAGCGCTACGACGCGAAGGTGGTGCTCTTCGACCCGAAGCGCGACCTCGCCGTGCTCTACGTCCCCGGCCTGCAGCTCCCGGCGCTCGACCTTTCCGGCGGCGCCCACCGGGGTGACGAGGCGGTCGTCGCCGGCTATCCCGGCGGCGGCCCGTTCCGGCTGGTGGCGGCGCGGATCCGCGACGAGATCAACGCGCGCGGCCCCGACATCTACCACCGTACCGAGGTGACACGCGACGTCTTCGCGCTGTACGCCGACGTCGAGCCCGGAAACTCCGGCGGCCCGCTGCTCGACCTCACGGGCCGGGTGGACGGCGTCGTGTTCGCCAAGTCCCTCGACGACCCGAAGACCGGCTACGCGCTGACCACCGACGAGGCCCGCAGCGACATGGCGGACGGCCGCCACGCCACGACCGAGGTCGGCACCGGCGCCTGCGCCTGACCCCCCTCTCTGTCCGGCGATCACGTAAACGTGATCGACTGGCGCGCCACACGGGCTGCAGCACGTGCAAAGCGGCGGTACGCCGTGTTTGGTGCGGTCAGTCAGCCGTCAGCCGTCAGCCGTCAGCCGTCAGCCGTCAGCAGTCAGCCGTCAGCCGTCAGCAGTCAGCCGTCTGGCTCGGCGGCGCGCCGTGCCTGTGCCCGGCGCTTGCCCTCGTGCATGGCCGCCACCCGGGCGACCGGGATCGTGTGCCCCTCCTCGACCAGCCCGGGGTCGACGACCTGCGGCGCCGGCATGAGTGACGACCACGGGTCCGTGCCGCCGAGCAGCCTGGGAACCGTGGCGACCGTGAAGTCCGATGGCGACGCGGCAACCAGGTCGTCCCAGGGCAGCGGGAACGACACCGGCAGGCCGGGTCGCAGCCGCGGGCTGTACGCCGCCGCGACGGTCGCGCCGCCGGCCCGCGTCGAGTCCAGGAACACCTTGCCGCCACGCTCCTCGACCACGTAGGCGGTGGTCGCGAGCGCCGGGTCCAGCCGCTCCGCGCGTACGGCGATCGCGCGGGTCGCGGCAGCGACGTCGATCGCCGACAGCCCGGGCTCCAGCGGCACGAAGACGTGCATGCCCTTGGCGCCGCTGGTCTTGGCCATCGCCGACATGCCGACTTCGTCCAGCACCCGCCGGACGAGGAGGGCCGCCTCCACCGCGCGCGCGAACGAGTCGGAGCCCGCCGGCGGGTCGAGATCGAGCACCAGGTGCGTCGGGCCATCAGCCGCGTGCCCGCGGAACAGCGTCGGGTGGTACTCGACGGCTCGCTGGTTCGCGAACCACAGCAGGGTCTCCCGGTCGTCGCAGACGGGATAGTGCACGGTGCGCTTGCCGTCCTGCGTCGTGACCTCGAGCGTCGGGATCGAGTCGGGCGCGTACTTCGGCAGGTTCTTCTGCATGAACGGCGGCTGCCCGCGCAGCACCCGGATGACGCTCAGGGCCCGCCCGGCGAGCACCGGTACGAACCGGTCGGCGACCGCGTCGAGGTAGTCGACGAGGTCGCGCTTGGTGGCACCGGCGTCCGGGGACAACGGTTCGTCCAGGTTGGTGAGCCGGACGCCGGACCGTTCCTCCTCGGGCATGCCGACCATCCTGCCTGGTGCCCGACGGCGTCCGTCAGCCGCGCAGGCGGACGGTCCACGGTGGCTCGTCGTTCTCCAGCGGCTCGTCGGCCAGCGCGCGGGCGGTGGCGACCAGGCCGGGCACTGCGATGCCGTACGGCGGCGCGTCGGCGTACCGCTCGATGCGCGCCGCGCCGCGCAGCAGCAGCGTCCGCGCGCCGTGCTCGTTGCCGCGCGCCCGGTGGGTGAGCCCGACCGCGAGCTGCGCGAGCCCCTGCCACAGGTCGCGCTCGTCGGCAGGCGCGGCCTTCCAGGTGCCCTCGAGCACCTCGTGGGCGTGGAACGGGCGACCCGCGTCGAGCAGCCGCTGTGCCTCGACCAGCGACTCCTCCGGCGGCAGGGTCAGCCCGTCGGGCACCCGCTCGACGCCGGTCGCGTCACGGGGGAGCGGGCGGCCCAGTCCGTCGCGGGGGCGGTTGTTGCGCGCCCGGCCGGTGTCGTCGCGGTCGCGCGCGTCGCTTGCAGGCATTCAGTCCTCCGGCTCCGGGTCGGCGAGCCAGTCGCGGAGCACCGACGTGAACGCCGCCGGGTGCTCCTCCTGCGGGAAGTGGCCCACACCGGGCAGCAGGTGCCAGCGGTACGGCGCCTCGACGTACCGCCTCGAACCCAGTGCGCTGCCCGGCAGGACGCAGCGGTCCAGCGCGCCGTGCACCTGCAGGGTCGGCACCGTCACCGGGCTGGCCATTCGCCGGGCGTAGCGCAGGCCATCGGGGCGGGGCAGCGAGCGCACCGCCCATCGGTAGCACTCCAGCGCGCTGTGCGCGACGCCGGGCACCTGGGCCGCTTGCCGGTAGCGCGCCTCGGTGTCCGCGTCGGGGAAGCCGGGGCCGCCCCAGCGATGCAGCAGCTGCGCGACGTCGTCGGCGTCGTCGGCGACCAGGGAACGCTCGGGGCGCATCGGCACCTGGAAGCCGGCAACGTAGCCGCTGGCCAGCAGCTGGCGAGGGTTGGCGAAGTGGCTGCGGCGCAGCAGTCGCGGGTGCGCCATCGCGACGGCGACGAGCCGACGCACCTGCCGGGGATGTACGACGGCGAGGGTCCACGCGACGAGGCCGCCGAGCCCCTGCCCGACGATGACCGCGTCGCGGTCGCCGAGGGTGCGTACGACGCCGGACACATCCTCGGCCATGGTGCGCGGGTCGTAGCCCCGCGGCGGCTTGTCGCTCGCGCCGAACCCGCGCAGGTCCATCGCGGCGACCCGGTAGCCGGCGGCCGCGAGCTCGGGCACCTGGTGGCGCCAGGTCCACCAGAACTGCGGGAACCCGTGCAGCAGTACGACGAGAGGCCCATCGCCGGCGGTCACCACGTGGAAGCGGGCGCCGTTCGCGGCCACCATCTGGTGCTCCCACGGCCCCGGGACGCGGACGACCGAGTCGTCCGGCGGCTGGTCGGGGCGGTGGCGCACCACTCGATCCCACCAGAGACGGGGCCCGGCGGCGAGCCGCGGGTCGGGGCCTTCGGTGGCTACGGCGTCAGCGACCCCCGGACTTCAGGAAGGCCGCGGTGTCCTTGCTCGTCCGGATCGTGCGCTCCGGCGCCCCGACCTTGGACACCTTCCACTTGCCGAAGAGGGCGAGCCCCACCGCGACCAGGAGGAAGAACACGGTGACGATGAGGAACGCCACCCACGGCTCCACCCCCAGCCAGGCCAGGAGCAGGGCGAGCGTGATCGAGAGCATCACGACGGAGAGCAGGACGAGGAACGCGGCCGCGCCGAACATCGCCCCGCCGGTCGCGGCGTTCTTCAGGTCCACCTGCAGCTCGGCCTTGGCCAGCGCGATCTCCTGGCGGACCAGCGAGGACAGGTCGCGACTCGCGTCGGCGACCAGCGCCCCGAGGGTGTCCTCGGTACGCCGGGTCAGGGGCGGGAAGGTGGTGGTCGGGGCGTCGCCGGGGCCGCTGGTGCCGTTGCCGCTGGTCGTCATGACCGCATCCTGCCCTCGTTCCCGACCTCGATGCACCCAGCCGGCCCGTGATCCACAGCGGATTGGTGTGGTTTTCTCCAACGGATCCCCTGTGGATCACGCGCGGATCTCCTGTGGATCACCGAACCAGGGTCCGGTTCCCACCCATTCGGGGGCTCGCCGTGCCCCAGGCTCCGGCGGTCTCCCGGGGGTAGTTGCCGGGGCAAGGGGCGGAGTAGTTTTCGAGA
>DATBDW010000164.1:0-4702 GCA_036269735.1 Actinomycetes bacterium
CGACGCAGATCTACACCCACGTATCCGTCGACCGGCTGAAGGCAACGTATGACCAAGCGCACCCCAGGGCCTGACGTGCAGCAGAAGGCTGCCGTCTCGTCCGCCGGGGCCGCGGGCGCTGCCGAGGAGGACCTCGTCGTCCAGAAGGCTGCGGAGAAGAGCGCGGCCGAGGCCGCGCTGCGCGAGCTGTGGCAGGACTTCAAGAAGACAGCCGACGGCGCCCTCCGGGAACGGCTGATCCTGCACTACTCGCCGCTGGTGAAGTACGTCGCCGGCCGGGTCGGCGTGGGCCTGCCGCCCAACATCGAGCAGGCCGACCTCGTCTCCTACGGGATCTTCGGCCTGATCGACGCGATCGAGAAGTTCGACCTCGAGCGGGCCATCAAGTTCGAGACCTACGCGATCAGCCGGATCCGCGGCGCCATCATCGACGAGCTGCGCGCGATCGACTGGATCCCGCGGTCGGTCCGCTACAAGGCGCGCGAGGTGGAGAAGGCCTACGCCAGTCTCGAGGCGCAGCTGCACCGCACGCCGAGCGAGGCGGAGGTGGCGGCCGAGATGGGCATCCGCCTCGAGGACCTGCACCAGATCTTCAGCCAGGTCTCGTTCGTCAATGTCGTCGCGCTCGACGAGCTGCTCAGCGTCGGCGGCGAGAAGGGCGACAAGCTCTCGCTGGTCGACACCCTCGAGGACACCAAGGCCGAGGACCCGGTCCTGGCCTTCGAGTCCGAGGAGACCAAGTTCCTGCTCGCCAAGGCGATCAACACTCTGCCCGAGCGCGAGAAGATCGTCGTCACCCTCTACTACTACGAGGGCCTCACGCTCGCCGAGATCGGCCAGGTCCTTGGGGTGACCGAGAGCCGGATCTGCCAGATGCACACCAAGGCGGTCCTCCAGCTGCGCGGCAAGCTCTCCGAGGGCACGCACTGAGGTGTGCGCCTCGTAGCGCTCGACGGCGCCGCGGTGCCCCAGGTGCCGCCACCTAGGCTGCCCGCATGCCCGCCGAGCCGTCGACCGCGACGCACGCCGAGCCCAACCCGCTCTGGGGCGCGGACTGGCAGGCCGTGCGCGACCTCTGGCCCCTCGAGCCCACCGTGGCGCACCTCAACCACGGCTCGTTCGGAGCGGTCCCGACACCGGTGCTCGAGGAGCAGCAGTCCTGGCGGGACCGGATGGAGTCCAATCCGGTCCGCTTCCTCGTGCGGGAGATGCCCAGCGCCCTCGCTGCGGCGAGGGGTGAGGTCGCGGCGTTCCTCGGTGCCGCCGAGGGCTCGCTGGCCTTCGTGCCCAACGCGACGACGGGTGCGAGCAGCGTGCTCGCGGTCTTCCCGTTCGAGCGGGACGACGCCGTGCTGGTCACGGACCACAGCTACGGCGCGGTCCGGATTGCCGCGCACCGCTTCGCGGCGGACCACGGTGCCCGCGTCGACACCGTGCACGTCCCGCTGACCGCCTCCGACGACGAGGCCGTCGACGCGGTGCTCGGCGCGGTCCATGAGCGGACCCGCCTGGTCGTGCTGGACCACGTGACCTCACCGACCGCCCGCCGGCTCCCGCTGGCCGAGCTGGTCCCCGCAGTGCAGGAGCGCGGTGCCGCGGTGCTCGTCGACGGTGCTCACTCACCCGGGATGCTCGACGTCGACCTCGAGGCACTAGGTGCCGACTTCTTCGTCGGGAACCTCCACAAGTGGTGCTGCGCGGCCCGGGGCAGCGCAGTCCTGCACGCCTCCACCCGCTGGCGGGGATCGCTACGACCCCTCGTGGCCTCGTGGGGGGAGGCCGAGGGTTTCCCGCTCGCCTTCGACGACACGGGGACCAACGACCCGACGCCATGGCTCTCCGCGCCGTTGGCGCTGAGGGTGCTGGAGCGGCTGGGGTGGGACAGGCTGCGTCGCCACAACGTCGAGCTCGCAGTCACGGGCCAGCAGCTGGTGGCTGCCGCGATCGGCGTACCCGCTCGTGAGCTGCCGAGGGACTCTGCTGTCCCGATGCAGCTCGTCCCCCTGCCGGAGGGCCTGGTCACCTCGCGGGAGCAGGCTGCCGCGCTGCAGGACCGGATCGGCGAGGAGTCGGCCGTCGAGGTCGCGATCACCTTCTTCGACGGCCGTGGCTACGTCCGGGTGTGCGCCCACGCCTACAACGCACCCGCGGACTACCAGCGCCTCGCGGCCGAGCTGCCCGCGCTGTTGTGACCCACTGCCAGGCGGCGCCGCTGTCGCCGGTGGTGAGGGTCAGGGCGGCCTGGCTGACGAGTCGGGTCCGGCGCCTGAGGGGCCCGGTGCGGGTCCGGGCTGGTGGGGGTCAGGGCGGCCTGGCTGACGAGTCGGGTCCGGCGCCTGCGGGGCCTGGTGCGGGTCCGGGCTGGTGGGGGTCAGGGCGGCCTGGCTGACGAGTCGGGTCCGGCGCCTGAGGGGCCGGGTGCGGGTCCGGGCTGGTGGGGGTCAGGGCGACCTGGCTGAGAGCTGTTCCCGACGTCGACGCCTTCCTGACCCGCCGTTCGCGTGATCGTGAGGGGGATCAGTCCGCTTTCGGTGACCGATCCCTCTGGACCTTGCGCCGCGAAGATCCACAGTGGATCCGTGCATGATCCACAGCGGATCCTTGTGGTTTTCGCCAGCGAATCCCCTGTGGATCTTCGTGCGAGGTGATCCACTGCTCAGAGGCCGTTACGCCGGGCGGCGGGGTGCTGTGAGATGGCTGGGGGAGTCACCGGTGTTCACGGTGGTGGCCGGTTCCACGAGCAGCACCTCGGCGCCGTTCGGGGAGAACGGCTGGTGGACGGTGCCGGCCGGTACGACGCAGAGCTGACCCGGACCGAGCTCGACACGAGCGGGTCCCTCCGGGCGCTCGACCACGATCGTGAGGGACCCGCTCAGCACGAGGAACAGCTCGTCGGTCTCGGGATGGGAGTGCCGGGTGAACTCGCCGGCCGTACGGACGACGCGCACGTCGTAGTCGTTGAGGGTCGCCACGGTGCGCGGCTGCCACGGCTGGTCCACCGTGCGCAGGACGCCGGCGAGGTCCACGACCACAGCGCCGGGAGCCCCGGCAGGGTTCTCGGTCATGGCGGCAGTCTGACCCGCCGGGCGCCGAGGCGGCCACCGCCGGCGCGCGCCGGCCGGGCCAACATCAGGGCCGCACCGAGGGCCGCGACGGCCGTGGTGCCGGCCACGACTCGTTCCCTGCGGCCTGGGGCTGCGGTCGGGGTCCGGGCGGTCGAGACCGCGGCTGAGGCGTTTGGCGGCGCGGGCCGCGCCATCGAGCGCGAGGCGGGTTTGCGCACCGTGGCCGGCCCGGCCGACCACACCGGCAGCAGGCGCACCCGGGTCGCGACCGGGCCGAGCAGGGCCAGTGGGTCGAGGTAGGTGGTTCCACGGCGCAGGCCCCAGTGCAGGCAGGCCGCCGGGGGACAGTGGCCAGCCGAGCCGGCGAGCAGGCCCAGGACCTGACCGCCTGTGACCTGCTCGCCGCGGAGCACCGCGGGGGTCACCGGTTGGTAGGTCGTGCGGAGGCCGCCTGGATGGTCGACGGAGACCACCCCGACCCCGGCCACCCGTCCCGCAAAGGCCACCACGCCGTCCCCGGCCGCAAGCACGCGGGCACCCGGAGTGCCCGCCAGGTCGACGCCGCGGTGGCCCGGGGCGTAGGGCCCAGCCGGCGCCTGGAACGGCGCGACCACGCTGGGCGGTGGCGCCAGCGGCCAGGTCCAGACCGCGATCGGCCCGGCAGCCCGTGCGGCCGCCGGCGCGAGCACCAGCAGGCCGATCGCTCCGACCGCACCGACCGCGCCCATCCCGTCCACCGCACCGACTTTCCACCCGGGCCACATCCGGCCAGCCTCGTACTGCGGCCCGGGCCGATCGGGGCCGTCCGGACATCTGTGGACCGTCCGGGCCGGTGGACGACAGGGGGTCCGGGTGCCGGGAGGGTCGGTCGGGAGCACGTTGAACGATTTCCGGCGCGCCTGTCGCCCGGCGTACACTTCTGGCAGCGGCCCGTCTCGGCGGGCCGACTTCGCACGCCCGTATCCGCCGCCTCGCGGCGGGGGCGCGCTCACCGGTCCAACCCGACCCCGGACCACGGACATCGGTCCTCCGGCGGGATGGCGAGCGCACTCCCGGGTGTCAGGACGCGAGTGGCCGCCCGGTCACCCGCAACGGAACCGACATAGCGCTGCCGCTCGCCCCGCGAGCCTCGGCGCACGAAAGGCAGACGTGGCCAACCAGGTCGTCTCCATGAAGCAGCTGCTCGAGAGCGGCGTGCACTTCGGGCATCAGACCCGGCGCTGGAACCCGAAGATGAAGCGCTTCATCTTCACCGAGCGCAACGGCATCTACATCATCGATCTGCAGCAGTCGCTGTCCTACATCGACCGCGCCTACGAGTTCGTCAAGGAGACCGTCGCCCACGGCGGCTCGGTGATGTTCGTCGGCACCAAGAAGCAGGCGCAGGAGGCGATCGCCGAGCAGGCGACCCGCGTCGGCATGCCCTACGTGAACCAGCGCTGGCTGGGCGGCATGCTCACCAACTTCCAGACGGTGCACGGCCGCCTGCAGCGGCTCAAGGAGCTCGAGCAGCTCGACTTCGACGACGTGCCCGGCTCGGGCATGACCAAGAAGGAGCTGCTCGTCCTGCGCCGCGAGAAGGACAAGCTCACCAAGACCCTCGGCGGCATCCGTGACATGTCGCGGGTCCCGAGCGC
>DATBDW010000165.1:0-2727 GCA_036269735.1 Actinomycetes bacterium
CGCACCTCGAACACGATGGCGCCGGCCGCGCGGGTCACCGCGTTGATGGCGAGCGAGGAGAACATGAAGACGACGGACGCACCGATGATCAGGCCGACGAGGTTCTTCGGGTCCGAGACGTTCAGCACGCCCTTGTACTGCAGGTCGTGCAGGCTGCCGGTCAGTGCGACCCCCGAGTCGGTCACTGCGGTCTTGACGGCGTCTGTGAAGGAACCGAACAGCGCGGTCGCAGCCAGCACTGCCGTCGAGATCGCGATGCCCTTGGTGATCGCCTTGGTGGTGTTGCCGACCGCGTCCAGGTCGGTGAGCACCCGGGCGCCGGCCTCGTCGATGTCGCCCGACATCTCGGCGATGCCCTGCGCGTTGTCCGAGATCGGGCCGAAGGTGTCCATGGCGACGATGACGCCGACCGTGGTGAGCAAGCCGGTCCCGGCGAGCGCGACGCAGAACAGGCCCAGGATGACCGAGCCGCCGCCGAGCAGGTAGGCGCCGAAGACGGCCGCGCCGATGAGCAGCGCGGTGTAGACCGCCGACTCGAGGCCGATCGTGAAACCGGCCAGGATCACGGTGGCCGGGCCGGTGAGCGAGGTCTTGACGATGTCCTTCACCGGACGCTTGTTGCCCTCGGTGAAGTAGCCGGTGAGCAGCTGGATGATCGACGCGAGCAGGATGCCGATGACGACTGCACCGATGGCCATCGGGCGCGGGTCCTTGTCGCCGGCATCGCGGATGACTGAGGCGACGCCGCCGCCGTCGAGGTCCGAGAGCTTGCTCGGCAGGTAGACGAAGGCCGCGATCGCACACAGGACCGCGGAGATGCCGGCCGACGTGAAGAAGGCCCGGTTGATGGCCTGCATGCCGTTGCGGTCGGTCGGGCGCAGCTTGGTGAGGAAGACGCCGATGATCGCGGTGACGGCCCCGAGCGCCGGGACGATCAGCGGGAACACGAGGCCCTGCTCGCCGAAGGCGGCCTTGCCGAGGATGAGTGCCGCGACGAGGGTCACGGCGTAGGACTCGAACAGGTCGGCGGCCATGCCGGCACAGTCACCGACGTTGTCACCGACGTTGTCGGCGATGGTGGCGGCGTTGCGCGGGTCGTCCTCGGGGATGCCCTGCTCGACCTTGCCGACGAGGTCGGCACCGACATCGGCGGCCTTGGTGAAGATGCCGCCGCCGACCCGGATGAACATGGCCAGCAGAGCGGCGCCGAAGCCGAAGCCCTCGAGCACGGTCGGGGCGTCGCCCTTGTAGATGAGGACGACGGTGGAGGCGCCGAGCAGGCCGAGGCCGACCGTCATGAAGCCGACGACACCGCCGGTGCGGAAGGCGATGCGCATGGCGGTGGCCGCGCCGTCGGCCTCGCGGGCGGCTGCGGCGACGCGCACGTTCGCGCGGGTCGCGAGGCCCATGCCGGCGTACGCGATGAAGGAGGAGAAGCCGGCGCCGACGACGAAGAAGACGGAGCGCCCGATGCGGATCCCGGCCGTGTCGGCCGGGAGCAGGCTCAGCAGCACAAGGGCCAGCACGGCGAACGCGCCCAGCGTCTTGAACTGCCGGGTGAGGAACGCCTGCGCGCCCTCCTGGACCGCGGCCGCGATCTCCTGCATCTTCTCGGTGCCTTGGCCGGCCTGCAGCACGCTGCTGCGCAGTGCCACAGCGAAGCCGAGTGCGATGAGCGCGATGACCGCGACCACCACCACGTAGGTGACGTTGGCGCCACTCAGGTCGAGCGATCCGTCACTCGCGGCGCGGGAGAGCCCCGACATTCGTCCTCCTCGACGAGCCGTTACCGGGCTCCGCCGCGGTTGCGGCGGTGCCCCAGGTCGTGTTGCGCGGGCGAGGAGTCATCTCCTCGGGCCGCCGCGGCACGCCGTCCGGCGTACTAGCTGGGGCGACCCAGCGCGGCCGGAGTCTACGCACGGCGCCCGGGAACGCCCAATCGGGGGCGCCGGGCCTCGCCGTCGCGAAGATCGACCTCAGGAGGCTGTCGGCCAGGTCATCCGGACGACGAGGCCGCGCTCGCGGCCGGCCTCGACCTCGACGTCGTCGACCAGGCCGCTGATGACGGCCAGCCCGACGCCGGGTGGCACGGCCTCCGCGTCGACCAGGTCGGCGACCTCGGTCAGGGCGCCGAAACCGTCGCTGCCGTCCTCGGCGGGCGGCGCCTCGTCGGCCACAGCGACGCGGAAGGCGTCGACATCGTCGACCAGGGTGACCAGCACCGGCCTTTCCGGGCAGTACCGACGGTGCAGGTGGACGGCGCGGGAGCACGCCTCGCCGACCGCGAGGCGCACCTCGTCGAGGACCGACTCGTCCACGCCGGAGCGGCGGGCCACGGCGGCCGCCACCAGGCGGGCCGTGCGGACGTGCGCCGGGAGGGCGCTGAACCTCAGCTCAACGGTGGCCACGGGGACCTCTCCTGGGCGCGTGCCTGGCGTACGGCGGCAACGGGTGCTGGCTCGGCGGGTGCGTCACTCGGTGGCGCTGACGGCTTCCTCGACCGACGCGTGGATCGGGAACACCTTGGTGAGCCCGGTGATCCGGAAGATCTTGAGGATGCGCTCCTGGGTGCAGACCAGGCGGAGCGACCCGTCGTGCGCGCGGACCCGCTTGAGGCCGCCGACGAGCACGCCGAGCCCGGTCGAGTCCAGGAAGTCGACCCGCTCCATGTCGACGACGAGGTGGTACTTCCCGTCGGCCACCAGGTCCACCAGCTGCTCGCGCAGC
>DATBDW010000166.1:0-2881 GCA_036269735.1 Actinomycetes bacterium
CGCGCGCTCGCGATCCGCGACCGCGGCTGCGTCGCGCCCGGCTGCGACTACCCACCCTCCGGGTGCGACGGCCACCACTGCGTGATCACGTGGGCCGACGGCGGACCCACCGACCTGGACAACGGGGCGCTGCTCTGCGACCTCCACCACCACCAGGTCCACCGCCAAGGTTGGCGGGTGATCCTGGCCGCCAACGGCTACCCCGCCCTCATCCCGCCCCCATCGATCGACCCCCAACAGCGACCCCGACAACACCACCGGTACCGCCTCCAGCTCCTCACCACCAGACCGCGGACCTGAGCGCGACAACGACGAGCACCGGTGCGCCCACCGAGAACCGCCGCCACGACCCCGCGGCACCCAGGCCCGAGCACCCCGCCTCACAGGCGCGACTCCTCCGCCACGGCACCAGGAGTACCGCGGCGGCCAAGACACCCCGCACGGAAAGCCGCGCACGGCGAGCCGCCACGACCGACCGCCGTCGTCTTCACCGCCCTCACGCATGCCACCCACCGGCGGAGAGCCGCGCACCGTGTCTCGCCCGACGGACCTCCGCCGTCCGAAGCCGCCCTGACCCACGCCACCCACAAACGGAAAGCTGCGCCCGGCGCCCGCTACGACGACCCGCCGGCGTCCGCAGCCGCCGTGACGCACGCCATCCGCTGCCGGAGAGCCGGGCGCACGGCTCAGCTCGGAGCGACCTCCGCGGTACCGGCGGTACCGGCGGCGCCGACGGATGTCGGCCACCGGCACCGGCGAGGTCCCGCCCGTACCATCGGCGGGTGAGCGGGCAGCACGGCCACGAGCATGCGGCACCAGTGGGCCCGGGCCAGCGTCGCCGGCTCGCTGTGGTCCTTGCGATCACGGCCACGGTGCTCGTCGTCGAAGTGGTCGGCGGTCTGCTGGCGCACTCGCTAGCGCTGCTCGCCGACGCCGGGCACATGCTCGCCGACGTCGCTGGCCTCAGCCTGGCGCTGCTCGCCGCCACCCTCGCCAACCGGCCGGCTACCCCGCAGCGGACCTGGGGTTACCGCCGGGCCGAGATCCTCGCCGCGGCGGCGCAGGCGGCCGTCCTTCTCGCGGTCGGCGTCGTGATCCTGGTCGAAGCGGTACGGCGACTCGTGGACCCGCCCGATGTGGACTCCGGTCTGATGTTGGTCTTCGGCGCCATCGGTCTGCTCGGCAACGTGGTGGCCATCGCGGTGCTGGCCGGCAGCCGGTCGGAGAACCTCAACATGCGCGCGGCCTTCCTCGAGGTCGTCAACGACGCCCTGGGCTCGGCCGCCGTCCTGGTTGCCGCCGTCACGGTCGCGGCGTTCGGCTGGCTGCGCGCCGATCCGGTGGCCTCGCTGCTGATCGGTGCGCTGATCCTGCCGCGCACCTGGCGCCTGCTGCGCGAGACGGTCGACGTCCTGATGGAGGCGACTCCGCGCGGGTTGGACCTCGACTCGGTGCGGGCCAGGCTGCTCGCCGTCGACCACGTCCACGACGTGCACGACCTGCACGCGAGCAAGGTCGCAACAGACCTGCCCGTCCTCACAGCCCACGTGGTCGTCGACGACTCGTGCTTCACCGACGCGCACCTGCCGGCCCTGCTGGACGAGCTGCAGGCATGTCTTGCCGACGACTACGACGTACCGCACTCCACCTTCCAGTTCGAACGCGCCGGTCATGCCGAGCACGAGCACCCGACCCACGCCTGACCACCAGCTCCCGATCATCCCTCGAACACCTGTTCGATCTTCTGGCATGCTCGTTCGGTGGCGGCCGGCGGCATGGGAGGGCGGCGGGGTGTCCCGCTGCGCGACCGGGTCCGACCGGGGAAGGGGATGGATGCCGGGCCGTCCAGCCGCGGGGACGACCTCGCGACCCCGGCCCGGCACTGCTGGGTCGCCGACCCGGTCGACCACTCGCCCAGCAAGCGACCCGGACTCCTCGTCGAGTGGCGCCCGGCCGTTGGTGGCGGGTGGCAGGGGCGGGTGCTCTACGTCGCCGAGCTGCGGGCCGGGCGCTGGGCCGTCGTCGAGGAGTGGGTCGACGAGGCCCTGCTCACTCCCGCCTGACCGGAGGGGTCAGCCCTCCGCGGAGAGCACGGTCACCGATGTCTGCTCGGTGCAGCCGGCGACCTCGCGGATGGCCCAGCGACCGGTGTAGCCGTTCCCGGTCCAGTTCGACTCCGCGTCGTGCTGCTCGACCTCGCCCTCCTTGGGGGTGAAGCCGGCCTTGGGCAACGCCGTCTGCAGACCGTGCAGGACGGTCTGCACATCGGAGTCGACGACGGCGTAGACGATCGTGCGCCCCTCGGAGCGCTGCTGGGTCGCGTAGACGACCGAGCCCTCGGGCATCGGGAAGCTCGTGGGAAAGGCCGCCGGCATCCCCCGCATGCCGGCCGCCTTGGCCTCGTCGACGCACACCGGGGTCGGCGCCCCACTGTTCGCCAGCTGCTTCTCCGCCTTCTTCTCGGCGGAGCTGTCCCCGTCCCCGCTGGTGCCGCCGCAGCCGGACAGCAGGCCCGTCGCCACCAGGGCGGTGGCGGCGAGCACCGCGGAGCCGCGCACTACTTCTTCTTCTTGGCGACGTGCTTGCCGCTGACCACCGCGTCGTAGGCACCGAAGAGCGTGTTGCCGCTGGATTGGCGGGCGATCGTGGCCAGCGCGTCGAAGTTCTGCGCGCCGCCCGTGGCGCAGTCACCGGTGCAACCGTCCGCGTAGGCGACGAGCACCCGGCCCTGCTGGTCGATCGAGGCGTCGATGAAGTCCAGCAGGTTGCGGTCGTTGCCGCACGTCGTGCCCGCTGTGCAGATCGAGCCCTTCTGGACCGGGTCCCCCGACGCTGCGTCGGTCGTGACCCAGGACAGGCCGCCGTCGTACGTCGTGGCGAC
>DATBDW010000167.1:0-7886 GCA_036269735.1 Actinomycetes bacterium
GACATGCCTCACGTCCCCTTCCGGTAGGTTCGCTCGCGAGCGACGCCCCTGCGGCGCACGCGACCGCCAGACTCTACGAAGGAAGGGGCCCACGATGGTCGTCCAGGCCTACATCCTGATCCAGACCGAGGTCGGCAAGGCCGCCGCCGTCGCCCGCCAGATCGCCGAGCTCAAGGGCGTCACGCAGGCCGAGGACGTCACCGGGCCCTACGACGTGATCGTCCGCGCAGAGGCCAAGAACGTCGACGAGCTCGGCAAGATGGTCGTCGCCCGGGTGCAGAGCGTCGAGGGGATCAC
Organism: Actinomycetes bacterium; assembly: GCA_036269735.1. Classification (GTDB taxonomy): domain Bacteria; phylum Actinomycetota; class Actinomycetes; order JACCUZ01; family JACCUZ01; genus DATBDW01. The sequence goes on from DATBDW010000167.1 coordinate 298, forward strand.
GCGAACGCTGACCTGCCCGGTGGTCCACCTCTGAGCCTGCCGCGGGTCGCTGCCCTCGGGCTGACACTCGCCGCGCTGGCAGCGTGCTCGTCGCCGTCCCCCGTGCCGGTCACCGTCCCCGGCGGCCCTGCCGTCGGCTGCGCGCGGCTGCACACCGGCCTGCCGTCCTCGCTCGCCGGGCGCGATGCGCGCGACGTCACACCCGCCTCCCGGCGTACCGCGGCGTGGGGATCGCCTGCGGTCACCCTGCGCTGCGGCGTCCAGCGGCCCGCCGGGCTGCGCAAGAGCTCCCAGCTCGTGGTCGTCGACGGGGTCGGCTGGTACCTGCGCTCGGACGACGCGCCGTACGTCCTCACCGCGGTGGACCGGATCACCTACGTCGAGGTCCGCGTCCCCCGCGGCGTGCCACGGTCCGAGGCGACCGCCCCGCTGGCCGACCTCGCAGGCCCGATCAAGAGCGCGCTCCCGCCGCGCGCGGCGCCGTGAGAGCGCGCTAGCGAAGCAGGCCCGGGTCGCGACGCAGCGCGGTCTGCACCAGGCGGTCGACCAGGGCCGGGTAGTCCAGGCCGCTGGCCTGCCACATCAGCGGGAACATCGAGACCGGTGTGAACCCGGGCATCGTGTTGACCTCGTTGACGAACACGCCCTCGTGACTGACGAAGAAGTCGACGCGCGCGAGGCCCTCGCAGCCCAGTGCCTCGAAGGCCCGCACCGCGAGGTCCTGGACCTGGCCGACCACGGTGTCGGGCAGGTCCGCGGGTACGGCGAGCTCGGTGCCCTCGTCGGGCAGGTACTTGGCGGCGAAGTCGTAGAACTCGTGCCCTCCTCCGACGACGACCTCGCCCGGGACGCTCGCCTCCGGCGCCGCGCCGTCCAGTCCCTCGAGCACGCCGCACTCGATCTCGCGCCCGGTGATCGCGGCCTCGACCACGACCCGGGCGTCGTGCTCGCGCGCCGTCGCGATGGCTCCGTCCAGCTCCGCCGGCCCGTGCACCTTCGTGATGCCCACGCTGCTGCCCGCGCGGGCCGGCTTGACGAAGCAGGGGTAGCCCAGCGCCGACACCGACTCGCGGACGGCCGCCTTGTCGCTGTCCCACTGCCGGCGGGTCACCACCGCGTAGGGCCCGACCGGCAGTCCGGCGCCCTTGAGCAGGGTCTTGGCATGGCCCTTGTCCATCGCCGCCGCCGAGGCGAAGACGCCCGACCCGACGTAGGGGACTCCCGCGAGCTCGAGCAGGCCCTGCAGGGTGCCGTCCTCGCCGTACGGGCCGTGCAGCAGCGGGAGGACCACGTCGACCTCGCCGAGCTCCTGCGGGACCTCCCCGGGCTGGTAGACCGTGAGGCCGCGGTGGCTCGGGTCGCCCGCGAGGACCACGGAGGTGCCGGCGTCGTCGACCTCGGGGAGCTTGTCGCCGGTGATCGCCAGCCGGTCCGGCTCGTCGGCGGCCAGCACCCAGCGGCCGTCTCTCGAGATCCCGACGGGTACGACGTCGTAGTCGTCGCGGCCGATGGCGCGCAGGACGCTCCCGGCGGACACGCAGGACACCGCGTGCTCGGTGCTGCGGCCGCCGAAGACGACAGCCACCCGGGGCTTGGGGCGGGGCGGGGAAGGGCTCGGTTCCGTCATGGTTGGTCAAACGTACCCAGCGGGAGACGCGCAGCCGGACATACTCCTTTGCATGTCCCCTGCGCAGGAGTCGGCCTTGTCGCCAGCCACCGTGGTGGTCTCGGCCGGTCGGCCGCCCCGCCAGCCCGACGGCCCGCTCAACCCGCCCCTGGTACTGGCGTCGACGTACCACGCGGGCGGCGAGGTCGGGTACGGACGCTACGGGAACCCGACCTGGGAGATGTTCGAGAGCGCGGTGGCCGCCCTGGAAGGCGGGGTCGCGACATCCTTCGCGTCCGGGCTCGCGGCCGTGTCGGCGGTGCTCGACCTGGTGCCCGACGGCGGTGTCGTGGTCGCCCCGCCGGACGCGTACTACGGCAGCCTCGAGCTGCTGGCCCGGCTGGAGAAGCAGGGCCGGCTCACGGTGCGCAGCGTCGACCTCACCGACGTGACGGCCGCCGACGAGGCGCTGCGTGACGCCGCGCTGGTGTGGGTCGAGACCCCGACCAACCCGATGTTGAAGGTCGTCGACGTCGCGGCGCTCTCACCGCGGTGCCGAGCCGCGGGAGCCCTGCTCGTGGTCGACAGCACGTTCGCCACGCCGGTGCTGGCGCGTCCGCTGGAAGCCGGCGCGGACATCGTCGTACACAGCGCCACCAAGTTCCTGTCCGGGCACTCGGACGTCGTGCTCGGCGTCGCCGTGGCCGGCGACGCCGACCTTGCCACCCGGCTGGTCGAGACGCGTGGCCTGGTCGGCTCGGTGCCCGGTCCGGTCGAGGCGTGGCTGGCCCTGCGCGGGCTGCGGACGCTGCACGTGCGCATCGAGCGCGCCTCGGCCAACGCGGCCGAGCTCGCCGGCCGGCTCGCTGCTCACCCGGGGGTCGCCGCCGTGCACTACCCGGGGATGGGCGCGATGCTCGCGGTCGAGCTGCGCGGCGAGCCGCAGATCGCCGAGCTGGTCTGCGAGTCGACCGAGCTGTGGGTACACGCGACGAGCCTCGGAGGCGTGGAGTCCTCGCTCGAGCGCCGGCGGCGCTGGGCGGGCGAGAGCACCGCCGTACCGGAGTCCCTGCTGCGCCTGTCGGTCGGCATCGAGGACGTCGACGACCTCTGGGCCGATCTGGTCAACGCCTTGCCCCGCGGCTGACAGCAGGCCTCAGGGCGTGGCCGCACCGACGAGTGCGCTCAGCGTCGCGCCGAGGGGAGCGTCCAGCCGTACGGCGGCGTGCTCGTCGCCCCGGGTCCATCCTTGGTTGACGATGGCGACCGGCATGCCCAGGCCCGCCGCTCGCTTGACGAACCGCAGCCCCGACATGACGGCCAGCGACGAGCCGAGCACCAGCATCGAGCGGGACCGCCCGACCAGGTCGTAGCAGTGCCGCACCTTCGCCGGCGGAACGTTCTCGCCGAAGAAGACGACGTCCGGCTTGAGCACTCCCCCGCAGCCGAGGCAGTCGACCACGCGGAACGAGGCGACAGTCGCCTCGTCCAGCACCACGTCGCCGTCCGGGTTCACCGCGCTCGCGACCGCGGTCCAGGACGCGTTCGCCGCTGTGAGCCGGTCGTCGAGCTCCGTGCGCGGAGACCGCCCGAAGCAGCCCAGGCAGACGACCCGCTCGAGGTTGCCGTGCAGCTCGATGACCTCGGCTGCGCCGCCGGCCTGGTGCAGTCCGTCGACGTTCTGGGTGACCACGCCGGTAAGGGCACCGCGCGCCTGCAGGGTGGCGACGGCGCGGTGCCCGTCGTTGGGCTCGGCGCGGGCGAGGAGCCGCCAGCCAAGCTGGGAGCGCGCCCAGTAGCGCTGGCGGGCCAGCGGGTCGCGCACGAAGGTCTGGTAGGTCATCGGCAACGACTTCCGCAGCGAGCCCGTGGGGCCGCGGTAGTCCGGGATCCCAGACTCGGTGGACAGGCCGGCTCCCGACAGCACCAGGACGTCGCCCTCCTCGAGCAACGCCGCGACGGCCTCGAGCGCCGCCTCCGACGGCGGCGCGCCGGCGAGGGTGTCGAGCGTGTCCACGCGAACAGTCTGCATGGTGGTCGGCGTGGTTGCGGCTGCTGTCGGGTGTGTGGCGTGTGCCTTGGACGCACGGGTCAAAGGCGGCTTGGGATGAGGGAGATGGCTGCAGGTCGGTGCCACAGCTCGCCCATCTGCCAGCAACGGTCAGGTCAACGGCGGCCTTGGACGAGTCGGCGACACATCTGGTGTCGGTGGGTCCTCAGTGTCGGCGTGGCGGCCTCACCAGTCGCACGAGCACCGGTTGTGTCGCTGGGCCGCCGCTTACCGTCCCAACGGCACACATCGGGCCCCTCACCTGTCCCCAAGGACGGCGAAGACCCCGCCATTGTGTGCTTTTGTGCTGGCCGCGCGTCTCACGGGTCCCACGAGCACCGGACGTGTCGCGGGAGCACGGCGGCCGGACCCAACAACACACAGTTGGGCCCTCCGGACGCCGAAATGGAGCCGACCACCCGGACACTGTGTGCTCTTGTGTCCGGCTGCAGCCGCGAACAGAGCGATCCCGCCACCTCGTCCCAAGCAGTCCTCGACCTAGCAGCACCACGAACGTCGGCGCAGCAGGACGAGACCCGCCGAGCTACTCCGTCTCAGCCTTGGTGGAGCGGCTCATGATCCGGCGCACGATCTCGCCGGGCGGCAGGCCGTCGTGCACGGCGGCCGCGACGTGCTCGACGATCGGCATGTCGACGCCCTGGGCGCGGGCGAGCTCGAGGATCGACTCCGCGGACTTCACACCCTCGGCCACCTGCGAGGTCGACGCCACGATCTCCTGGACCGTCTGGCCCTGGCCGAGGCGCTCGCCGAACGTCCGGTTGCGAGAGAGCGGGGACAGGCAGGTCGCTACCAGGTCCCCGACGCCGGCCAGGCCGGCGAACGTCGCCGCGTCGGCGCCCATCGCCAGTCCCAGCCGGGTGATCTCGGCCAGCCCGCGGGTCACGATCGACGCCTGTGAGTTGTCGCCCATGCCCATGCCCTTGGCGATGCCGACCGCCAGTGCAATGACGTTCTTGACGGCCCCGCCCAGCTCGACGCCGACGACGTCGGTGTTGGTGTACGGCCGGAAGTACGCCGTCGCGCAGACCTGCTGCAGCTTCTCCGCGACGGCCTCGTCGACGCAGGCCACCACCGAGGCCGCCGGCTGGCGTGCGGCGACCTCGGCCGCGAGGTTCGGCCCGGACACCACGGCGATGCGCTCCGGCGGCGCACCGGTGAGCTCGGCGACGACCTCGCTCATCCGTCGGGTCGTCCCCAGCTCGATGCCCTTCATCAGCGACACCATCACCGCGTCGGACGGCAGGACGCCCGCCCACTCGGTCAGGTTCGCGCGCAACGTCTGGGACGGCACGACCAGGACGACGACCTCGGCGCCCTCGGCGGCAGCGGCCGGGTCGTGCGTCGCGGTGATCGACTCGGGCAGCGCGACGCCGGGCAGGTACTGCGGGTTCTCGTGGGTCTCCGCGATCACGTCGACCAGCTCCCGACGCCGGCCCCACATCACGACGTCCGCGCCGGCGTCCGCCAGGACCATCGAGAAGGCCGTGCCCCACGAGCCGTAGCCGAACACAGCCACCCGGGTCATGCCGCGCTCCTCATGCCGGCCTCCTGGGTCGTCCGGTGTCGGTCGGCCCGTCGGCGGTACGCCGCGGGTCACCGGTGCGAGGCAGGCTCGTGCCACGCACGTCGAACCGTACGGCCGGGGCGGCCTCTCCGCGCAGTTCCTCGAGCAGCTCGGTGATCGCGGCCATGATCCGCTCGGTCACCGCCTTCAGCAGCGTCCCGTCGATCGGGCGTCCTTGGAACTCGGCCAGGTCCACCGGTGGACCGCAGCGGACGTGCATCGTCTTGATCGGGAACAGGTGAGGCCGCTTCGTATAGGGCGCCAGCAGCTCCTGGGGCCCCCACTGCGCGATCGGGACCACCGGCGCACCTGTCGCGAGGGCGACCCGAGCCGCCCCGGTCTTGCCGACCATCGGCCAGCCGTCCGGGTCGCGGGTCAACGTCGCCTCGGGATAGAAGGCCACGCACTCCCCCGACTCCACCGCCGCCACGGCCGCGCGGTACGCCGACTCTGCATCGGTCGACTCGCGGTAGACCGGGATCTGCTTGGCCCCGCGCAGCACCTGACCCACGAAGAAGACCCGGAAGAGAGCCTCCTTGGCCAGGAACCTGGGCAGCCGGCCGTTGTCGAAAAGGAAGTGGGAGAAGGCCAGCGGGTCGGCGTGCGACACGTGGTTCGTGACGACGACGATGCCGCCCGTACGAGGCAGGTTCTCGGCCCCCTGCCAGTCGCGGCGCGTCAGGACCATCATGATCGGGCGCAGGATCACGGCCGCGAGCCGGTACCAGAAGCCGATCCGGCGCGGCCGCCCCGGGTGCCCCGAGGGCACCGACGTTCCGGGGTCAGCCACGCGCTCTCCTCCCGTCCCGCCCGGCGCTGCGTGGCCGGCCGGCCCATCGTCCCGTCCGCTGCGCACGGTGTCGAGCGCGGCTGGCAGGCTAGCCGCATGGACGACGCGAGCCGGCGCTGGTGCCTGGTGATGCCGGTCAAGCGGCTCGCCGTCGCCAAGACCCGCCTCGGGCCTCCCTACGACGGCGTTCGCGGGTCGCTGGCGATGGCCTTCGCGCTCGACACCGCGACGGCGGCGCTGGCCTGCCCGCTGGTCGCTGCGGTCCAGGTCGTCACCGACGACGCCGAGGCGGCCAGGGCGCTCGAGGCGGCCGGCGCCGACGTCGCGGCTGACGAGCCCGACGCAGGCCTCAACGCCGCACTGGAGCACGGGGCCGCGCTCGCCTCCCGACGGCACCCCGGTACCTCAGTGGGCACGTTGGCGGCCGACCTGCCCGGCCTGCGCCCCGCCGAGCTCGGCGCCACGCTGCGGGCCGCCTGCGGGCACGGCCGCTCGTTCGTGCGTGACGCCGCCGGCACGGGCACCACGATGCTGCTGGCACGCTCGGCTCACGGACTGCGGCCGATGTTCGGGCCAGGGTCGGCCGCGCGGCACGCCGGGTCCGGCGGCCACGAGATCCTGGCCGAGACGATGCCCACGGTGCACCTGGACGTGGACTCCGCCGAGGACCTCGAAGCCGCGGTCGCCCTCGGCGTGGGACCGGCCACCGCGCAGGTGCTCGACGCGCTCGGGGCCGGTCGACCGCGGGCGGGCTGACGGCGTACCCCGTCGCCGGTAGCGTCGGCGGCGTGCAGGCCACCGTGCGCAACTTCGACCCGGTGTCCCGGTCCGGGACCGTGCTGCTCGACGACGGCGTCGAGCTGGGTTACGACGCTGCTGCGTTCGACGCCGGCCGGGTCCGCCTGCTGCGCGTCGGCCAACGGGTCCGCATCGAGGTCGGCGACGACCGCCGCGTCACCTACCTGACGATCGCCACCCTGCCCGACCGCCGCTGACCGACGACGACGGGCCCGGGAACCGTGAGGTCCCCGAGCCCGTCGGCCGGTCCGGTCGTCAGCGCTTGCGCGCGGGCGCCTTCTTCGCAGTGGTCTTCCTGGCCGGCGCCTTCTTGGCCGGCGCCTTCCGTGCCGTGGTCTTCTTCGCGGCCGTCTTCCTGGCCGTCGTCTTCTTCGCTGCCGTCTTCTTCGCGGCCGTCTTCCTGGCGGCCGGAGCCGTGGTGCCGGTGGCCGTGCGAGCCGCGGTGACCGCGACCTTCGGCAGCTTCTTGGCGCCGCTGACGACGTCCTTGAACGACTGCCCGGCCTTGAACTTCGGCACCGTCGTCTTCTTGATCTTGACGGTGGCACCCGTGCGCGGGTTGCGGCCGGTCCGTGCCGGTCGCGCGACCTTCTCGAATACGCCGAAGCCCGTGATGGCGACGCGCTCGCCGGAGGCGACCGCGCGGGTGATGGTGTCGATCACGGCGTCGACCGCGTCGCCGGCGGCCTTCTTGCCGCCGAGCTGACCGGACAGCTTGTCGACCAGCTGTGCCTTGTTCACGTGAGAACCCCTTGTGGAA
>DATBDW010000168.1:0-7043 GCA_036269735.1 Actinomycetes bacterium
TGCTCCGTCGCGCGAGTGCTCGAGGGCGAACGCGACCGCGAGCACGACGTAGCGGTCGGGCTGCGCCTTGAAGACGCTGGTCCGGTAGCCGAAGCCGCAGTCGGAGGGTTCGAGAAGGACGACGTCGTGCGTGGACCGGTCCAGGACACGCACCCAGCCCACGGTCTGGGCGACCTCCTGGCCGTAGGCGCCGACGTTCTGGATCGGGGCGGCGCCCACCCGGCCCGGGATGCCCGAGAGCGCCTCGATGCCGGCGTACCCCTCGTCGACCGTGAGCGCCACGACGTGGTCCCAGTCGACTCCCGCCTCGACCTGGAGGGCGTGCTCCGCGAGGGGCGCGACAGCGAGGCCGCGGGTCCCGAGCTGGAGGACCGTGCCGTCGAAGCCGGCGTCGCCGACCACGAGGTTGCTGCCGCCCCCGAGAACGAGCAACGGCTCCCCGCGCCGGTCGGCGTCGCGGACGGTCTCGACGACCTCCTCGTCGGACTCGGCGATCACCAGTCGCCGGGCCGGACCGCCGAGCCGCAGGGTCGTCAGGTCCGCGAGGGTGACGTCGTGCTCCGTGCGCACGCGTCAGCCGAGCGCGACGACGGCCTGGGCACGGCCAAGTACCTTCGCGCCGGCGTGCGTCGCGACCAGGTCCACCCGGACCCGGCCGTCCTCGAGCAGCGCCGCGACCTTGCCGGTGACGTCGACCGTCGCGCCCTCGTCGTCGTCGGGGACGGGGACGGGGCGGGTGAAGCGGACGCCGTACTCGACCACGCGAGCCGGGTCCCCGGCCCAGTCGGTCACGACGCGCGCCGCCAGCGCCATCGTGTACATGCCGTGTGCGATGACGTCGGGCAGGCCGACCGACCTCGCCACCCGCTCGTTCCAGTGGATGACGTTGAAGTCGCCGGCCGCGCCGGCGTAGCGCACCAGGTCGCCCCGCCGGATCCTGAACGTCTGGGCCGGCAGCTCGTAGCCGACCTGCACCGCCTCGGCCGACGGGGCGGACATCAGCCCTCGCCCCGGACGACGAGGGTGGACCAGGCCGACGCGACGTGCTCGCCCTCGACGGTGGCGACGTCGCTGCGCGAGGTGACCATGTCGTGGCCGCCGGCCGACCGCACCGTCTCGAGGGTGACGGTGACGGTGAGCACGTCGCCGGCCCGGACCGGCCGGGCGTGGGCGAAGCGCTGCTCGCCGTGGACCACCCGGCTGTAGTCGATGCCGAGCTCCGGGTCGTCGATCATCTGGCGCGAGGCCCTGAAGGTCAGCACGAACGGGAACGTCGGTGGCGCGATGACGTCGGGGTGGCCGAGCGCCTTGGCGGCCTCCCGTTCGTGGTAGGCCGGGTTCGCGTCACCGATCGCGGTCGCGAACTCGCGGATCTTCTCGATGCCGACCTCGTAGGGCTCGGTCGGCGGGTATGTGCGACCGGCGAACGACGGGTCGATCGGCATGCGGGCGAGCCTAGTGGGGCCGTTGCACGGCCTTCGTGGCGTGGCGCGGCCGACGCGGCAACGGGTCCCACCATGGGTCGTGCGGGTCAGAACCCGTGCGTCACTCTCCCGACGTCGGTGGTGACGGTCAGTGCGGCTGGGGGATGCGGGAGGCCGGTATCGGTCCGTCCGCGACTGTCCGTGCGCGCTGACTGGCGCGTTCCGGCTGGGTCTCGCCGACCAAAGTCAGCCGCAACGCGCCGGTCGACGCGTGGGGCTCGCGTCTGTCTCACATGTCGAAACCTGTGGCGGCCCGGTTGCTCAGCATGATCACCCCGGTCGTCGCAGAACGCGAGATCGCCAACGCCCATCAGGCCTTTCCGAGCCACGCGGCCCGCGCGGCGGTCGAAAGGAAGTGCGCAGCGAGCCCACACGTTCGGAGCAGTCGCGGACGGCGGGATGCGCAGCTCCCCCTGTCCAACGCCGCCCTGACCCTCAGCCACGCACCCGCCGAGTTGCCCGCCAGACCCACCACGGCTGCGCGCCGATCGGAGCAGTCGCGGACGGCGGGCGAGCACATCCCTCGTCCCCGACCGCCCTGACCTCAGCCGCGCACCCGCCGAGGTAGCCCGCCGGCCGCACCCAGGATGCGCCGCCACTGACGGCCGGGGGCGCCCCCGTACGTACTACCCGTACTACTAGCGGGTCTCGCGGTGCAGGGTGTGCTTGCGGTCCCGGGGGCAGAACTTCTTCAGCTCGAGCCGGTCGGGGTCGTTGCGGCGGTTCTTGCGGGTGATGTAGTTCCGTTCCTTGCACTCGGTGCACGCCAGGGTGATCTTCGGACGGATGTCGCTCTGCTTGGCCACGATGGCGCTCCTCGCCTTGTGCCTCCCCCGGCTCCGGCGGGCGCCGGGCGGGGTCGCACGCGCGGACGCGTGCTGGGTGGAACGGGTTGTTCGGTGGAACGGTTGTTCGGGTCGTTCGGGTAGCGGAGGCCGGACTTGAACCGGCGACACAGCGATTATGAGCCGCTTGCTCTACCAGGCTGAGCTACTCCGCCGAGTCCGGAGAACCCGCCCCTGCCGACCCGAGGGCCTGACCGGGGTGGGTCGCCGTCCAGAGCCCCCTTACGGAATCGAACCGTAGACCTTCTCCTTACCATGGAGACGCTCTGCCGACTGAGCTAAGGGGGCACGAGCCCGACGAGGATACCGGGCTCGAGGCTGCCGGCGCACATCGGTACCACCGGCCCCGAGGTGCCTCCCCCAGCACGCCCGACGACCCCCGTCCGGGAGCACCGGGCCGGGGGTCGTCTGGTGTGGCAGGTGAAGGATTCGAACCTTCGTAGGCTTCGCCGACGGATTTACAGTCCGCTCCCATTGGCCGCTCGGGCAACCTGCCGGGTGTCCCGCTCGCGGGACCCGCAGAGGATAGCCGAGCGGGGCCGGGGCGGTCACAACCCTTCGGTGTCCGCCGCTTCGTCCGGTGCCGGTGTCGGGGCGGCCGGGACCGTGGCCGGGGCCGGCTCCCGTGCTCCCCTGCGGACCAGACCGATGAGGCTGGCCAGCCCGACGAGCACCATGGCCACCGGGAACACCCAGCGGACGTCGGAGGAGTGCGTGGTGTCGGCCGTGACGAGGTGCACCACGGCCACGGCCACGAAGACCATGCCGGCGAGCAGCGAGAAGACGTCCAGCTCGTGCTTACGCACGGTCCACCTCCAGGGTTCCGACGCCGAGCTCGGCGTCCACGACGAGCACCGCGGAGCCGGCGGGCGAGCCGCTGGGCAACGTGGTGAGGCGCCGGAGGTCGCTGCCGTGGATCGACCGCTCGCCCGCCACGATCAGGTCACCGCCGTGGACGTGGCTCTTGATGCGGACCACGACGTTCGACGGGACGGTGATGGTGAGGTCGCCCACGCCCTGCTTGACCTGCACCCGCTGGCGGGCGACCCCGGTGAAATCGACCTTGCTGAGGTCCAGCTCCGCATCTCCGATGGCCAGCCGGTAGTTCGGCTGCACCTGCTCGAGAGTGCGCGGTGTCCAGGAGCGGTCGCCGACGCCTCCCTTGTACGGCACGTGCGCGAACGACGCGATCGTGACCGCGATGGTGAGCAGGACGCCCCACACGACGAGCCCGCGGGCCCGCCCGATGAACGCTCCGACGACGAGGCCGAGGCCGACCACGCCGAGCGCGGCCGCGAGGACACCCTCGGTGGGGACGTCGTGGCCGGTCTCGATGTTCACCGCGACCAGGGCGCCGACCACGATGAGCGCGACGCTGAGGGTGATCCGGCCGAGGACGGAGCGCTCCCGTGGAGGCGCCGGAGGAGGAGGCGGGTAGTACGGGTACGGCATCGGCGCCGCTGGGTACGGCGGCGGCGGCGCGGCGTGCGCCGCCGGCGCGGTGGCATAGGCCGTGCCCGGCGTCTGGCCGAACTCGCCCAGCTCGGCCGCCGGCGGGGTCCAGACCGGCGGGGGCTCGGCTGCCGGCGTACCGGAGGGGCGGTGCTGGCCCTCGCGGATCAGCAGGACCACGATGACAGCGATCGCGACGATCACGCCGAGGCCGCCCAGGCCCGGGCCGGTGTCGATGAGGCTGCCGACGAGCACCAGGCCCAGGATCAGGACGACGACCCCGGCGACGACGGTCGCCACCGTCGAGGATCGGGTGCGGCCGTGCAAGAGCTTCTGGCCCTCGGACTGGCTCTGGCCGTCATCAGGCACGAGCAGCCAGCCGAGGGCGTAGAGCAGCAGCCCGCTGCCGCCGAAGATGGCGAGCACGACGAAGAGGATGCGGAAGACGAGCGGGTCGATCCCGGCCCAGCGACCAAGACCGCCGGCGACACCCGCGATCTTGCGGTCGGACCGGCTGCGCCGCATCGCGGACAGCGGCGGGTAGCCGGGGCCGGGTGGCGGCGGCGGGGCCGAGGCAGGCGTTTCCGTGGACATGGACCCATCGTGGAGCCGCGAGAGGCTCGTGCCATCCGGTGAACGCCCTGGCCCGACCCTGGCCGGACCCTGAACCGCCCCTCCCCCCGGGGCGGGTGGCCGCTCGGGCGCTTCCCTGATGCGGTGGGGGACGCGCAGGTAGGAGGATCGGGCCATGACCTCGACCGGCGGCACCCCCGCGGGCGCCCCTGCCGGGCCCGTGGCCGCACCGCGCCTCTACCGCAGCAGCGACGGCCGGGTGCTGGCCGGGGTCGCGCGCGGGCTGTCGGACCACCTCGGGGTCGACGTGCTGCTCGTCCGGCTCGCGTTCATCCTGCTGGCGGCGGCCGGCGGGGCGGGCGTCGTGATGTACGGCCTGTTCTGGGTCTTCGCGCCGCAGAACCCGTTCGAGGCCGACCAGCCGCGCGACCGAGAACGCGACCTGACGATGCTGCTGGCGCTGGCCTCGCTGACCATCGGGGGCCTGATCCTCCTGCACGCCCTCGGCCTCGGGTTCGGGCCCGGCCTGGCAGTCCCGCTCGCTGTCGTGGGCATCGGCGTCGCCATCCTGTGGCGGCAGGCGGACGACGACGCCCGACAGCGCTGGCGGGTCGCGACGGGGGCGCACCGGCTGACCGGAGCGGCGCGGGTCGGAGTCGGCGCGGCGCTGGTGATCGTCGGGGCGGGGGCGATCCTGGTCGGTCCGGCGAAGATGGGCGGCACCACCGGCGGCCTGGTGGCTGCCCTTGTCGTGGTGGCCGGGCTGGCCCTGGTGAGCAGCCCGTGGTGGCTGCAGATGGCCCGCGAGCTGTCAGCAGAACGCAACGCGCGGATCCGCGAGCAGGAGCGCGCCGAGGTAGCGGCCCACGTGCACGACTCGGTGCTGCACACCTTGACGCTGATCCAGCGCCACGTCGACGACCCGCGCGAGGTGACCAGGCTGGCAAGGTCGCAGGAGCGCGAGCTGCGCGGCTGGCTCTACCGCGGGCGTGCCGACCCGGACCAGGACCTGGCCGCCGCGCTCGAGCGGGCCGCCGCCGAGGTCGAGGACGCGCACGGCATCGCGATCGAGGTCGTCGTCGTCGGCGACTGCCCGATGGACGAGCACCTCGCGGCGCTGCGCGATGCCGCACGCGAGGCGCTGGTCAACGCGGCGAAGTACGCCGGCGGCGCGCCGGTGTCGCTGTACGCCGAGGTCGAGCCCGACCAGGTGACCGCGTTCGTGCGGGACCGTGGCCCGGGGTTCGACCCCGACGACGTACCGGAGGACCGGCTCGGGCTGCGCCAGTCGGTCCGCGGCCGGATGTCCCGTAACGGCGGGACGGCGGTCGTCCGGTCGGCACCGGGCGACGGCACCGAGGTGCAGCTGGAGATGCCACGGGACACGTCCCGGGCGAGGAGCGCGACATGACCGACGACACACCGCCCGCCACACCGGTGGGAGCTCCGCCGAGGCGGGTGCGGGTGGTCCTCGTCGACGACCACCGGATGTTCCGCTCGGGCGTGCGTGCCGAGCTGGGCGATTTCGTCGATGCCGTCGAGATCGTCGGGGAGGCCGAGGACGTGCCGCAGGCGGTCACGGTGATCACCGCGACCCGGCCCGACGTCGTACTGCTGGACGTGCACCTGCCCGGTGGTGGCGGGCGCGCGGTGCTCCAAGAGGTGGTGACCGAGCTGCCCGACGTGAAGTTCCTGGCGCTGTCGGTGAGCGACGCCCCCGAGGACGTCATCTCCGTGGTACGCGGGGGGGCCCGTGGTTACGTCACGAAATCGATCACCGGCCCCGAGCTGGCGGCTGCGGTACGCCGGGTGGCCGACGGCGATGCGGTGTTCTCGCCCCGGCTGGCCGGCTTCGTCCTCGACGCGTTCGCGGCGACGACCGACCTGGCGACCGTCGACGAGGACCTCGACCGGTTGTCGCAGCGGGAGCGCGAGGTGCTCCGGTTGATCGCGCGCGGCTACACCTACAAGGAGGTCGGCAAGGCCCTGTTCATCTCGGTGAAGACCGTCGAGACCCACGTGTCGGCCGTCTTGCGGAAGCTTCAGCTGTCGAACCGGCACGAGCTGACGCGATGGGCGAGTGCGCGGCGGTTGGTCTGAGAGCTGGCTCTGCCGGCCACCGTGCGGCGCCGTTCGGCGTGCTGTCAGGGCAGGCGTGGGATGACGGTGCTGGCTGCTCGCCGTGCGCGGCTCTCCCGCCGTCGGGTGCGGCTCCGCTGGCGGACGTTTGATTGCTGGTTGGCGTGATTGCCCGCCCAACGTGCGCCACCTGCCGCGGGTCGCCAAAGGGCGAAAAATCGTTGTCCCCATGAGGGAATCGGTCTTCTACCCGGCCGACGCTCCGATCCGCCGGCTCGCAGACGACCGCGAGCCGGTGCCCTTCTGGGAAGACTGGCTCGACCCCTACGCGAGGCAGGATGCGGCCGAAGACGGCCGGGACCCGGTCTGGCCGCCGGTGGGGATGCTCGCCCAGTTCGCGGCGGGTCCGCTGCTCGCGGCGATGCTCGCCGAGGCGAACCTGACCCCGCGGGCCGCGTGCCCGGACGAACTGGTCGTGGAGATCGCGGCGGCCGCGGCCCGGCTGCAGGCCTGGGCCGCGTCGGTCGAGCTGGCCGCGACCGGCGAGCTGACGGAGCGGGTGGCGGACTGGCGCGGGGTCGCGACGAAACCGGATGACCGCCACGTGTCG
>DATBDW010000169.1:0-8628 GCA_036269735.1 Actinomycetes bacterium
TGGCGGTCGCGTGCGCCGCAGGGGCGTCGCTCGCGAGCGAACCTACCGGAAGGGGACGTGAGGCATGTCGGCCACCGTGGGCGAGCTCGGCGAGGTCGCTCTCATCGCGGCGGTGACCGCCCGCTTCGGTGGCGGCGACGCGGTGCTGCTTGGTCCCGGCGACGACGCGGCCGTGCTCGCGGTGCCCGACCGTCGGGTGGTGGCCAGCACCGACGTACTGGTCGAGGGCCGGCACTTCCGCCGTGACTGGTCCTCGGCGACCGACGTCGGGGTCCGTGCCGCAGCGGCCAACCTGGCCGACATCGCCGCGATGGGTGCGGTGGGCACCGCCCTGCTCGTCGGGCTTGCGGTGCCGCCCGATCTTGACAGCCAGTGGGTCCTCGACCTGGCCGACGGGCTGGCCCAAGAGACCCAGCGAGCTGGGGCTGTCGTCGTCGGTGGTGACCTCGTCCGTGGCGAGCAGGTGACGGTCGCGGTCACGGCGCTGGGCGGCCTGCAGGGCCGGGACCCGGTGACCCGAGCCGGAGCCCGGCCAGGCGACCTGGTCGCCGTTGCCGGTCGTCTCGGCTGGGCCGCGGCCGGGTTCGCGGTGCTCTCCCGCGGGTTCCGCTCCCCGCGAGTGCTGGTCGACGCGCACCGGCGACCGGCACCGCCGTACGACGAGGGGCCGCGGGCCGCCGACCTCGGGGCGACCGCGATGGTCGACGTCAGCGACGGCCTGGTCTCCGACCTGGCCCACCTCGCCGCCGCCAGCGGCGTGTGCGTGCGCCTCGATCGCGACGCGTTCTTCGTGCCGCCCGAGCTCACCGACACCGCACGGGCTCTCAACGCCGACCCGGTGCAGTGGCTGCTCACCGGCGGCGACGACCACGCCCTGGTGGCGACCTTCCCGGCGGACGTCGACCTGCCGATGGCCTGGAGCGTCGTAGGCCGGGTGGATGCCGGCGAGGGAGTCCTCGTCGACGGCGCGCCGTGGCCCGGGCCGCCGGGGTGGCGGTCGTTCTAGTGGTGGCGTCCTAGTGCTGGAGCGGGAGTGGTTGCCGCGCGCCGCGGCGCACGAGGCGCGGGTCGACGCGTGGCTGGAGCCGCACCTGGAACGCCGCCGCCGCGGCGAGAAGCACCCGGTCGAGGACTTCCTCTTCGACTACTACCACCACTCGCCGGCCCAGCTGCGCCGCTGGAGTCCCGGCCTGGGCACCCCGCTCGACGGTCCCGAGGCCCTGCGACGGTACGCCGATCTGGCCGACTGGGCTCTCACGGCGGACGGTCGCGGCGTGGCCCCCGACCCGGCGCGCGCGGCCAGGCACCACGGCCGCTTCTCGGACGCGCGCCGGCTGCTGCGCGCGACGGCGGGGCGCCCGCCGGCGTACGGCTGCTTCGGTCTGCACGAGTGGGCGATGGTCTACCGACTCCCGGCCGACGCGGTACGTCACGAGCACCTGCCGCTGCGGCTCGGCAGCGCGGGGACCGACGCCGTCGTGGAGGCCCACCCGTTGCGGTGCACGCACGTGGACGCCTTCCGGTTCTTCACCGCCGCGGCGGTCCCGCGCAACGCGACGACGCCGACGAGGGAGGGCCAGCCGCGCGACGAGCAGCCCGGCTGCCTGCACGCCGGGATGGACCTCTACCGGTGGGCCGCCCTGCTCGGCCCGTTCGTGGCGGGCGAGCTGGTCGCCGACTGCTTCGCGCAGGCGCGTGAGATCCGCGCCGTCGACATGCGCGCCTCGCCGTACGACCTGAGCGAGCTGGGCTACCCGCCGATCCCGGTCGAGACCGCCGAGGGCCGCGCGGAGTACGTGCGTCACCAGCGCGAGTTCACCGAGCGCGGCGACGTGCTGCGTCGCCGGCTGATCGACGCGCTGGACCGGCTGGTCCAGCTGGCCCCGGAGTCGACGACGGCCGGCTCCCCGAGGGGGCCGGCCGTGACGGTGCGCGAGCGCGACTAGCGGGAGACCTTGCCCGCCTTGAGGCAGGACGTGCAGACGTTGAGCTTCTTCGGGGTCTTGCCGGTCTTGCCCACCATCGCCCGGACCGTCTGGATGTTCGGGTTGAAACGGCGCTTGGTACGCCGGTGGGAGTGCGAGATGGCGTGGCCGAAGCCCGGGCCCTTGCCGCAGACATCGCAGGTGGCAGCCACGGTGACGAACTCCTCGGGACGAACGCGGGGCGGCCCGATGGCCGCGACGGAAGGGCGCCCGGGCGTCCCGGGCAACCGCAGAAGAGTAACCGACCAGCCGGGAGCTGCGCCAACCGAGCGGGGCGTACCGCCGGTGGCCGGGCCCGCGCTGGCTAGATTCGCCCCGTGACCTCCGTGCTGACCAGGCTGGACGGGCCGTCGGTGGCCCGTTGGGTCACCGCGGCGCGGGACGGCCTCGAGGCGGCTCGCGAGGAGATCGACGAGCTCAACGTCTACCCGGTGCCGGACGGCGACACGGGCACCAACCTGCACCTGACGGTGGCCGCCGCCGCCGAGGCCCTCACCGACCGGGCGTTCGTCGGCGACGACACCGAGACCCCGACGCCGGCCCGGCTGATGACCGCGCTTGCCCACGGCGCGCTGATGGGCGCCCGCGGCAACTCCGGCGTCATCCTGTCCCAGCTGTTACGTGGCGTCGCCGACGGGCTGGCCGGACTGAGTGGGACGGTGGACGCCGAACGGCTGGCCGCCGCCCTGACGGTCGGAGCCCGGGCGGCGTACGACGCGGTCGCGGTGCCGGTCGAGGGGACCATGCTCACCGTCGCACGGGAGGCGGCCGCCAGCGCCGTCGCCGCGGCCGACAATTCTGACGACGGGTCGCTGGCGGCCGTCGTGACCGCGGCCGCCGACGGAGCGCGGACGGCGCTGGCCCGGACTCCCGAGCAGCTCGACGTCCTGCGCCGCGCCGGCGTCGTCGACGCCGGTGGCCGCGGGGTCTGCGTCCTGCTCGACGCGCTGGCCGGCGTCGTGACCGGCGCTGAGCCGCCGCCGGTCCCGACCCACGTCGCCGCCGCGGTGACCGCCGCTGCCCGGCCCCGCAGCGGGCTGGACGTCGAGGACCCGGCCGGCCCGGGCCCCACGTACGAGGTGATGTACCTGCTCGACGCCCCTGCGGACGCGATCCCACCGCTGCGCGACGCCCTGGGTCCGCTCGGTGACTCGCTGGTCGTCGTGGGCGGCGAGCCGACCTGGAACGTCCACGTGCACGTCGACGATGTGGGCGCAGCCGTCGAGGCCGGCATCCAGGCCGGGCGGCCGCACCGGATCCGGGTGACGCACTTCGTCGACGCCGCGCGCTCCGACACCGGCAGCCTGCCCGGGGACAGCCGCGGCGTCGTCTCGGTCGTGGCGGGTGACGGGCTGGCCGCTCTGTTCGAGGCGGCTGGAGCAACCGTGGTCCACGGCGGGCCGGGCCGGCGCGCGTCGACCGCGGAGCTGCTCACCGGCATGCGCCGGGCCAGGGCTCGCGACCTCGTCGTCCTGCCCAACGACGCCGACAGCCTGGCGGTCGCCGAAGTGGCGGCGGCCAAGGCCCGCGACGAGGGGCTGCGGGTCGCCGTGATCCCCACCCGCGCGAGCGTCCAGGCGATCGCCGCGCTGGCTGTGCACGACGTCTCGCGCAGGTTCGAGGACGACGTGGTCGCGATGACCGCAGCAGCCGGTCACTGCCGACACGGCGGCGTCACCATCGCGGCCAAGGAAGCCGTGACGATGGCCGGCGTCTGCCGCCCCGGCGACGTGCTCGGCATCGTCGACGGCGACTTCGCGGTCATCGGCGACGACCTCGTCGACGTGGCCCGCATCGTGCTCGACCGGATGCTCGGCTCCGGCGGCGAGCTGGTCACGCTGGTGACCGGCGCCGACGGCGAGGACGGCCTGGCCGAGACGGTCGCGTTCCACGCCCGCGCCGGTCGGCCGGAGGTGGACACCGTGCTCTACGCCGGGGGGCAGCCCCGCTATCCCCTGCTCATTGGGGTGGAGTGAGGTGTCCTTCGACCTTCGCGCTCCGGTGCGCAACGTGGTCGGAAGTACCGCGAAGGAGCTCGGCGAGAAGCTTGGCATCACCACCGTCGAGGACCTGCTCCGGCACTACCCGCGCCGCTATTACGCCCGCGGCGAGCTGACCGACCTGTCCCGGCTGCGTCCGGGAGAGCTGGTCACCCTGCAAGCCACGGTGCAGTCGGTGGACAGTCGCAAGATCCGAGCCAAGCTGCACAAGCTCGACGTCGTAGTGACCGACGGGCGCGCCAAGATGACGCTCACGTTCTTCAACCAGGCCTGGCGGGCCAAGTCGTTGCTCATCGGCCGGGAGGCGTTCTTCGCCGGCAAGGTCGAGATGTTCAGGAACAAGCTCACCCTGACCAACCCGGAGGTCGCCCTCGACGACGACGCCGAGGACTTCGCCGGCGGGTTGATGCCCGTCTATCCCGCGACCGCGAAGCTGCCGTCCTGGCGGGTGTTCAAGGCCGTGAAGGTCGCGCTCGACGTGGCGCTTGCCGATGGCCCGCTCGACGACCCGGTGCCGGCCGAGGTTCGCGCGCGGCTCGGGTTGCTCCCGCTGCACGAGGCCCTGTGGCTGGTGCACAGGCCGAACACCCGCGAGGATGTCGCACGCGCGCGTGCGCGGCTCAAGTACGACGAGGCCTTCGTGCTGCAGGTCGTCATGGCGATGCGCCGCGCCGAGAGCGCGGCCTTGCCGGCGACGCCGCGCGGCTCGACCTCCGCCGGGCTGCTGGACGCCTTCGACGAGCGCCTGCCGTTCCGGCTGACCGACGGGCAGCAGGAGGTGTCGGCCGCCGTCACCGCCGACCTCGCTCGCGACCACCCGATGCACCGGCTGCTCCAGGGCGAGGTGGGCTCCGGCAAGACGGTGGTCGCGCTGCGTGCGATGCTGGCGGTCGTCGACACAGGGGGACAGGCGGCCCTGCTGGCACCGACCGAGGTGCTGGCCCAGCAGCACCACCGGTCGATCACGACGATGCTGGGGCCGATGGCCGAGCGCGGCATGCTCGGCGGGTCCGAGCTGGGCACCCGGGTCGCGCTGCTGACCGGCTCGCAAGGTACGTCGGCGCGGCGGGCCAACCTGCTCGACGTGGTCAGCGGTGACGCCGGCATCGTCGTGGGCACCCACGCGCTGATCCAGGACACCGTGGAGTTCCAGGACCTCGGGCTGGTCGTGGTCGACGAGCAGCACCGGTTCGGCGTCGAGCAGCGCGACGCGCTGCGCGGGAAGGCCGCCGTACCGCCGCACCTGCTGGTCATGACCGCCACGCCGATCCCGCGGACCGTCGCCATGACGGTGTTCGGCGACCTCGACGTCTCCACCCTCACCGAGCTGCCCGCCGGGCGGTCGCCGATCACCTCGCACGTCGTGCCGACCTCGGAGAAGCCGCACTTCCTCGAGCGCGCCTGGCAGCGGGTCCGCGAGGAGGTGACGGCGGGCCACCAGGTCTACGTCGTCTGCCCGCGGATCGGCGGCGATGACGGCACGGCGGACACCGACGTGGCCGAGGCACCCACGTCCGACGAACCCATCACGTCCCTCCGTCCGGCCGTCGCCGTGCTCGACGTGGCCCCGATGCTCGTCGTCGGCCCGCTCGCTGGCCTGCGGGTCGACGTGCTGCACGGGCGGCTGCCGTCCGACGTCAAGGACGACGTGATGCGGCGCTTCGCCGCGGGCGAGGTCGACGTCCTCGTGGCGACCACCGTCGTCGAGGTCGGGGTCGACGTCGCGAACGCCACCGCGATGGTCGTCATGGACGCCGACCGGTTCGGCATCTCCCAGCTGCACCAGCTGCGCGGCCGGGTCGGCCGGGGCACCGCCCCCGGGCTGTGCCTGCTGGTCACGGACACCGAGCCGGGTACGCCGGCGCGTGAGCGCCTGGACGCCGTCGCGGCCACCTTGGACGGGTTCGAGCTCTCCCGTCTCGACCTCGAGGCCCGCCGGGAGGGCGACGTCCTCGGCGCCTCGCAGTCCGGCCGCCGGTCGAGCCTCCGGCTGCTGTCCGTCCTGCGCGACGAGGAGGTCATCGTCACGGCCCGCGAGGACGCCGCCGCCGTCGTCGAGGAGGACCCGACGCTCGCCGCGAGCCCGGCGCTGCTGGCGGCGGTCGACGTCGTGCTCTCCCAGGAGCGTGCCGACTACCTCGAGAAGGCCTGATCGGCGTGGGGTTGCCGTGACGCGCATCGTGGCCGGCGCGGCCCGCGGCCGGCGGCTCGCCATCCCCCCCGGAGAGGGCACCCGGCCCACGTCGGACCGAGCGCGGGAGGCACTTTTCTCGGCACTCGGCGCGCTGATCCGTGCCTGGGCGGGTCGTCGCGTCCTCGACCTGTATGCCGGGTCCGGAGCCGTCGGTCTCGAGGCGCTCAGCCGCGGTGCCGCCGGGGTCGTCCTGGTCGAGTCCGACGCCAAGGCCGCCCGGACGATCACGGCCAACGTGGCCGCCGTCGGGCTGCCCGGCGCGGAGCTGCGCCGGACGACAGCCGAGCTGGCCGTCCGGTCCCTGGTCGCGTCAGGCGGGCCGCCCTTCGACGTGGTGTTCGCCGACCCGCCGTACGACCTCGGCGACGACCGGCTCGGTGAGGTGCTGCTGGCGGTGCGACCCGCGCTCGCCCCGGACGCCGTCGTGGCTGTCGAGCGGTCCACCCGCGGCGGGACATGGGAGTGGCCTGCCGGGTACGAGGCGCTGCGGTCCAAGCGGTACGGCGAGGCCACCCTTTGGTACGGTCGCGCCGCTCCCGTCCCGGCACCACCCGACGAGCGCCAGGAGAGCCCTACGTGACAGAGCCTTTCGTGACACAGCGCCGCTGCGTGTGCCCGGGCTCGTTCGACCCGGTGACCAACGGCCACCTCGACGTCGTCGAGCGGGCCAGCCGGCTCTACGACCAGGTGACCGTCGCTGTGCTCGTCAACGAGACCAAGACCGGCCTGTTCTCGGTCGAGGAGCGGATGGACCTGCTGCGGGAGGTCACAGCCCACCTGGGCAACGTCACCGTGGACTCCTTCCGGGGTCTGCTCGTCGACTACTGCCGCGACAAGTCGATCCCGGTGGTGGTCAAGGGCTTGCGCGCGGTCAGCGACTTCGACTACGAGCTGCAGATGTCCCAGATGAACAACCGCCTCAGCGGGATCGAGACGCTCTTCGTGGCGACCAACCCGGACTACTCGTTCCTCTCCTCTAGTCTCGTCAAAGAGGTCGCCCGATGGGGCGGGGACGTCGGGGGGCTCGTGCCCGACGCCGTCCTGGCCCGGCTGCGCGGGCGGCTCGGCTCCTGACCCAGCGCCACGAGGGGAGGCCCGCGGTGGACGTTCACGACAAGCTCGACGAGCTGATCGGGATCGTCGAGAACGCCCGCTCGATGCCGATGTCGGCGTCGTGCATCCTGAACCGGGGCGAGGTCCTGGGCCTTCTCGAGGAGATGCGCGGGCTGCTCCCGGAGGAGTTCCGGCACGCCCAGATGCTGCTCGCGGACCGTGAATCGGTCGTCGACGAGGGGCGGCGCGAGGCGGCCCGGATCATCGACCGCGCGGAGCAGGAGCGCCTCTCGCTGACCTCCGAGACCGAGGTCGTCGCCGAGGCCCAGCGCCACGCCGCCCGGATCCGCCGCGACGCGGCCGACGAGGCCCGGACGATGCGCGGCGAGGTCGACGACTACGTGGACACGAAGCTGGCCAACTTCGAGGTGGTCCTCGAAAAGACGATCACTGCGGTACGCCGTGGCCGGGACAAGCTCAGCGGCCGCTCGGCCGCCGGCGACCTGGCCCCCGACCAGGACGGTTTCGACGGCGGCGACCTGCCCGGGGACGACCGCGAGCACTCCGGCGAGGACTCCTCGCGGATGTGACTGACCGCGGGGCCGTCGGGTAGCCTGGCTCGCGGTCCCGACCTGGGCACCGAAGTCAGTCACGCCGCCATGAGCATGCCCGAAGAGAGCAGGAGAGCCACGCCCCGTCTCGACCCGCGTTCGCCCCTGGTGCTCGACACCCGAGAGCTGGGGCGGCGGCCCGGGTCGATGCGGACGGTCTCCCGAACTGTTCCGGCACCGGCCCACGTCGGCGTGGATGTCCTCGGAGTCCAGGAAGGGTCCCCGCTCGAGCTGGACCTTCGGCTCGAGTCGGTGGTCGAGGGCGTTCTCGTCTCCGGCACGGTGCACGCCATCGCGTCGGGCGAGTGCGTGCGCTGCCTCGACCCGGTCAGCACCCCGCTGGTCGTCGACCTGCAGGAGCTCTACGCCCACCCGGGCCACGAGCAGCCGGCGGACGACGACGACGCGGAGCCGCTGCCCGGCATGGAAGGCGACCTGATCGATCTCGAACCCGCGGTCCGCGACGCGGTGGTGCTCGCACTGCCGCTGCGGCCGCTGTGCCGGGAGGACTGTCCCGGGCTGTGCCCCACCTGTGGGGTCCGGCTCGCGGACGACCCGGAGCACGGGCACGAGGAGAGCGACCCGCGCTGGGAGGCGCTGCGCGGACTGGCCGACGGCACGACCGGCACGACCTGAGCAGCACCCAGGACGACAGCTCGACCTGAGCACCACAGATGCGGGGCCCGCTCCCGCACGAACCGAGGAGAGACGATCCGTGGCCGTTCCCAAGCGGAAGATGTCGCGCAGCAACACGCGCTCGCGCCGGGCTAACTGGAAGACGACCG
>DATBDW010000170.1:0-14005 GCA_036269735.1 Actinomycetes bacterium
GGCCTCGGAGGTGTGCCAGGCGTAGGCGTCCAGGATCAGCTCGGCGTGGTCGTAGTCGCCCTGACTCGGGGCATAGACCTCGTTGGCCGCCTCGATCTGGCCCGGGTGCAGCACCCACTTGCCGTCGAAGCCGAGCGCGGCGGACCGGCCGGCCACCCGCCGGAAGCCCTCGACGTCCTTGATCTGTAGGTAGGGACCGTCGATCGCCTGCAGGTCGTGCATCCGGGCCGCCATCAGGATGCGCATCAGGATGTAGTGGTAGGCGTCCCCGACGTCGTAGCCCGGCGGCTGCTCGCCGACGACCAGCGAGCGCATGTTGATCGAGGCCATGAAGTCGGCCGGTCCGAAGATGATGGTCTCGGTGCGTGGTGACGCCGCAGCGATCGCGTCGACCTCGACCAGTCCGCGGGCGTTCTCGATCTGGGCCTCGATGCCGATCCGGCCCACCTCGAGCCCGAGGGTCTTCTCCAGCTGCGTGAGCAGCAGGTCGAGTGCCGTCACCTGCGCGGCGCTCTGCACCTTGGGCAGCATCACGGCGTCCAGCGCCGCACCGGCACCCTCGACGACCACGATGACGTCGCCGTACGTCCACTGTGTCGTCCAGTCGTTGACGCGCACGACTCGCGTCTTGCCGGCCCAGTTGCCCTCGTTCAGCGCGGCCACGACGTTGGCGCGGGCGTCGACCTTGGCCAGCGGCGAGACCGAGTCCTCCAGGTCGAGGAACACCTGGTCGGCGGGCAGCCCCTGGGCCTTGCCGAGCATCTTGGGGCTCGAGCCGGGTACGGCGAGGCACGAGCGCCGGGCCCGCGTCGGGCGGCTCGTCGGCGGCGTCGAGGGCGGCATCGTCACGGCGGGAAGGCTACCGGCGGGTCATTCGGTGGGGACCGACGCCTCGACGCCCTCGCCCGCCGAGGAGATGACGATGCCGAGGCCGACCAGCAGCAGCAGCGCTGCCGGCAGCGCGGCCAGCGGCGGCACCTGGCCCAGTGTCACGGCCGCGATGAGAGCGGCGCCAGGGATCTCGAGGAGCAGCACGAGGGAGACCACGGTGGCGCTGGTCGTGCGCAGCACGACGTTGAACACGGAGTGTCCCAGCAGCTGTGCTCCGACGGTGAGGGCGAGCAGCTGCAGCCACGACAGCCCGCTGAAGCCCCAGATCTGTACCCCGCCGACAAGGCATCCGGTCAGCAGCACCACGGCCGCGGTCGAGTAGCAGACCGCGGTGTACGTCGTCGTGCTCACCGTCCGCCGGACCTCGGCACCCGCCACGGTGTAGAGCGCAGCGAACATTCCGCCCAGGAGCGCGAGCAGGTCGCCGACGAGCGACCGGGTGTCCAGCGAGAAGTCGACTCCGGTGAGCAGGACCGCGCCGACCATGGCGACGCCGATGCCCAGCCAGGTCCGCGACGGCACGAGGTGGCCGCGCGCCCGGGCCAGCAGGGCGACCCAGATCGGTTGGGTACAGACGATGGCCGTGGCCGAAGCCACCGAGGTGTAGCGCAGGCTCGGCACCCAGGTCGCGAAGTGACCCGCCAGGAACAGACCCGCGACCAGGGCCCAGACCCGCTCGCGGCGGACCATGCCGGTCAGCTCGGAGCGCCGCGTGACCAGGGCAACCGGCCAGATCGCGAGCACCGCCAACAGGTTGCGCCACATCGCCACGGCCAGTGCAGGGACCGCGACGGCCGCCATCAGCGGTCCCGAGGTCGAGACCGCGGCGATTCCTACGGCCATCAGCAGGATGTCCGCCCGCGGCGGCCGGGCGACCGTACCCGGCAGGGCAGGCGCCGCGCCGCCGGCGACCGGTCGCCCTGCCAGTTCGCCCATCGCGCCATCCTCCCCCGAGGGCATGGGTGTGGGACGCTCGGCCGGTGATCCAGGACCGTGACGCCGCCGTGGCGGCGGCGCTGGTGGCCGAGGTGGCGCGCAAGTCGGCACTGGTGTGGCTGCGCCCGGCCGGCGACGAGCACGGGCCGGCGATGGCCGCGTGGCACGTCTGGTACGACGACGCCGTACACGTCGTGTCGGGGGGCGACGAGCAGCCGCTGCCCGACCTCCCGGACGGGACCGAGGTCGACGTCATCGCCCGCAGCAAGGACACCGGTGGGCGGGTCGTGACGTTCCGGGCCGCCGTGTCGACGGTGTTCCCGGGAACCGACGCGTGGGAGCCCGTGGTGCGCGAGCTGCACGCCAAGCGCCTCAACCCGCGCGACGGCGAGGAGCAGCCGGCCCGCTGGGCCCGCGAGTCCCGCGTCGTCCGGCTGACCCCTACCGGGCGGCTGGTCGAGCGGCCCGGCCACCTCTCGCACGGGTCGCACGCCGCCGAACCCGTGCCCTCGCCCGCGACCACCCGTGGCGCCCTGCCGTTCATCTTCGGCCGCCGGGCCCGCCACCGCCGACTCCCCTGACCCGCCCGACCCGGGCGGGGCGTACACGGCCCGCCAGGCACCGTCACGGCCCGCCAAGCAGAGCTCGGGCACCCGGCCGCGTCACGACGCCCCTCGGCGGTGCCCCGCCGGTAGCCTGAACCCTCGTGAGCGGAGCGACCCGGGTCTTCGTCGCGCGCCTCGCCGGCACCCCGCTGTTCGACCCTGCGGGCGACCAGGTCGGCCGGGTGCGCGACGTCGTCGTCGCGCTGCGCATCGGTCTGGACGAGCCGCGGGTGCTGGGCCTGGTCGTCGAGGTCCCCGGCCGGCGCCGGATCTTCGTCCCCATGACCAGGGTGACCTCGATCGACCCGGGGCAGGTCATCACCACCGGCCTGGTCAACATGCGCCGCTTCCAGCAGCGGCCCACCGAGACCCTGGTCATCGGCGAGATGCTCGACCGCACCGTGACCCTCGTCGAGGACGGCAGCCCCGCCGTGGTCGAGGACGTCGCGATGGAGCAGCAGCGCACCCGCGACTGGGAGATCACCCGGCTGTTCGTCCGGCGTCCCAGCAAGAAGGGGCTCCGCCGCCGCGGCGAGACGCTGACGGTCGAATGGCGCGACGCCAGCGGACTGCAGATCGAGGAGTCGGGGCAGGGCGCAGCCAACCTGCTCGCCACCTTCGAGAAGCTCAACGCCGCCGACCTGGCCACCGTGCTGCACGAGCTCTCGGCCAAACGCCGGGTCGAGGTGGCGGCCGCCCTCGACGACGAGAAGCTCGCCGACGTCCTCGAGGAGCTGCCCGAGGACGACCAGGTCGAGATCCTCCGGGAGCTCGAGGAGGAACGAGCAGCGGACGTGCTCGAGGCGATGCAGCCCGATGACGCGGCCGACCTGCTCTCGGAGCTCCCGCAGGCCGACCAGGACAAGCTGCTCGAGCTGATGGAGCCGGACGAGGCCGCGCCGCTGCGTCGACTGCTCGCCTACTCCGACGACACCGCCGGCGGCATGATGACCACCGAACCGGTGATCCTCCCGCCGGACGCCACCGTCGCCGACGCGCTCGCCCGGGTCCGCCAGCCCGAGCTGTCCCCTGCCCTGGCCGCCCAGGTCTACGTGTGCCGCCCCCCGATGGAGACCCCGACAGGACGGTTCATCGGCATCGCGCACATCCAGCGGCTGCTGCGCGAGCCCCCGTCCGTACTGGTCAGTGGGGTCGTCGACTCGACCATCGAGCCGCTGCACCCCAACGCTCCTCTGGCCGCGATCACCCATCACCTGGCGACCTACAACATGGTCGCCGCCCCGGTGGTCGACGAGGACGACCACCTGCTGGGTGCGGTCACCGTGGACGACGTGCTCGACCACCTGCTCCCCGACGACTGGCGCCACCAGGGCCACGACGTCGAGGGGACCGGCGACGAGGCGGTCGAGGTCGGTGTGCCCGATGGCTCGTGAACCGCGGCGCTCGACGCGTCTGGACCAGCCCCGAGAGGTACGCCGGGGGCTGGTGCCGACCCCGACGTACGACCCGGAGGCGTTCGGCCGGCTGAGCGAGCGGATCGCCCGGTTCATCGGGACCGGCCGGTTCCTGGTCTACATGACGGTGTTCGTCGCGGTCTGGCTGGTCTGGAACGCCGCCGACTGGCCGCTGCAGTTCGACGACTACCCGTTCATCGCGCTGACCCTGGTGCTCTCGCTGCAGGCGTCCTACGCCGCACCCCTGATCCTGCTGGCCCAGAACCGTCAGGCGGACCGCGACCGGGTCCAGTACGAGCAGGACCGGGGCCGGGCAGAACGTAACATCTCGGACACCGACTACCTGACCCGCGAGCTGGCCTCGCTGCGGATCGCCGTCGGGGACGTCGCGACCCGCGACTTCCTGCGCTCGGAGCTGCGCCAGCTGCTGGACGAGCTCGAGGAGCGCGGCGCCGTCGGGGAACCGTCTTCCAGGACGGCCTCGGAAAGCTGAAGGTCGCGCTCCGCCCGGCCGATTGCTAGTAGGTGACACACGCCCTCGACGACGACGGGCACGGGCTGCTGACCGGCCTGGACGTCCCCGACGCACTGGAGGGGCTCGCCGACCTGCTGGCCGACGAGGGCAGTGGGTGGCCCGGGGCC
This sequence comes from Actinomycetes bacterium, assembly GCA_036269735.1. GTDB lineage: Bacteria > Actinomycetota > Actinomycetes > JACCUZ01 > JACCUZ01 > DATBDW01. The sequence goes on from DATBDW010000170.1 coordinate 4,490, forward strand.
GCGCGGAGCCGCATCGGTGACGTCCTCCTCGACGCCGGGATCGTGACCGAGCCCGAGCTGCGCCAGGCCCTCGAGGCCCAGCGCGCGGTGGTGGGGGTCCGCCGGCGGCTGGGCCACGTCCTGGTCGACCTCGGCATCGCCACCGAGCGCCAGATCGCCGACGCCCTGGCCGCCCAGCTGCACCTCGAGGTCGTCGACCTCACCAAGATCGCGGTGTCCCCGGATACCGTGCGGTTGCTGCCACGCAGCGTGGCAGCCCGGCTCGGGATGATCGTCATCGCCAAGGACGGCCGCCGGCTGACCCTCGCGGTCAGCGACCCCACCGACGTGGTCGCCCTCGACGACGTCCGGCTACACACCGGCGCGACCGAGTTGGTGGTGCGGGTGGCCACCGAGACCCAGGTGCGCGACCACCTGACCCGGACCTGGTCGCTCGCCGAGGACTCCTCGGACGTCTCGACCTTCTTCGACGCCGCCGAGCGTGCCCACGAGGAGGAGGTCCTGGTCGCGCGCAACGACGCGCCGACCGTCCGCCTGGTCACCATCGTCCTGGCCGACGCCGTACGGGTGGGCGCCAGCGACATCCACATCGAGCCCCAGCGCGACGTGCTGCGGGTCCGCTACCGGGTCGACGGTCTGCTGCGCGAGGTCATGACCGTGCCCCGCGGCGCGCACGCCTCGATCGTGAGCCGGTTCAAGATCGTCTCCGGGCTGGACATCGCCGAGCGGCGCCTGCCTCAGGACGGCCGGACCCGGATCAACGTCGACGGCCGGACGATCGACGCCCGCGTCAGCACCCTGCCCTCGGTCCACGGCGAGAAGGTCGTCATCCGGCTGCTCGCGCAGGCGGACCGCCTGCAACCGCTCGCCGAGACCGGCCTGGACGCGGAGCAGCTGATCGCGGTACGCCGGGCGCTCGACAACCCGCAGGGCCTGGTCCTGATCACGGGACCGACCGGCAGCGGCAAGACGAGCACGCTGTACTCGGCGTTGCAGGAGCTCCGCACATCCGAGCTCAACATCGTCACGCTCGAGGACCCGGTCGAGCTCCAGGTGCCCGGGGTGACCCAGGTGCAGGTCCACGAGCGCAGCGGTCTGACCTTCAGCCGCGGCCTGCGGGCGGTGCTGCGCCAGGACCCCGACGTCGTACTCGTGGGTGAGGTCCGCGACCTCGAGACCGCCGAGCTGGCGATGCGGGCCGCCCTCACCGGCCACCTGGTCCTCACGACCCTGCACACCAACGGAGCGCTCGCCTCGGTGGCACGGCTCGTCGACATGGGCCTCGAGCCCTACGTCGTCGGGTCCGCGCTCTCGGCCGTGGTCGCCCAGCGCCTCGTCCGCCGCCCCTGCCCCAGCTGCGCGGTGCCGCACGAGCCGGACCCTGCGATGCTGCGGGCCCTCGGCATCGACCCCAGGCTGCTCGAGGACGCCACCCCGGTGCTCGGTGCGGGCTGCGCGGAGTGCGGCGGGACCGGCTACCGGGGCCGGACCGGCGTGTTCGAGATGATCGTCGTCGACCAGGAGCTGCGCCACGTGCTGCTCAGCGACCCCAGCGAGCGAGCCATCGGCGCGGCGACGGCCGGCATGCCGACCCTGCAGGACGCCGCGGTGGCCAAGGCCCTGGACGGGCTCACCACCTTCGACGAGGTCGTGCGGGTCAGCCCCCGCGTGTGAGCGACGGCTGCTGGTCGGCCGGCCGATCGCCCTGCGCGGGTACGACGGGGTCGTCGATCATCCGCGCCAGCAGGTCGGCCAGCGTGCCCGCCTCGGCGTCGTCCAGGCGGCCCACCGCGTACTCGGCGACCCCGCGCAGGTGGACCGGGCTGGCTGCCCGCAGCCGCTCGAGCCCGGCGTCGGTGAGCACCGTGAACAGGCCGCGCGCGTCGCTGTCGCACGCCTCCCGGCGTACCAGACCCTCCCGCTCGAGGCGGTCCACCAGCCGGGTGAGCCCGCTCCGGGAGAGCAGCACCCGCTGGGCGAGCTCGCTCATCCGCAGCCGGCGCTCCGGTGCCTCCACCAGCTGGACGAGCACGTCGTAGGACGCGAGCGGCAGTCCCTGCTCAGCCATCAGGTCGCTCTCCAGCGCTCGGGTGACGAGAGCGTGGGCGCGCAGGAAGCGGCGCCAAGCGAGCATCTGCGGCTCGGTCAAGTCCCCCGACCACGGCATGCTGCGATGGTACGGCGAGGCCGCCCGGCTCGGCCGGGACGTCTCAACCCACGTAGCATCGCAGTCATGTCCACCACCACCACCGCACCCAGCCAGGAGGCCGTCCAGGCCGCTCTGGCCACGGTCGACGACCCCGAGATCAGGCGCCCGATCACGGATCTCGGCATGGTGAAGTCGGTCGACATCTCGGCCACCGGTGAGGTCACCGTGGCCGTCTACCTCACCGTCGCGGGCTGCCCGATGCGCGACACCATCACCCGGACCGTCACCGAGGCCGTGACCCGGGTCGAGGGCGTGACCGGCGTACGCGTCGACCTCGACGTGATGTCCGACACCCAGCGCAAGGAGCTGCAGGGGCGGCTGCGGTCCGACTCCGGTGCGGCCGAGCGGGAGATCCCGTTCGCGCGGCCCGGGTCGCTGACCCGCGTCTACGCGGTGGCCTCGGGCAAGGGCGGTGTCGGCAAGTCGTCGGTGACGGTGAACCTGGCCGCGTCGATGGCTCGGTCGGGGCTGGCCGTCGGCGTCGTGGATGCCGACATCTACGGCCACTCCGTGCCCCGCATGCTGGGCGTCGAGGGCCGCCCGACGCAGGTCGAGGACATGATCCTGCCGCCGGTCTCGAACGACGTGAAGGTCATCTCGATCGGCATGTTCGTCGCCAACAACCAGCCCGTGGTGTGGCGCGGGCCGATGCTGCACCGCGCCCTGCAGCAGTTCCTCGCCGACGTCTACTGGGGTGACCTCGACGTCCTGCTGATGGACCTGCCGCCCGGCACCGGCGACATCGCGATCTCGGTCGCCCAGCTGGTCCCGCCGGCCGAGCTGCTCGTCGTCACGACGCCTCAGCAGGCCGCCGCCGAGGTCGCCGAGCGCGCCGGGACGATCGCGATGCAGACCCACCAGCAGATCGCCGGCGTGGTCGAGAACATGTCCTGGCTGCCCTGCCCGCACTGCGGTGACCGGATCGACGTCTTCGGCTCCGGCGGCGGTCAGGCGGTGGCCGACGGACTGAGCCGCGCCATGGGGGCGCCCGTGCCACTGCTCGGGCAGATCCCGTTGGACACCCGACTGCGCGAGGGCGGCGACAGCGGCCGCCCGCTGGTCCTGACCGACCCGGACGCCCCGGCCGCGCAGGCCCTCGACGCGGTCGCCACGTCGCTGGGCCGGCGCGCCCGCGGCCTGGCCGGTCGATCGCTGGGCCTGAGTCCCGCGGGCCGCTGACGCGCGCACATGGTGCGGATCGGGCCGGCCGTGGGTGGTGCGGTCAGATCAAGGGCGGCTTGGGACGGCACTGCGGCCGCTCCCGGCCGGGTGCCGATCTGGCCGGCCGTTCGTGGTGCGGTCAGATCAAGAGCGGCTTCGGACGGGGGCGGCTCCGGCCGGGTACCGATCTGGCCGGCCGTGCGTAGTGCGGTCAGATCAAGGGCGGCTTCGGACGGGGGTGGCTCCGGCCGGGTGCCGATCTGGCCCGGCGTTGGTCATGCGGACCGAAGAACACACAGTCCCCGGTGTTTCGGACCTCCGAAGGGCCAGATCGGGGCGGACTGTGTGTTGTTAGGTCCGGCTGAGATGCAGATGTGACCGGAGTGATAGATGGGATCGGCGAGCGACTACTCGACGACGCATCCGGTGCACCTGCGTACCAAGGGGACTACGAACCCGGCTCAACGGCACCACCGGCACCGGATGTGTCGCCGAGTCCACCGAACGCCGGGAGATGTCCGCTCGGAGCCTGCGGCCTCCTCCTCCCAAGCGCTCTTGACCTACACCTGCACCACCGAGGCCGGAAACGGGCCGGTCAGGCCGAGCCGCCTCTTCTCCTCAGAGCGCCGTTGAGTTGACCTAACGGTGCGTGGGCCGATGCACGGCGTCAGGTGACGTCCTCGTCGTACCCGGGCGGGTTCTCCGGTGCGCTACGGCGGCGGGGCGCGTCACCGTTGCTCGCGCTCCGGTCCCCGGCGGCCCCATCGTGATCGTCGTGATCACGGTCGTCGTCGTCGAGGTCGTCCAGGTTGATCGGCTCGAGCAGGTGCTTGCGAACCAGCTGGCGCGGGTCGAGGTCGGCCAGGTCGAGGTCCTTGAGCTCCGGCCCGAGCTCACGGGTGACCTCGTCGCGGGCCTCGGAAGCCATCCGCCGGACCTGGCGCAGCATCCGGGCGGCGTCGGCGGCGTACCGCGGCAGCTTGTCCGGCCCCACGACGACCAGGGCGACGACGGCGAGACCGATGACCTCACCCGGACCCACGTCGAACACGACCCGATCCTCTCACTCGCCCGTTCGCTCGGTCGGCTCGTACGGCTCGGTCAGCCCTCGTGCGCTGCGAGCGTCACGGTCACGTCGTGCGTGTCGCCGCCGCGGGAGAGGGTGAGCCGGACCTTCTCGCCCGGGTGGTGGGCCCGGATCGCGACGATGAGAGCCGCGCTGTCCTCGACCTTCTTGCCGTCGATGGCCACCACGACGTCTCCTGGCTGTACGCCGGCCTGCTCGGCCGGCCCGCCGGGGACCAGGGGTGGTTGCCCGTTCGCGCCGGTCGCCGAGATGCGCGCCCCCGCGCCGTCGTACTGCGGGTCGAGGCTGGCGCCGATGATGGGGAACTCGGCCTTGCCGTCCGCGAGCAGCTGGCGGACGGTGTAGCGCACCTGGTTGATCGGGATCGCGAACCCGACGCCGATGTTGCCGCTCTGCCCGCCCAACCCACCGCTGCTGACCGCGGCGATCGCCGAGTTCACCCCGATGACCTCGCCGTTCAGATTGACCAGTGGTCCGCCGGAGTTGCCGGGGTTGATGGCCGCGTCGGTCTGGATCGCGTCGATGTACGAGCTGTCACCCGAGCCGGTCTCGCTGCTCGTCGAGACCGCGCGGTCCTTGGCGCTGACGATGCCGCTCGTCACCGTGCCCGACAGACCCAGGGGTGACCCAACGGCCAGCACCTCGTCGCCGACGACGACCGAGTCGGAGTTGCCCAGCGGCAGGGCGGGGAGGTCGTGCGCCTTGACCCGCAGCACCGCCAGGTCGTAGCTGGGCGACGTGCCGAGGACGGTCGCCGTGGTCTCCGTACCGTCGCTGAAGGTCATCTGCACCGAGCCCTGTGCGTCGGCTACGACGTGGTTGTTCGTCACCACGACACCGGCCTTGTCGATGACGAAGCCGGAGCCGGTGGCCTGACCCTGCGAGGTCTCGACCTTGATCTGCACCACGCTGGGCAGCACCTTCGCCGCGACCCCCGGGACAGTGTTGGGCGGGCGCTTCACGTTGCGCGCGGGTGCGGGCTGCAGGCTTGCGCCGCTCACCGTCACGTTGTCCTTGTTGCGGTCGGCCAGCAGGTAGCCCGCGGCTCCCCCGGCCAGCCCCGCGACCAGCGCGACCACCAGCACCAGCACCAGCAGCACGCCCGTGCCCGGCCCGCGGCCGTGGGGCTGCGGCCGGTCGACCCGCGGCTGGCCGTACGCATCGGTCGGCGCCCACGCATCGGTCGGCGCCCACGCGTCGTACGGACCCGCGCCGAACGGCGACGCGCCGTACGGCGAGGGGCTCGTCGCTGGGCGATCGGCGGCGGCCGGCTGCGGAGCGGTGCTCGGCTCCGGCGCGTCCCAGACGTCCCGGCCGGGCGCGGACCACCAGGGCGCGGCGTCGCCGACCTCGTCGCGCTCGGCGTGCTGGTCGCTCATCTGGCGTAGCTCCTCGAAGGGTTCCGCTGGTCCGGTGCAACTGGTCGATCGATCCCGCCGGCGACGGGTGCTGGTGCGGCGCCCATGCCCGTCAGCCGAACGGGTTGAACCAGGAGGCCACCCGGTCCAGACCGCGGCCGAGGCGTCCGAGGGTGCCGTCGGCCGCAGCGCGGTGCGGGAGCGCCGCCACCACGTCGTCCACCGTACGCTCAGGAGCGTCGGCCACGACGGTGTAGACCACGCCGCCGGACGACCAGACGACCCGGCGCGGCACCTGTCCGTGGACGAACACGGGGTGCCCGCCCTCGGTCGCGCGCTCGTCGCCGTCGAGGCCCTTCTCGTCCAACCGGCCCCGTTGCTCGAAGACGGACACGGTGGCGATGCCGTCGCTGTAGCTCAGGTGGACGATGTCCTCGTCGCCCGTGCCGCCGCGCCGGGCGTCCACCAACGTCAGAGGCCCGGGCAGCGTCGAGGGGCAGTGCCAGCCGTGCACGCAGAGGCGCGCGAGGGTCACCGTGTCCATCGTGGCGCTCCACGGCCGCTGGGGAGTCTCGGGCGAGACGTCGCCCTGGCCCACGCTGACAGACACGAAGGCGCTGGCGCGGGTCGTACGGCCGCCCTCGTCGTAGACCTCGCGGCGCAGCACCAGGCCGCTCGCGCGGTCCAGCCAGAACCGGGCCGTGTCCTGCGCGGTGGATCGGGCTCCGGGACGCCGGGCCGCGATCACGTCGACGGGCCGCCCGGCCACGGTGTCCTGGCCCACGACCCGCAGCGAGTAGTGCGCCGCGAGCAGACCCACCACGCCGCCGTCGGCGATCGAGGGCACTCCGGCCGCGAGCAGGGTCATGTGCCTGGCCGGAGCCACGACGGTGCCGTCGCTGCGCACCGAGGTGCCCTGGCCGGGGACGTGGTCGACGTCGACGACCTCGCTGGTCGCCCCGCCCGACGTCCAGGCCGACACGAACTGGACACCGTGGTACGGCGTGACGGCAGGCGCGGCGGCGGCGCGGGCCAGCAGCCGGCGAGCCTCGTCCTGGACCATCGGCTGCGGGCCCGCTGGGCCGCGCCCGGAGGCGCGCGACGCCTTCTGCTGGCTGTCCTGCGGGCCGAGCAGGGCGAGAACGGTCAGCGGGCCGACCACCGCGAGGACGACGACCACGGCACCGACCGCCGCCCCGGCGACCGGGACGCGCCGCCTCACCGTCGCACGGCAGCCGGGCCGGAGAGGTCCCCGAAGGTCGAGGCCAGGCCGAGGCCCGGGTCGCCGACCGTGAAGCCCGCGGTGGTCGCCGAGTGCTCGACGGACAGCTCCGCCGCGGGCGGAGCGACCGGGGGGACACCCTGCCCGGAGCCGCCCGCCGCGAACGCCGTGCCCAGCACCAGGCCGGCGACCGAGAGGGCGCCGACGGCGGCGTACCGCGCCCGCGTGCGGCTGCGGCGGACGGCACCCTGACCGGCGGGGCGCCGCGAGTCACCGCGGGCACCCCGGGGGGCTCGCCCGGGCGAGGGGAGGAGCGGGACGACCGGGCCCTGGGGCATGGACTTGGCCCGCGGCGGGACCGGGCCACCCGGCAGGGCCAGCAACTGCAGTGAGGCGAGCAGGGCGGGCGACGGCGTGGCCGGCTGGAGCGACGCAAGGGCTTCCTTGACGCTGCGCTCGGCGTCCAGCGCGGCCCGGCACTCGGTGCAGTGGGCGACGTGGGACAGGGCGCGGTCCCGGTCCTCGTGCGAGAGCTCCCCGTCGACGAGCGCGGACACCCGCGCGCCGAGGTGGGTCATGACGCCGGCCCGCCGTTCGAGCCGGTGACGTCCGGGGATCCGGTGTCGTCGCGGTAGGCCGCGGCCGAGGAGCCCGGCTCGAAGGCGGGGCGCCGGCCCGGGGCGCGGTGCTCGAGGGCGGCCCGCAGCTGAGACCGGCCGCGGTGGATGCGGCTGCGGACGGTGCCCAGCTTGATGCCCAGCGTCGCGGCGATCTCCTCGTAGGAGAGCCCCTCGATGTCGCACAGGACGACCGCCGCACGGAAGTCGGGAGGCAGGGCGTCCAGGGCGCGCTGCACGTCGTCGCCGAAGTGGGTGTCGTCATAGACCTGGGCCGGGCCGGGTTCACGCCCGGGGAGACGCTCGGCCGCGTCGTCGGCGAGCCCGTCGAAGCGGATCCGCTGCTTGCGGCGTACCTGGTCGAGAAACAGGTTCGTGGTGATCCGGTGCAGCCAGCCCTCGAAGGTGCCCGGGGTGTAGCTCGACAGGGACCGGAAGACCCGCACGAACACGTCCTGGGTGAGGTCCTCGGCGTCGTGCGGGTTGCCGGTCAGGCGGTAGGCGAGGCGGTAGACCCGCGCCGAGTGGGTCCGGACGACCTCGTCCCAGCTCGGGGGGGTCCACTCCGCCGGTACGGCGGGCGCCTCGGCCTCGGCATCGGCCGCAGGCGCCGAGGCTCGGCGGGTTGGGTCGATCAAGAACCCCCCACCTCCCCGGGTCATGACGGCGGCTGCTGCACTCATGGTGCCCCGATCCTCTTTCCTGGCCCAACCCGGGCGCGCGATGACCTGTTCCCGGAAGAACGCCCGACGGGCGTCCCGGGGTTCCCCGCCAGGGCCGGACGGGGGCACTAGGCTCCCCCCGTCCATCCGCCCGACCCCCGTCCCCGGAGGCCGTCATCGCCGGCAACCACGAGTCCAGCTGGACCTACGCGGAGGAGTTCGTCCCCGAGGACGAGGTCCTGGCCACCGCCCGGGCGAAGGGCTCCGAGCTCGGCTGCGTGCCGATCCTGGCCGGGGGCGGCGCCGTCCTGGCCGCGATCGCTGCGGCCGCTGGCGCCAAGGCGGTCGTCGAGATCGGGACCGGGGCCGGAGTGGGGTCGCTCTACCTGCTGCGCGGCATGCGCCCGGACGGCGTGCTGACCACCATCGACGTCGAGCCCGAGCACCACCGGGCGGCCCGAGAAACCTTCGCGGAGGCAGGGATTCCCTCCAACCGGGTCCGGCTGATCTCCGGGCGGGCCCTCGACGTCCTCCCCCGGCTCACCGACGGAGCCTACGACCTGGTGTTCTGCGACGCGGACAAGAGCGAGTACGCCGGCTATCTGGAGCAGGCGCTGCGCCTGCTCCGGCCCGGCGGCACGGTCGCGTTCGACAACGCGCTGTGGCACGGCCGGGTGGCCGACCCGACCGAACGCGACGAGGACACCACCGTGATCCGCGACCTGGGCCGCGCGGTGCGCGAGAACGAGGATCTCGTCAGCGCCTTGCTGTGCGCAGGGGACGGGCTCCTCGTCGCGGTCAAGAGGCCCTGACCTCCCGGCGTACCGCCGAGGTCTCCGGACGTGACAGCGGCCCCGGCCCGCTGAGAGCGGGCCGGGGCCGGTGGGTCACAGCTCGAGCTGGCTGTCTCGATCTGGTGGGCAGGAGTGACTAATCAGGCGACGACGGACTTGAGCGCGTCCCCGAGAGCGCCGGCCTCGTCCGCCGACAGCTCCACGACGAGGCGCCCACCACCCTCGAGCGGCACCCTCATCACGATGCCGCGACCCTCCTTGGTGACCTCGAGCGGACCGTCGCCCGTTCGCGGCTTCATGGCCGCCATCCTGGCTCCCTTCGGTACGGCACGCCGGCACAGCACGAACAGGCCGCGAGGCGTCGACACGGAGTGTGTGTTCAGTGCATTATCCCGCGAACCGGCCC
>DATBDW010000171.1:0-9757 GCA_036269735.1 Actinomycetes bacterium
GCCCCCGTCACGCCGGACCCGACGACGATGAGGTGCTCGGGCAGCTCGGTCATGCCGTAGACCTGTTCCCAGGACAGGATCCGCTCGCCGTCCGGGACGCAGCCCGGGGCCACCCGCGGATGCGCACCGTTCGCCACGAGCACCGCGTCGACCTCGACCCGCTCCTCGCCGGCTGGTGTCGTGGCCACCACGGTGCGCGGCCCGTCGAGCCGGCCGCGCCCCCGCAGGACGCGCACGCCCTCCCGCTCGAGCCGGTGCTCGATGTCCACGGACTGCGCGTGCGCCAGGCCGAGCACACGGGCGTTCACCGCGGCCAGGTCGACCCCGACGATGCCGTCCGGGGTGGCGGTGCCGAGGCGGACCCCGAGCTCGCCGGACTCTGCGGTGCCGGTCATCACCTCGGCCGTCGCGATCAGCGTCTTGGACGGCACGCAGTCCGTGAGTACAGCCGAACCGCCCAGCCCGTCGCTGTCCACGACGGTGACGTCGGCGCCGAGCTGCGCCGCGACCAGCGCGGCCTCGTAGCCGCCCGGACCGCCACCGAGGATCCCCACACGCGTCACGCCGGGCATTCTCCCGTACGCCGCGCGGCGGGCCCTAACCTGTGCGGCATGACCCTCTACGCCGCCTACGGGAGCAACATGGACCCGCGGCAGATGGTCCTGCGGGCGCCGCACTCCCCGCTGCACGCGACCGGCTGGCTGGACGGCTGGCGGCTCACCTTCGGCGGCGAGGACCACGGTTGGGAGGGGCCGCTCGCGACCCTCGTCGAGGAGCCCTTCACCCAGGTGTTCGTGGCGCTCTACGACGTCACCGAGGCCGACGAGCTCAACATGGACCGCTGGGAGGCGGCCGACCTGGCCCTGTTCCGCAAGGTCCGGGTGCGGGTGCACACGCTCGAGGACGACGTCCTCGCCTGGCTCTACGTGCTGGACGACTACGAGGGCGGGCTGCCCTCGGCGCGCTACCTGGGCCTGATCGCCGACGCGGCGGAGGCCGCCGGGGCCCCCGACGACTACGTCGGCGAGCTGCGGACCCGCCCCTGCCGCTCGGTCGGTCCGTAGCGCGCAAACACCACGGGACTCACAGGAAACATCAATCTCCGGTTCTCCAGATCGCAAGGTCGACTGCCGATAGTGCTGATGTGTGGCTCATGCGTGACACCAGGAGCGCGGCGACAGGCACCGCCGGCGACACAGTGCTGCGCGCCTTGCGCGCCTGCCCGCCCACCGATGTGGTGAGCCTGGTGGTCTGCGCCAGCAGCAGCCGCGTCTCGCCCTCGATCCTCGACGTGCTCCGCGCCCAGGCCAGCGCCGCCCACTGCCGGATCGCGCTCGCCGAGACCCGGGGCGTCGCCGTCCGCTGGGTCGACGGCATCGTCAGCGGCACCGTCGAGGACGTCGTCTCGTTCCTCGTCGCCAGCGGCCCGACTCTGCAGCGCTGCCACGGCCGCGCGGAGCTCGCCGCAGCCTGATCGCAGTCGGTCCGTCGGTCAGCCCTGGTTCAGCTCTCTCTGCAGGCCGTCCAGGATCAGGTCGAGCCCGAAGGTGAAGTCCTCGACGCGGCCGGACCGCATGACGTGGCTGATGACCTCGACCACGTGCGGGAACTGCTCCGCATCGAGCGTGCCGACGACGTCCGCCGACACCTGCGACGCCTCGTCCGCCGCGAACGGCAGCCCGAGCTCCTGCAGGGTGAAGCCGTAGATGTGGCTGTCCAGGGTGTGCCACGCGTCGAGCGCTCCCTCGATGGAGAAGCCGCCTTCGCGCAGCCGGCCCAGCGTCGCGTCCAGGTAGCGCGTCATGCCCAGCCCGATGTTGAACCTCGACATGATCTGCAGCGCCGCCCACGGGTGCGCCAGAAGGACCTCGTGCGCAGACACCGCCCGCGCCCGCATCGCCTCGCGCCACGGCGTACCGGACGGGGGTACGTCGATGTCGCCGAGCACCAGGTCGACGATCCCGTCCAGGACGTCGTCCTTGTTGGAGACGTGCTTGTAGAGCGACATCGCCTCGACCCCGAGCTCCTGGCCGAGCCGGCGCATCGTCAGGGACTCGATGCCGCCCTGGTCGGCCAGGACGACGGCCGCCCGCAGCACCCGCTCCCGGCTCAACGGGGTACGCCGCATCGATTCCCTCTTGGGTGGGCAGGACGGGCTGGACAGGACGACGGGACCAGGCTAGCTTACGTCGTAAGCATACACCGTAAGCCAGCCGTTCGAAGGAGACCCCGTGAAGGCGATCGTCCAGGACACGTACGGCCCGACGGACGCTCTCGAGCTCCGCGACATCGACCCACCCCGGCTCGCCGAGGACGACGCCAGGGCGGCCGCCGACGTGATCGTCCGGGTCCACGCGAGCGGCGTGGAGCGCGGCGTCTGGCACGTCATGACCGGCCTGCCCTACCCCGTCCGCCTCGCCGGCTACGGCGTGCGGGCGCCCAAGACCCCGGTGCCCGGCCGGGAGCTCGCCGGGGTCGTCGAGGCGGTCGGGTCGGGCGTCACCCGGTTCAAGGTCGGGGACGAGGTGTTCGGCCTGGGCCAGGGCGCCTTCGCCGAGCTCGCGCGGGCTCGCGAGGGCCTGCTCGCACCCAAGCCGGCGAGCCTGACCTTCGTGCAGGCCGCCGCGGTCGGCATCTCGGCCATGACGGCGCTGCAGGCCCTGCGCGACCACGGGCAGGTCGCCGCGGGCCAGCAGGTGCTCGTCATCGGTGCCTCCGGCGGTGTCGGGACCTATGCGGTCCAGCTCGCCAAGACGTTCGGCGCCGAGGTCACCGGGGTGTGCAGCGGCACGAAGGTGGACCTCGTGCGGCAGCTGGGCGCGGACCACGTCGTGGACTACAGCCGGGAGGACGTGACCGCGGGAGACCAGCGCTACGACCTCGTCCTCGACACCGGCGGGAACACGCCGCTGGCCCGGCTGCGGCGCGTCCTGACCCCCAACGGGACGCTGGTGATCGTGGGCGGCGAGACGGGCGGCCGGTGGCTCGGCGGCGCCGACCGCCAGGTCCGCGCGATGATCGTGTCGCTGTTCGTGAGCCAGAAGCTCCGGTCGTTCATCTGTCACGAGAACCACGAGGACCTGCTCGTCCTCAGCGAGCTGGTCGAGGCCGGGAAGGTGACCCCGGTGATCGACCGGACGTACTCGCTCAGCGAGACCTCGAAGGCGATCGACTACCTGACCGAGGGACACGCCAGGGGCAAGGTCGTCGTCACGGTCTAGGGTCACGCCGTGAACGCCGTGACGGACACGACCGACGACCCCTACGCGCTGGCGCGCGACGCCGCGGCGGCACTGCGCGAGCGCACCGGCGTCGACACCCACGACGTGGCCCTGGTCCTGGGCTCCGGGTGGGTGCCGGCCGCCGAGATGCTAGGCGAGACCGCGGCCGAGCTGGCGGTCACCGACCTGCCGGGCTTCCACGCCGCCGCGGTCGCCGGCCACGCCGGGACGCTGCGCTCGGTCGTCGTCGCAGACCGGCGTGCCCTGGTGTTCCTCGGCCGGACCCACCTCTACGAGGGGCTCGGGGTCGCCTCGGTCGTGCACGGCGTGCGGACCGCGGTCGCGGCAGGCGCACGCGTCGTCGTACTCACCAACGGCTGCGGCGGGCTGCGCCCGACGTTCTCGCCCGGCCAGCCGGTGCTCATCAAGGACCACATCAACCTGACGGCGACCTCGCCGATCGTCGGCGCAAACTTCGTCGACCTCACCGACCTCTACTCCCCGCGGCTGCGGTCCTTGTGCCGCGAGGTCGACCCCTCGCTGGAGGAGGGCGTCTACGTCCAGTTCCCGGGGCCGCACTACGAGACGCCGGCCGAGATCGGCATGGTGCGAACCATCGGCGGCGACCTGGTGGGCATGTCCACCACTCTCGAGGCGATCGCCGCCCGCGAGGCAGGAGCCGAGGTGCTGGGCATCTCGCTGGTCACCAACCTCGCCGCCGGGATGACCGGCGAGCCGCTCGACCACGCCGAGGTCCTCGAGGCCGGCCGCGCCGCGGCCACCACGATGGGCACCTTGCTCGCCCAGGTGGTCGGCCGGCTGTGAGCGCGCCCCGGGGGCAGGGACACGAGCACCGGACCAGCGCCGACACGGTCGACGCCGTAACGGTCGCCCAGGCCTGGCTCGCGGAGGACCCCGACCCGGACACCCGGGCCGAGCTGCAGGGGCTGCTCGACGCGGGCGACACCGCGGCGCTCTCCGACCGGTTCGGCGCAGCCCTCGAGTTCGGTACGGCGGGTCTGCGCGGCGCGATGGGTGCAGGCCCCAACCGCATGAACCGGGTCGTGGTGATCCGCGCGGCCGCCGGTCTCGCGGCGTACCTCACCGCGCATGCCGGCGCGGCTGTCGTGATCGGCTACGACGCCCGGCACAAGTCAGACGTCTTCGCCCGCGACACCGCCGAGGTGATGAGCGGTGCGGGGCTGCGCGCGATGGTGCTGCCTCGCCCGCTGCCGACGCCGGTGCTCGCGTTCGCGATCCGCCATCTCGGCGCGGCAGCGGGAGTGATGGTCACCGCGTCGCACAACCCGCCGCAGGACAACGGCTACAAGGTCTACCTCGGCGACGGGTCGCAGATCGTCCCGCCGGCCGACGCCGAGATCTCGGCCGCGATCGCCGCCGTCGGCCCGCTGGCCGGCATCCCGCGCGGCGACGACTGGGAGACCCTCGACGACGGCGTACTCGACGACTACCTCGACCGGGTCGCGTCGCTCCTCGAAGCCTCGTCGCCGCGAGACCTGCGGGTCGTCTACACCCCGCTGCACGGAGTGGGGCGCGACGTCGTGCTCGCTGCGTTCGCCCGCGCCGGGTTCCCCGACCCGGTCGTGGTTGCCCGCCAGTCCGACCCCGACCCGGACTTCAGCACGGTGGCGTTCCCCAACCCGGAGGAGCCAGGTGCGATCGACCTCGCGCTGACCGCCGCCGCCGAGCACCCGGACACCGACCTGGTGATCGCCAACGACCCGGACGCCGACCGGTGCGCCGTCGCGGTCCAGGACCCCGACGCGGACGCCGGGTGGCGGATGCTGCGCGGCGACGAGGTCGGTGCGCTGCTCGCTCAGCACCTGGTCCGGCGGGACCCGCACCTGTCGGGAGTCTTCGCCGCCTCGATCGTCTCGTCGTCACTCCTCGGCCGGATCGCAGCGGCGCACGGTCTCGGGTACGCCGAGACGCTGACCGGCTTCAAGTGGATCTCGCGCGTCGAGGGCCTGCGGTACGGCTACGAGGAAGCTCTCGGCTACTGCGTCGACCCGGCCGCCGTGCGCGACAAGGACGGTGTCTCGGCCGCCCTGCTCGTCACCGAGCTCGCAGCGACCCTGAAAGCCGAGGGGCGCTCGCTCGTCGACCTGCTCGACGACCTGGCCCGCGAGCACGGCCTGCACGCGACCGACCAGCTGTCGGTCCGCGTCCAGGACCTGTCCCTCATCGAGCAAGCGATGGCCCGGCTGCGCGCCGAGCCGCCGACCCGGCTGGGCGGCCGCGCCGTCGAGCACGCGGTGGACCTCGCGACGGGGTCGCCCGACCTGCCGCCGACCGACGGGCTGCGCTACACCCTCGCCGACGGCGGGCGCGTCGTCGTACGGCCGTCCGGCACCGAGCCGAAGCTCAAGGCCTACCTCGAGGTCGTCGTACCCGTGGCCGATGGCGACGTCGCCACCGCCCGGCGTACCGCGGCCGCCGACCTCTCGGCGATCAAGCGCGACCTGGCGGCAGTCCTCGCACTCGCCTAGGCCGGCGGGAGGAGCTGGCTCTCAAGCGTCGCGCGCAGCCAGTCCTGGAACTGCGCCCTTGTCCAGCCGCGCTCGACCGCGAGCCGGTGGTAGAGGCTCGCGTCGATGAGGGCCCACACGACGTCGCCGGCGAGATCGTCGTCCAGGCCGTCACGCAACGGACCCTTCGGGCGCAGAAGGCCGATGAAGCCGTGCGCACCCTTCAGCCGCTCGGCCTGGATCTCCTTCCAGTAGGCCGCGATCTCGGGATCGCTGGCCGCAGCGGCCCTGAAGACCTCGTAGATGCGGGCGAGCCGCTCGCCGATGCCGGCGATCATGCCGGCGTAGATCGCGATCATGCGTCTCGGGTCGGGCTCGAGCCGGGCCGCGACGGCCTCGGCGCGCTGCGGCAGGGGCACCGGCTCGTCGTCACCGACGGTGGCGACGTCGTAGGCCGCCTTGAGCAGGGCCGCCTTGCCACCAACCGCGTTGAACACCGTGGCCCGGCTGACGCCGGCCGCATCGGCGATCGTCCGGATAGACGCGCCGGCATACCCCTCGCGGACGAAGACCCGGCTCGCGGCGTCGATGACCGCCAGGCGCGTCGCGGCCGCCTTCGCGCGCCGCAACGGCCACGCCGTCTCCTCATTGACCTCAGACATAGTTAGACCTACAGTCTAACCAAGTTGAGGCGCAACGAGGCGAGGACCAGATGACGACACACGCGGTACTCCGGCAGCAGCAGCCCACAGCCGGCCGGACGCCGCCCAGACTGGCGGTGGTCGTCTCGGGCGCCCTGCGCCGGTTCTTCCTGCGCTGCGCCGACCGGATGCTGCCCGCCCACCTCGCGGTCCTCGAGCAGGCCCACGGTTTCTCCCACGCGTACATCCTCTCCACGATGGTCGAGCTCGGGATCCCCGACGCGCTCCGCGACGGTCCGCTGTCGGCCGACGAGCTCGCGACCAGGACGGGCACCGACGCGGGCTCTCTGCACCGGCTGCTGCGCGCGGCGGCGGTGTTCCGTGCAGTGCGGTTCACCGGCGACGGCCGGTTCGAGGGCACCAGGTTCACCACGGTGCTCGGCGCGGACCACCCGAGCGCGGCGGCCGACTGGTGCCGGTACATCGGGTCCGCCGCGCACCAGGCCGCCTGGGGGGACCTCACCGAGTCGGTGCGGACCGGTGCGGACGCCTTCCGGCGCGTGCACGGCCAGAAGATGTTCGAGTGGTTCGCAACCCACCCCGACGAGAGCCACCACTTCTCGTCCGGGCTCGGCGGCCTGACCCGCGCTGAGGCACCCGCAATCGTGAGCGGCTACCCCTTCCCCACCACCGGCACGATCTGCGACGTCGGTGGCGGGCAGGGAGTGCTGCTCGCCGCAATCCTCGCGGCGCGCCCCGGGCTGCGCGGGATCATCGTCGACCACCCGACGGTCCTCGACCAGGCGCGGACCTTCCTGCAGGAACAGGGGCTCGCGGACCGGGTCGAGCTCGTCCCCGGCGACCTGATGGCCAGCGTCGTGGCCCACGCGGATCTCTACCTGCTCAAGTGGGTGCTGCACGACTGGGACGACGCCACGGGCGAGCGCATCGTCCGTACCGTGGCGCGGTCCATGCCACCCGGTGCGCGCCTGCTGGTCATCGAGGGGGACCTGCCGCACAACGCGGTCGACCCCAGGTTCTCGATGATCGACCTGCAGATGCTCGTTGTCACCGACGGCGGCCGCGAACGCACCAGTGACCAGCTGGGCCGGCTGGTCACGGCGGCCGGACTCGGCGCCACCACGGTGCACCGGACCACCACCGGACTGGTCATGCTCGAGGCTCGCGCCACATCGTGACGACCTCGGGGCCGTCGGGCAGCACGAACGACCCGTGCGGCTGGAAGCCGAAGCGCTGGTAAAGAACGACGCTCGCCCTGGACTGAAGCCCGGCTGGTCCAGCGGCCGGCTCAGCTGCCGGGGTAGGGGATCAGGATCCACCCCTTGCCGGCCCAGGGCGCGTCGCAGCCGTTCTCGCGCACCGTCGAGCGCATCACGAGCGTGCCCGGCTCGACGACCTTCACGTTGCGCAGGACCAGCCGGTCGCCGGCGTTGCAGGCGGTGGACTCCGACGAGCTGGTCAGCAAGAGGCCGCTGCCGTGCCGGGACCACCGACCCTGGTCGACCGCGTCGCCGGCGTCGTCCGCGACGTAGTACGTGCCGTCGCGCGCCAGCTCCAGGAAGTACCCGCCGCCTTCGGCGAACCAGGAGCCGTATACCCGCCGCTCGGCCGGCAGCGGCTTCCACGCACTCGCCGAGTAGTCGTCGAGCATTCCAAGGAACGGACCTGTCGCGGCCACCCGATCCAGGGTCCATGTCGGGCTCAGCGCCAGGGAGCAGCTCGCCGGTCCCGGCTGGGTGGGCACGATCCGCATGACGTCCGCTTCCGGGAGCGAGGCCCGCATGACGAGCTCCTCACCCGCGCACCCGTCGCGTCCTCAGGTGACGCTGTCCCTGATCTCACGGCCGGTGATCGTGTACGTGCCGTTGACGTCGGGGTTGTCGAGCATCCGGCCGTGCTCGTCGATCGAGACCCGGTTCGGCGATGAGAAGCGGAGCAGCGCGTCGTTCGACAGCCGCCACACTCCTCGCAGGGCGTCGGCCGTGGCTGTCTGTCCGACGAGGAAGTCCTGATACGGGTCGGCCGAGCTCGGGCCCGGGTGGGCGGGCGGTGCCGTCAGGTCGTCCGCGTCGAGCGCTCGGAAGGCCACGAGCCCCACGACGAGGACGGCGACGGCTGCGGCAGCGGCCACGAGCACACCGCGTCGGCGGTTGCGCTGCTTGCGGACCTCGATCCGCTCGTCGACGGCGGCCCGCGCATCTCTCAGGTCTGAATCGGTCACGACAACCCCTCCTGTGACTGCCTCGATGTTCCGTACCAGGCGCTCCTCGATGCTGCTCATCGGGTCACCTCGATCCGCTGCTGCAGGGCACGCAGCCCACGATGCGTGTGCACCTTCACCGACCCCTCGCTGATGTCGAGCAGCTGAGCGGTCTCCGCGACCGAGAGCTCGAGGACATACCGGCAGGCCAGCACCTGGCCCTGGCGTCGCGCCAGCGTGCGCATCACCGCCAGCAGGGAGTCGACCTCGTGGCGCCCGATCACCGTCTCCTCCGAGCTCTCCTGGCATTCGCGCACGAGCATCAACGGCCTCGGTGCGCGTTGGGTGACCTGGCGGCTCACCCAGGAACGGCACCGGTTGAGCACGGCGCTGCGAAGGTAGGCGTAGTGCCGCCGGAACAGCACGTCAACGAGCTAGGAAAGGGCGAACTCGTCCGCCTCGCGCAAGCCGCTGGCCGGCCGCTCGCTCAAGGAGAGCAACTCCTCCGGGACGGGGTTCGTCATGCCCAAGAGTCCGTTGGACCGCTTCTCAGGTTGACAGTGCGGCACCACAGATGTGAGGCGGTTCGGCTGGCTCGTGCATACCCGACGTCCCGGCCGAACCGATTCGCGTCGCTTGCGCGGAATCGTGCCGGCCACGATCGTTCAGTGAGCCTGCTGGTCCCGCCACATCGTGACGACCTCGGGGCCGTCGGGCAGCACGAACGACCCGTGCCGCTGGAAGCCGAAGCGCTGGTAGAGAACGACGTTGGCCGGGTTGCTGGCCTCGAGGTACGCCGGCAGGCCGGCCTCGTCGACCGTGCGCAGGTTGTCGGCGAGCAGCCGGAAGCCGATGCCCTGGCCGCGGTGCGCGGCATGCGTGCCGAGCAGGGTGAGGAAGTAGTGCGGCTCGTCACGCGGGTGCGCCGCGTCGAAGAGCTCGACCGCGGCCCGCGACCGCTCACGCGTCTCCGCAGGCAGAGCGTCGATCCAGTCCTCGAGCTCGGCCTCCTGCTGCGGCGACAGGTCGGTGCCGCCGGGCGGGATCCACACCGCGGTCGCCGCCCGGTCCGCGCTGAGCCAGACCGAGCAGTAGCGCAGGGCGCCCTCGACGAAGAGCCGCCACAGCCAGGCGTGCTGCGCGGGTCGCAGCGCAGGGTCGGGGAACACCCAGGCCCAGGTGGGG
>DATBDW010000172.1:0-4410 GCA_036269735.1 Actinomycetes bacterium
CGTTCCGCAACGAGATCACGCCGGGCAACTTCATCTTCCGCACCCGCGAGTTCGAGCAGATGGAGATGGAGTACTTCGTCGAGCCGGGCACCGACGAGCAGTGGCACGAGTACTGGCTCCAGCAGCGCTGGGACTGGTACGCCGGGCTGGGGCTCGCCAAGGACAACATGCGGTTCTACGAGCACCCGAAGGAGAAGCTCTCGCACTACTCGAAGCGCACCGTCGACATCGAGTACCGCTTCAACTTCGGCGGCAAGGAGTTCGACGAGCTCGAGGGCATCGCGAACCGCACCGACTTCGACCTCAAGGCGCACGCTGCGGCCTCGGGCGCGGACCTGACCTTCTTCGACCAGGAGAAGGGTGAGCGCTGGACGCCGTACGTCGTCGAGCCGGCCGCCGGTCTCACCCGGGCCACTCTGGCGTTCCTGCTCGACGCCTACACCGAGGACGAGGCGCCCAATGCGAAGGGCGTGATGGAGAAGCGCACCGTGCTGCGGCTCGACCCGCGGCTCGCGCCGGTCAAGGTCGCCGTGCTGCCGCTCTCCCGCAACCCCGATCTGTCGCCGAAGGCCAAGGACCTCGCGGCCACCCTGCGGCAGAGCTGGAACGTCGAGTTCGACGACGCCGGCGCGATCGGCCGGCGCTACCGGCGCCAGGACGAGATCGGCACGCCGTTCTGCGTCACCGTCGACTTCGACACCCTCGACGACCAGGCAGTCACGGTCCGGGAGCGCGACTCGATGACCCAGGAGCGCGTCGGGCTCGACGCCGTGCCGGGCTGGCTGGCCCAGCGCCTGCTCGGCTGCTGAAACCGTGAGGGACCCGAACGCCACCCGGTCGGTGACGCTCGTCCTCTGCACGCCGGCCGGTGAGCTGCTCGGTGCGCTGCCGCCGTACGACGTGGCGGCGCCCTGGTGGCAGGAGGTGTCCGGGGTCGTCGCGGGCGCGCGGTCGGCGTACGGCGTGGACGTGATCGTGCTGCGGCTGCTCGCCACGCGTGATCCGTTCGGCGAGGGCGGCCCGGTGACCTACCTGGCCGAGACCGCAGGGCCGGTGCCCGCGCTGGCGCCGTGGGAAGGGCCTGACCCGCTCGACGACCAACCGCTGCGCCTGCCCTACGCACGGCCGGGCGGCCCGGACGCCGACCTCGCCTGGGCCGACGCGGTGCTCGCCGGTCGCGGCAGCCGGCGTACCGGCCCGGCCGAGCAGCAGCGCACGTGGAACCTGTCCAGCGTCTGGCGGCTCCCGACGGCCGACGGCCCGGTGTGGCTCAAGGTCGTGCCGCCGTTCTTCGGCCACGAGGGGCCGATGCTCGAACGGCTGAACGCCGACCATCCCGGCCTCGTGCCGCCGCTGCTGGCCGTCGACCGCCGCCGGGTCCTGCTGGCAAACGTCGACGGCGGCGACAACTACCTCGCCGGCCTGCCGATCCTGCTCGAGCTGGTCCGCACCCTCGTCGGGCTGCAGGCGGAGTGGGTCGACCGCGTCGACGAGCTGCTCGCGCTGGGTGCACCGGACTGGCGCGTCTCGGCGTTCTCCGTCGCCGCGGCCGACGTCCTGGCACGCACCGCCGACCAGCTCGACGATGCCACGGTCGCCGGCGTGCACCGGCTCATCGACGGCCTCCCGCAGCGGTTTGCCGACCTCAGGGAGTGCGGCCTGCCCGACACCCTCGTGCACGGTGACTTCCACCCGGGCAACACCATCGGCGACGGTCCCCACCCGGTCGTCCTGGACTGGGGCGACTGCGGCGTCGGCAACCCGCTGCTCGACCAGGCGGCCTTCACCGCGCGCCTGGACGACGCGGACCGCGAGGTCGTGGTCGACGAGTGGGCCGACCAGTGGCAGCAGCGGGCTCCGGGCTGCGACCCGCGCCGCGCCGCCCGGCTGATCTCGCCGGTCGCCGCTGTCCGCCAGGCGATGATCTACCGGATGTTCCTCGACCACATCGAGCCGGACGAGCAGGTCTACCACTCCGGGGACCCGGCCACCTGGCTGGGTCGCGCGGCGGGGATCGTGGCCGCGGAGAACTGACGCCGAGGCCCCTGCAGTACGGCGATCAGGCTCGCGCCAGCACGGTCCACGCCGCGGCGACGACGTCGAACGGCGCCGGCGGCATCAGCTCGGTGCAGCGCGCCCGCAGCGCTGCGGCGTGCTCGTCGGTCAGCCCCTTGAGGTGGTCGCCAGCCGGCCCCACGCCGAAGGTGTAGGGCTCCCACCACTGCTCGAAGCTGTCGTAGCGGACCGTCACCGTCAGGACCGTCGGGCGGACGTCGACCAGCCCTGCCTCGGTGCACAGGTCCGCGAGCCGGCCTTCCGTCGCGCCGGCCTGGCCGGACTCGTCTACGACCGACGGGTCGAGGTCGAGGGCCGCGCGCCAGAACGGCGAGAGCGGTCCGCGGCCACCGCCGTGGTCCCAGACGCTGGCGCCGAGAGTCGCGCCGGCCCGCGCGACCCGGCCCATCTCCCGCAGACCCGCGACCGGGTCGGCCATGAAGTGCACCACCAGCTGAGCCAGCACGAGGTCGAAGGAGTCGTCGGGGAACGGCAGCGACTCGGCCGACGCGGTCCGGACGTCGACCCCTGGGAACCGGGACGTCGCGGCTGCCACGAAGGGTGCGGACGGGTCGACCGCGGTCACGTCCGCCGGGCCGAGCCGGGCGACGAGCTCGGCGGTCAGCGCGCCGGGCCCGCACCCGACGTCGAGAGCGCGCTGCCCCCGGCGTACCCCGCCGGCCTCGACGAAGAGCCCGGCGAGCGGGATCGAGAACCGCCCCATGAACAGGTCGTAGGCCTCCGCCGCCACCTCGAAGCTCACCCCCGCGACTGTAGGGGCCCGCCCCTCCGCGTGCCCCGCATGACACCTGTCACGTGCAGGTCCTGACGGCGCGCACTGCGCAGCGCGACGCCGGATCGGCAGAGTCACCGGCATGACGACGGAGCAGCCCAGGGACACTCGGGCAGCCGTGCGCCTGCACGGCCTGCGCACGTCCTTCGGGGAGGTGACCGCGGTCGACGGCATCGACCTCACCGTCGCCGCCGGCGAGGTGGTCGCCCTGCTCGGCCCGAACGGCGCCGGCAGAACCGCGACCATCGCGATGGGCAAGGCGGGGGCTCGCACCCGAGCCGAGGCGGTCCTCATCGCGGAGCAGCACGGCTGGCTCTCGCGCCTCCGCTACGTTGCTGCTTCGAGGCAACACCACCAAGCGAAGATCGTTTGCGACCTGGTTCACCGACACGCCGTGCGGTGCACCGGCGTGTCGGGGACTCAGGTCGCAAACGAGCACCGGTTCGGACGGGGTCGGTATGCGCAACGGGCGCGAATGGCTGAGTGTCCGGCACCTGCTGCCGGTCGGCGGTGCGGTCGCGGCAGCGCTGCTCGTGGGGCTGGTGCCGGCGTACGGCGCCGGCGGCTCGGACGGAGCAGCCTCGCGGCCGGCCGGCACGACCACTGACTCGAGCACAGCCACGGTGACGGCCACGCCGACCGACACACCGACGCCGACCGACACACCGACGCCCACGCCGACTCCGACGGTCACGCCGGTGGACGACCTGCTTCGCCCGGACATGGTCGCGGTGCGGGCCACCGGGCTGCACCTGACCTTCCCGACGTCGGGCCGCCGGCTGCGGTTCGCCTCGTCACTGGGCGACATCGGTCCGGGACCGCTGGAGCTGCGGCCGAACAACAACATGCCGTGCCCGGTCGGCCAGCACAACGCCGCGCAGATCATCTACCGGGACGTGAACCTCGACGGGCACTACGACGCGACGATCGACACCGCGTACGCCCGGTTCCGCGCGGGCTGCATGGTCTACCACCCCGCCCACCACCACTGGCACTTCACCGGGTCCGCGCGCTACACCCTGCTGGCCCCCGGCAATCCCGTGCCGCTCGTCAGCACGGTCCGCAAGGTGAGCTTCTGCATGCGCGACAGCGCCGCGGTCCCGGCCCGGTACGGCGACTGGGACTACCCGAAGACCTACGTCGAGTGCGGCCGCACAACGCGGCAAGGCGTCTCGGTGGGCTGGATGGACATCTACCAGAACTTCCTGCCGGGGCAGAGCCTGCCGTTCCCGCGCCGGTACGCCGACGGGCTCTACTGCCTGCTCACGGTCGTCGACCCGCTGAGCCAGATCGTGGAGACCAACGACCTGAACAACGTCTCGGTGCGCGCGTTCCTGCTGCAGGGCAAGGAGGTCGTGCGCCAGCCGGCGAGCCTGTGCGGCAGCATGCTGACGAACCCGTAACCGAGACGCCACACGATCCGGGAGGACCGCCATGACCGGACTCGATCGCCGCACCCTGCTCAAGGGCGGCCTGGCCGCCACCGGAGCTCTCGCCCTCGGATCCGTGCCGGGGGCCGGGGTCGCCACGGCGGCCGCCCGAGTCGACCGGACCCTCGCCCG
>DATBDW010000173.1:0-5026 GCA_036269735.1 Actinomycetes bacterium
GGCAAATGATCACGGAACCGTGATCATTTGCGGGGGTGGGCGGCCGGGCAGGAGGGTGGCGTCAGAGGCCGGGGGCGCCCCAGACGGGGAACCAGCGCGCGAGGTCGGGCTCGATCCGCAGGTCCTCGGCGATGGCGGAGCGGACCTGCAGCTCCAGCGCCGTGTCGCGCTGCTCGGGACCGCTCGGTGCGAACGGATAGAACGTGCCGCGCTTGGACAGGTAGACCAGCGCGAGCCGCCGGCCGTCCGCGGCGGTGAACCCCATGAGGGAGCACAGCAGGGCGGGGCCGAAGCCGTTGTCCTGCAGGGTCGAGTTGACCGCGTGCAGCTCGGTGACGAGTCCCGCCACGTCGGCGGGGTCGTGGCGGACGAGCAGCCAGGTGAAGCCGTAGCGGTCGTTGCTGGCCTCGACCTTCGGGCCGCCGTCGGCGTCCAGCAGCTGCTCCAGGTCGTCCTGCATCGTCGTGAACGCCGCGCCCTCCGCGGCCCGGTAGCAGGCCGACCCCAGGCCGGTGGGCATCATCCCCATCGAGACCTGCAGCGTGATCGCGGCGTCCGGGATGCCGAAGAGCCGGTCCAGGTCGGGACCGGTCGGCTTGCTGCGGCCCAGTGCCGCGTCGAGCCACTTCACCGGGTCGTCCTCACGCGGTCGGGTGGCCCAGCTGCGCGGAGATCCGGCCCAGCTGGTCGAGCCGCTTCTCCAGCGACGGATGCGTGGAGAACAGCGAGGAGATGCTGAAGCCGGGCGCCACCGCGGGGGTGAAGAAGAACGCGTTGAACGGCTCTGCCTGGCGCAGGTCCTTGGTCGGGATCCGGCCCATCTCGCCGCTGATCTTGGTCAGCGCGGACGCCAGGGCCGACGGCTGGCCGGTGAGGAAGGCACCTGCCCGGTCGGCCGCCAGCTCGCGGTAGCGCGACAGCGTGCGGGTCAGCAGGAAGGACAACGCGTAGACGATGACGCTGACCAGCGTGATGATCAGGATGACGGGAGCGCCGCCGTTGTCGTTGTTGTTGCGCCGGCCGCCGAACATGCCGCTGTAGATCGCCATCCGGGTGAGGAAGCCAGCGAGTACGCCGACGAACGAGGCGAGCGTCATGACGGTCACGTCGCGGTGCGCGACGTGGGAGAGCTCGTGGGACAGGACGCCCTCGAGCTCGCGCTCGTCGAGGCGGCGCATGATCCCTGTCGTCGCACACACGACCGCGCGCTTCGGCGAGCGCCCCGTGGCGAACGCGTTGGGTACGTCGGTGTCGGCGATCGCCATCTTCGGCTTCGGCATGTCCGCCAGCGCGCAGAGCCGGTCGACGATCGCGTGCAGCTGCGGCGCCTGCTCGGGCGTGACCTCGTGGCCGCCCATCGAGTAGAGCGCGATCCGGTCGGAGAAGAACCACTGCACCGCCAGGAAGCCGCCGACGAAGACGACGCCCCAGAAGGCGAAGTAGTAGACGAGCACCGAGCCGAGGACGACGAACAACGCCCCGAGCAGGAAGATGGTGAAGCCCATCCGGGCCGAGAGACCGCGGTCGGGGAGATATCGGGACGTGGCCATCAGCCGGGGATCAGTCCCTCGGTGGAGTCGGTCAGCATCAGCCGGACCTCCTCGAGCGTCGTGGACTCGTCGGGCAGGACCGCGTCCGAGGGGTCCAGCGCCTCGTCGGGCAGCCGCTCCCCCATCGTGCGGACCTTGGCCAGCAGGTCGGCCAGCACGGCCCGGAAGGCCTTCTCGTCACCGGACTCGACGGCCTGCTCGAGGCCCCGGTCCAGGCCGTTGAGCAGGTCGGCGTGCGTGTCGTCGAGGACGTACTGCCCCTCGCCGAGCACCCGGACGATCACTTCTGGCCCTCGGCGTCGGGAGCCGCGGCCGGAGCGGCCTGGGTCGCCGCCGGGTCCGCCGCGGGCTGGCCCGCCTCGATCGCGTCGGGCGCCTTGCCGGCGCCGAGCTCGCCCTTGAGCCGGGACAGCTCGAGCTCGACGTCGCTCTGGCTGGACATCCGCTCGAGCTCGGCGGTGATGTCGTCCTTCGCACCGCCCGAGGCGTCCTCGAGGGCGCCGCTGGCGAGAAGGTCGTCGATCGCGCCCGCGCGGGCCTGCATCTGCTGGGTCTTGTCCTCGGCGCGCTGCACGGCGAGACCCACGTCGCCCATCTCCTCGGAGATGCCGGAGAACGCCTCGCCGATCTTGGTCTGCGCCTCGGCCGCCGTGTAGGTGGCCTTGATGGTCTCCTTGCGGGTCCGGAACGCGTCGA
The DNA here is from genome assembly GCA_036269735.1 of Actinomycetes bacterium. GTDB lineage: Bacteria > Actinomycetota > Actinomycetes > JACCUZ01 > JACCUZ01 > DATBDW01. The sequence goes on from DATBDW010000173.1 coordinate 2,247, forward strand.
CCTTGGCCTGCAGGCGCTGCGAGGCCAGGACGAGCTTCTCCTCCTCACCCTGCAGCTGGGCGTGCTGGGTGGCGAGGTCGGTGAGCTGCTGCTGCACGGCGGACCGGCGGGTCAGCGCCTCCCGGGCGAGGTCCTCGCGGCCGGCCGCGAGCGCCTGGCGTCCCTGGCCCTCGAGCTTGTCCGACTGCACGGTCAGCTGCTGGATCTGCAGCTCGAGGCGCTTGCGGGAGGTGGCGACGTCGGCCACGCCCCGGCGTACCTTCTGGAGCATGTCCAGCTGGCGCTCGTAGGAGTAGTCGAGGGTCTCGCGCGGGTCCTCGGCGCGGTCCAGCACCTTGTTCGCCTTGGCGCTGAAGATCAGCTTGAGTCGCTTCATCACGCTCATGAGCCTCGGGAACCCCCTTCGTCGGGCGGGCCCGCTCGGGTCCGCACGTCCACCCTAGAACGCGAGTCGACCACGTGGTGACGAGCACGGGGGCACCGGAGTTCCCGGCGGAGGACCGGACCGAGCCGTCCCGATGCCGGTCCGGAGGGTGGGCCGGCGCGGGTACGCTGGCGCCCGTGTTCGGACGGAGCAGGGCCCCCGAGACCGAGGAGGCGACCTCTCTCTCCGGCACCGGCGTCAATGACAGCGGCAAGGGCCGCCCCACGCCCAAGCGACGCGAGCAGGAGCGCGGCCGCCGGCGGTCCGTGGCGGCGCCCGCCACCCGCAAGGAGGCCTACAAGGCCATGCGGGAGCGCCAGCGCGAGGAGCGCGTCCAGTCGATGGCAGCGCTGCGGAGCGGCGACGAGCGGCATCTTCCGGCCCGCGACCGTGGCCCCGTCAAGCGCTACGCACGGGACCTGGTCGACTCGCGCCGCTCGGTGGCGGAGTTCTTCATCCCGTTCGCCATCATCGTGCTCGCGCTGTCGTTCAGCAGCAACACCCGGCTCTCGGCCATCGGCGGCGCGTTGTGGCTCGCCCTGGTCGTGCTGATCGTCCTCGACTCGTCGGTGATGATCTTCCGGCTGCGCCGCGGGCTGGCCAAGCACTTCCCGGACGAGTCCGCCAAGGGCACGGTCACCTACGCGCTGATGCGGAGCATGCAGATCCGCCGGTTCCGGCTCCCGAAGCCGCGGCTGCGGGGCGGCCACGGCGGCCGGCGCCGGACCCGGGCCTGACCCTCGCCTGCTAGTTCGAGCGGCCCTTCGGCGCGTTGGCCGCGGTCTTGGCCGGGTCCCGCTCCACGACGTCGCCGAGCGCCTCGTCGATGCGTGTCATCAGCTCGGCCGGGATGCGCACCCCGGCGGCCTTGACGTTCTCGTGCACCTGCTCCGGGCGCGACGCACCCACCAGCGCGGCCGCGACGTTGTCGTTCTGCAGCACCCACGCGACCGCGAGCTGGGCCATCGTCAGACCCATCTCGTCGGCGACCGGCGCGAGCTTCTGCACCCGGGTGAGGATGTCGTCGTCCAGCCAGCGGGCGACCATGTCGGCGCCGCCCTTGTCGTCGGTCGCGCGCGAGCCGGCCGGGGGTGCGGCGCCGGGCTGGTACTTGCCGGACAGCACGCCCTGCGCGATCGGCGACCACACGATCTGGCTGATCCCGAGCTCGCGGCAGGCCGGGACGACGTCGGCCTCGATCACCCGCCAGAGCATGGAGTACTGCGGCTGGGACGACACGAGGTGTACGCCGAGCTCCTCGGCGAGCGAGTGCCCGGCCCGGATCTGCTCGGCCGTCCACTCGCTGACGCCGACGTAGACAACCTTGCCCATCCGGACGAGGTCCGCGAAGGCCTGCATCGTCTCCTCGAGCGGCGTCTCCACGTCGAACCGGTGCGCCTGGTAGAGGTCGACGTGGTCGGTCTGCAGCCGACGGAGGGACCCGTCGATCGACTCCATGATGTGCTTGCGTGACAGGCCGGTGTCGTTGGGCCCGCCCGGTCCGGTCGGCCAGTAGACCTTCGTGAAGATCTCGAGCGACTCGCGCCGCTCACCCTTCAGTGCCGCACCGAGCACCGACTCAGCCCTGGTGTTGGCGTACACGTCCGCGGTGTCGAAGGTCGTGATGCCGGCGTCCAGCGCTGCCCGAACGCACGCGGTCGCCACGTCGTTCTCGACCTGCGAGCCGTGGGTGAGCCAGTTGCCGTAGGTGATCTCGGAGATCTTCAGGCCGCTGTTGCCGAGGTACCGGAAGTCCATGCCTCGACCCTACGTACGCCGGTCAGTGTCCCTGCACGCCGGGTTGTCAGCCGCTGGACGACCGACAGGTCGTCCAGCGGCTGACAGGGTCGGGCTAGTCGGGGGCGGCGTGCAGGCTCATGGGGCCGTAGACGACGCGGTCACCCTCGAGCAGGACGACCTGGTCGACGCCCTGGCCTAGCAGGTCGGCCCACTCCTCGCCGATCCAGCTCTCCGCGTCGGCCTGGCTGGGGAAGCGCTCGGCCGGGACGCCGGCCACCTCGGCACCGTCGCCTGTCTCGAGCCGCCACGACCACGTGGTCGCCGTCATCGCAGGCCTCCCGCAGAACGTCGCGCACCGAACGTCGCGCACCGGGCCGGCCGGTCGCCGGGCGCCTTTGACGCGAACCTACCGCCCGTGGTCCACTCCGCAGGTCGGCGCGCCTCGCGTCACGGGCGCCGACGACAACTGCACACGCGCGCCCTTGCAGGGGAAGCCGGTCGGAACCCGGCACTGACCCGCAACCGTAGGCCGCACCCGGGTAGCCGGGCCTCGCGGCGAGTCGGAGCACCTGCGAGGACGTGAGCGGCTCCACTCATTCCGTCGAGGTATGCGGGG
>DATBDW010000174.1:0-20965 GCA_036269735.1 Actinomycetes bacterium
TGTCGGGCGTCGGGGGCGAGGACGTCTCGGGGGCGCTCACCACGACATTCTCCCACGTGGGACGGCCGGTCCCGGGCGGCGAAACCCGGTACCGCCGGGGCGCCCGGACGACGTACCGTCGATCAACGTGCGGCGACTCCCTTGTGACGACCCAGGGACGCCGGACCTGAGGTCACCGCTGCGCTACCTGCTGTGGACCGGACGAAAGCAGTGGGACACCCTCACGATCGGCGTCATCTACGGCGTGATCTGGATGGTGGCCCAGGCCCTCGTCCCGTTTGCCATCGGGCGGGGCCTGCAGGCCGGCGTGGCCGACCAGGACCTCGGCGCGGCCGGGCGCTGGTCGCTCGTCGTCCTGCTCCTGGCGCTGGTCCAGGCTGTCTTCGGGATCCTGCGCCACCGGATGGCGGTGACCAACTGGCTCAGCGCGTCGTTCCGCGCGATGCAGCTGCTGGGCCGGCACAGCGCGCTGGTCGGCGTCGCGATCCGGCGGCGGCTGCCGACCGGTGAGGTGGTCGCCGCCGCGACCAACGACACGCTGCGCATCGGCAGCGCCTACGACGTCACCGCCCGGATGGCCGGCGCCCTCGTGTCCTACGCCGTGGTCGCCGTGATCCTGCTGAACGCCTCGGTGATGCTCGGCGCCGTCGTACTGCTCGGCGTGCCCGCGATGGTGCTGCTGCTCGGACCCCTGCTGCGCCCCTTGCAGCAGCGGCAGGCGGTGCAGCGCGAGGTGGCCGGGCGGCTGACCTCACTCGGCGCGGACACGGTCGCCGGGCTGCGGGTTCTGCGCGGCATCGGTGGCGAGCCGGCGTTCCTCGCCCGCTATCGGGCCAAGTCCGAGGAGCTGCGTGTCGCCGGGGTGCACGTCGCGTCGCCGCAGGCCTCGATGGACTCCGCGCAGGTGCTGCTGCCCGGCACCTTCCTGGTCGTCGTCACGTGGCTCAGTGCGCGGCTCGCGCTCAAGGGGACCATCGACGTCGGCGACGTGGTCGCGTTCTACGGCTATGCGTTCTTCCTCGTCGTCCCGATCCGCACCGCGGTCGAGACCGCGGACAAGATGACGCGCTCGTTCGTGGGGGCCAAGCGCGTGGTGGCGGTGCTGCGGACCACCCCCGAGATCCCCGAGCCTTCGCAGCCGGTCGACGAACCGCCGTACCTCGTGCCGCTCGAGGACGCCGCGTCCGGCCTCACGGTCACGCCCGGACGGATGCTCGGGCTGGTTTCCGCGGACCCCGACGAGTCGGCCGAGCTCGCGCTGCGGCTCGGGCGGATGGTTGACGACCCCGGAGTCGTCCTGGGTGGCGTGCGGCTCGCGGACCTGCCTCTGGCGACGGTACGGCGACGAGTGCTCGTCTCCGAAGCGGAGCCGCGGCTCTTCACCGGCGAGCTGCGCGACGAGCTCGACCCGTGGAGCGACGCCCCGGACGACGCCGCGCTCGCGACCGCGATCGACGTCGCGGCGGCCGGCGACGTGCTGGACGCGTTGCCCGATGGCCTCAACTCGCAGGTCGACGAGGCCGGACGGGGCTTCTCCGGAGGTCAGCGCCAGCGGCTCGCGCTGGCTCGCGCGCTGCTGTCGGACAGCGACGTCCTCGTGCTGGTCGAGCCGACCAGCGCGGTCGACGCGCACACCGAGGTCCGGGTCGCGGAGCGCCTCAAGGCGGCCCGGCACGGTCCCGAGCTCGGCGTCGACGAGGCGCGCACGACCGTGGTCACCACGGCCAGCCCGCTGCTGCTCGACCGCTGCGACGAGGTCGCGTTCCTCGTCGCCGGCCGGGTCGTCGCGACCGGTACCCACCGGGAGCTGCTCGGCCGCCACCCCGGATACCGCGAGACCGTTACCCGTGGGGAGGCGGAGTGAGCAAGGCCCGCCTGGTCCACAAGCGGACCGCCACGTCACTGCCCGTCGCCTCCAGCATCCAGGTGCGCGAGCAGGCGCGCATTCTCCTGGCCGACCACCGGCGGCCCGTGAGCTGGATGCTCGTGCTCAACGGGCTGGCAGCGGTCGCCGGCCTGGCCGGGCCGCGGCTGCTCGGCAAGATCGTCAACGCGGTGCAGCAGGGTGCGGCCGAGTCCCGGATCGACCAGCTCGCGCTGCTGCTCACGGCTGCGCTGATCGCCCAGACGGTGCTGACCTGGCTGGCCCGGCGCTCGGCCTTCGTCCTCGCCGAGACCGTCTTCGCCCGGATGCGTGACCGATTCCTCGAGCGCGTGCTCTCGCTCCCCTTGTCCACCGTGGAGCGCGCCGGCACCGGCGACCTGGTGACCCGCAGCACCGGCGACATCGAGGCCTTGTCGCGCACCGTGCGGTTCGCGGTGCCCGAGGTGATGGTCGCGGCCTTGACCGCCGCGCTCACTGTGCTCGCCGCGTTCCTCACGGCACCGCTGATGGCGCTGCCGTTGCTCGCCGGCGGACCGCTGATCTGGCTCGGCACGAAGTGGTATCTGGCCCGCGCACCCGAGGGCTACCTCGCCGAGCGCGAGTGCTACGCCGCGTTCAACGGCTCGCTCGCCGAGACCGTCGACGGCGCGCGAACGGTGGAGGCGCTCGGGCTGGGCCGGCGGCGGATCCGGCTGCTCGAGCAGGACCTCACCGACGCGTACGGCGCCGAGTGCTACACCCTGCGGCTGCGCACGTTCTTCTTCCCGACCATGGAGCTGGCCTACGCCATCCCGGTGTCGATCTGCCTGATCTGGGGCACCTGGCTGGTGTCCGGCGGGCACGCCAACCTCGGGCAGGTCACCGCGGTGACGCTGTACGCCGTGCAGCTGGTCGACCCCGTCGACCGGCTCGTCTCGTGGCTGGACGAGGTGCAGGTCGGTGCGACCGCCCTGGCCCGGATCCTCGGCGTCGAGCTCGTCCCCGACGACCGACAGGCCAGCGACGAGACACCGCGCGACGAGCACGTCGAGGTCACCGACGTCCGGTTCGCCTACCGCGCCGACCACGACGTGCTGCACGGCATCGACCTCGACCTGCGCCCCGGCGAGCGGCTGGCCGTGGTGGGTCCGTCCGGTGCCGGCAAGTCCACCCTCGGCCGGCTGCTCGCGGGGGTGCACCCACCACGCACCGGCCGGGTCACTGTCGGCGACGTACCCCTCGTGGACCTGCCCCTGGACGACCTGCGCAAGCACGTCGTGCTCGTCACCCAGGAGCACCACGTCTTCGTCGGGAGCGTGGCCGAGAACCTCTTGCTCGCGCGGCCCGGCGCCGACGAGGCCGACCTGCGCGGCGCGCTCGGTGCCGTCGATGCGCTCGACTGGGTGCTGGCGCTTCCCGAGGGCCTGGCCACCGAGGTGGGCTCCGGCGGTCGCCCGGTCACACCGGCCCAGGCCCAGCAGCTTGCGCTGGCCCGGCTGGTGCTCGCCGACCCGCACACGCTGGTGCTCGACGAGGCGACATCGCTGCTCGACCCCCGGGCCGCCCGCCACCTCGAGCGCTCACTGGCCGCCGTCCTCCGTGGGCGGACGGTCGTCGCGATCGCGCACCGACTGCACACCGCACACGACGCGGACCGGGTCGCGGTGGTCGAGGACGGGCTGGTCACTGAGCTCGGCAGCCACGACGAGCTCATCGCCGCCGACGGCGCCTACGCGGCGCTGTGGGACTCGTGGCGCACCGACGCTCCGACGACGGCCGAGCGTTGAGGCTCAGATGGACCCGGTACAGGTCGTCACCTCGTCGGAGCGCCCGGACCTCGAGGACGAGGCTCGCGCCGCGTTCCGGGTGAAGTGGCCGGAGTTCATCTTCCACGATGCCTTCGCGAAGCCGTTCATGCCTCGGGTCGAGGAGTACTTCCCCGAGTTCGACGTGATGCTGCTCGACAACGACCGGGTGGTGGCCGGTGGCTGGGGCGTGCCGCTGAGATGGGACGGCACGGTGGCGGATCTGCCGGACGGCTACGACGGCGCGCTGGCCCGCGCCGTGGAGGGTCATGAGTCAGGAACCAGCCCGACCACCCTGAGCTTCATGGCGGCGGCAGTCGGCACCGGCGAGACCAGGAAGGGCCTCGCGGGCCAGGTCCTGAGTGCTCTGCGCGACAGGGCGACCGAAGCCGGTTTGTCGCACGTCATTGCGCCGTTGCGGCCCACGCTCAAGCCGAGGTACCCGCTGACTCCCATGGCGCGGTTCGCTTCCTGGACGCGTCCTGATGGGCTCTCCATCGACCCCTGGATCCGTACCCACCAACGCATGGGCGCCACCGTCCTTGCCCCCGCAGAGCGATCAATGGTCATCACTGGCACCGTCGCCGAGTGGGAGTCCTGGACCGAGATGGTCTTCCCGGACTCCGGTTCCTACGTCGTGCCGGACGCCCTCGGACCCGTCGAGATCGATCGCGACCGGGACGTCGGCACCTACATCGAAGAGAACCTCTGGGTGCAGCACTGTTGACCTCACCCGCCAGCGGGGCCTTCTGCACTCGGCATGTTGAACCGCCGAACGGCGCATTTCGCAGATGGCGCCGTCTCCGGACCGCTCTCGCGGTCCCAGCTCTTGCCGACCGCCCCTGGCGGAGAGATGATCCCGATGTCCGGGGGGCTTCCCGGGGAGATGTGGAGGATCGAGATGAGGCGCTTTGGCTTGGCCGTGGCGGTGTCCGCATTGACGCTCCCGGCCGCGATGTTGGCACCGATCGGCGCTAGTCAGGCCGCGGGCGGACAGGGCGCATGCATCGCCCATCGTCCGGCGTACATCGAGGACGTCTTCGAGCCGCAGTACTCCGCGGGGTGCTCCGGACACGACGAGCCCGAGCTGACGCCGCTGTCCGACCTGCCCGGATCGGCGCAGGACCTCACCTGGACCTTCGTCCTACCGACGAACGGACCGACCTTCGATGTGGACGCCGTCGGCCCGACCTTCTGGTTCGGCGGCCCGGTCGACGACCCCAACAGCCTGTTCGGCCAGGGGTTCGAGGAGCTTCAGTTTTACCCGAACGCCGTCGTCACGAGGTGCACGCCGAACGGCGGCTTCGAGGTCAAGCACACCGTCGGCTCGTGGTCGGTCTGCTCGCCCGTGTGGTCGATCCACACCACCGGGCAGAAGCCCGTCTATCACGAGCCCGCGGCGTTCAACACGATGCTCACGCACGCCGGCTCGAACGATCCGCTGGTCATGCATCAAGGCGATCGCATCACCGTCCACTACTTCGTGACGGGCGCGAGGGACGGCTGGCACATCACGGTCACGGACCTCAACACCGGCCAGGCCGGGACCATCGTCCTGAACAGCAAGAAGGACGGGCCCTTGATGCCGTCGTACTCGGTGCAGCACCTCGGCAACTCGCTCAAGTGGGGGGCCGTGCAAGACGCGCCGGCGTCGTTCGTCTGGGAGATCGGTCACACCTCGCCGTTCACCTCACCTGCTTCCGCCTTCTGCTGGCCGGGCGAGCCTGGCTGCTACTCGTATGACGCGACCGCATGGCAGGACCAGGCACCGCCGATCCATATCGAGTCGGTCACGTTCGCCGACGGCAGCATGCCTACCGGCTGGGCCGTCGTGTCGGACTACGGCGGGAAGGCCGAGGTCACCGACCCCACGGAGACCGGCTCGACGTGCCCGGCCTACGGCGGACCGCTCTGCATTTATCCGTGGTTCAGTCAGAACCACGACGGCTCGTTCAGCTACGGCGTCGACTACCCGACCACGAGCGACGACTTCGGCGGCGTAGACCAGTTCGCCACGACGACGGAGTGCGATGGGGCCTTCGGCCCGGATACCACGTACTGCGCCACGCAGATTCCCTGACCTCACGGTCAGAGCTGGGGCCCTCCTGGACCGATTGGCCAGGAGGGCCCCAGTTCGTTGCCGGCTACCCTGCGCGCAGGACGCCGAGCAGGCCGTGCGCCTCGTCGTCGGGGCCGGCGCTGAACCAGACCGAGTTGGGACCGCCGGCCATGGCGTCGCCGACCATGAGCCCCCACAGACCGTCGATGGCCAGCGGTCGCCCGGACGTGCCGCGCAGGATCCCCAGAACCTCACCGGTGGTCGGGTCGAAGGCGTGGATACGCCCGTCGCCGAAGTTCCCGATAAGCAGATCACCGCTGAACTGGCCGAAGTCCGCCGGGGCGATCGTCATGCCCCACGGTGAGTTGAGCACTCCGCGCGTGGCGAAGCGCTTCACCCACGCTCCGGAGGTTGTGTAGACGTCGACGAACCCGTGCGCCGGGCCGGCGACGTCGTCCGTACCTTCAGCGTCCTGCTGGGCATAGGTCACGAAGATCTGCCCGCCGATCTCGGCCACGTTGAAGGGTGCGTAGCCCTGCGGCAGCGTGGGATCGCTGAACATCCCCGCCGAGGGCACCGGGGTGAACGTGCTGTCGAAGACGTCGATCCGGTTGTCGTGGAAGTTCGCAGCGAGCAGCATCGGGCCGTTCGGACTGTGCGCGAGGGCAAGGCCCTTGTAGACGGCGCCATCGGTGTGACCTACCAGCGTCGCCGCAGCGCCGCTGGCCCACGCGGAGAGGTCGCCGTGCTCACCGATGAAGATGAAGTGCGCGGCCGTGGTGGTGCCTGGCAACACGAAGGCCGTGGTGTCGTTGAACACCTGCCCGGTCGGGGCGCCGCCGGGAATGCCGACCGTCAGCGCCTTCGCCACCGGAGACTCGGGGGTGCCGGGGACCGCGCCGCGGTACAACGTCGTCACGTCTGCGCCGTTGTCCGAGACCCACACCGGTGTGTTGGGGCCGCGGGACATGCCCCACGCGTTGACCAGCTGGGGGTCGGTCATCTGCGCCACCCCGGGCTGGTCGGAGACCAGGTTCTCCTGCAGGTAGCCGCCGGCAGCGGCACCTGCCGACGCTGGCGTCGCACCGATCAGGGCCGCGACGGCGATGCCACCGATCCAGCCGATTCGTCTCCTCATCACGCGCCTCCTTACGCGGGGCAGCACACGCCGGTTGGCGGGCGCCGTCCCGGGGTACGGACAGCGCCGGTCGTCGGTTCACGGTGCACGGCGTGTCGCGCAAAGAATTTGCCTGCAGGTTACGAACCGATGCTGGCTGGGCTGTCACTCGGCGTCAGCACGGGGTCATGGCCGGTAACCGAGCCGCGGTCGAGCAGGCTGCGGTAGGTCGCCAGGTAGTCGGCGGCGATGTCCGCGGGACTGAATCGCCGTGCATAGGCGAGGGCGGCTTCCTGGTCCAGCTCCGCGGTCCCCTCCAGCACCGACCGGATCCCGCGGGCCAGCGCCTCCGGACTCGGGTCGACGAGGAGCCCTCGAGAGTGCGCCAGGGTGACCGGCAGGCCGTCCACGTTCGTGGCGACGACGGGGACGCCGTGCGCCATCGCCGTGACGGCCGACTGGGACCAGGCCTCTTCTCGGCTCGGGACCACGTGGACCGCCGATCCGGCGACGTACCGGCCCGGATGTCGGCTCCAGCCGATCAGCCGGACGCCGTCCGCCCCGAGTCGGGTGACCAGCTCTTGGACTTCGCGGCGCATCGGGCCGTCGCCCAGCACGTACGCGGTCGGCGGATCCCGCAGCAGCGCGATGGCCCGCACCAACAGATCGGGCCCCTTGTCCTGCCGGAGCCGTCCGGTGAACGTGATTCGTGGCGAGACCAGGCCAGGCCGCGGAGTGCAGTCGGACACGATGGCCGAACGACCTTCCCGCAGCCGGCCCGGCCGCACGCCGAGGCCGGCGAAGAACGACCACGCCTCAGGCCCGTGAGCAAAGAAGGTGCCGACCCGCGCCTCGGCCACGGCGGCGGCCAGCCGATGGTCGCCGAGCGGCCAGGTCAGCGAGTTGTGCTCGCTGGCGACAACCGGTACGCCGTGCGGTGCAGCGACCGTTGCCGCCCACCAGGCACCGAACATGTGCCCGTGGATCAGATCGGCGCTCCCGACTCGCGACGCCAGCCACCCGGCGAACCGGCCGTCAGGGGTCCATTGACGCGGCGACACGTCGATCCGGTCGCGGATCTTGAAGGCCTCCACGTCGAAGCCGTACTGCTGCGCGAGCGCGATGCCCGGTGGAGTCGCATCGCCGGCAACAAGTCGGGTCGCCACGCCGAGGCTCTTCTGCGCCTCAGCCAGCCGAAGGCAGGAGAGCTGGGCACCGCCCGGCTCGAGGACACCGATGACCCGAAGGACCTCCATGCGTCCAGCCTCCGACGAGCGGCCCGACCACTGCCGACAAGACGCACGTCGTCCCGGTGAATGCCCGATGAAATCCGCGGAGCTCCCCGCAGCATCGTCGGGCGAGTGGCTCGGCCATCAGGAGGTCGGGAAGGTTCACCTCGGCGCCGCAGTCACGGCACCCGCGGGACACCCGGACCCGCTTGCCTGGCCGACATGACCAGTTATCGACCGCTGTCTTCCACTCTGATCGCCGGGTCGATCGTGCTCGCCGCGACCGCCCTGGCACTCCCCTCGACCGCTGCCCGGGCCGACACGGGTCGCACCGTGGTCGTCACCCGGGGCGGCCCGGTCCAGGAGTTCCCGCTCGACCCTGCCGCAGGCGGAGAAGGGCTGCTGTCGTTCACGGCGTCCGCACCTGGCGCCGACTGGGGCGTCAAGGGCCGGGAGTCCGGGGTGGCCGAGCTCCTCGTTGACGGGCAGCCCCGCACCGACCTCGTCGTCCCGAGCAGTACCCGAACGCAGCGCAGCCTCGGGCTGGGCACGCTCAGCCCCGGCCGGCACATCGTCACGGTGCGGTTCGACGGCGGCGCCAGCCCGGCCGGCGTCGACCAGGTCCGCCTCAAGGACGTCCAGGCCGACGTCACGCCGAACCCCGTGTTGGGCCATGCCCCCGTCGTGGTCGGTCGCGCGCTGCCGGCCCTGGGATCGGCGGACCAGAACGCGACAACGGACACACCCCTGCTGGCCTGGCACGAGTCCCGCCCGGCCGCGACTCCCGGGCACACGATCGTCGAGTACTCCGTCGTCTGGTCCAACGAGGACGGCGGCACCGACACCCCAGCCCTGATGGCACGTTGGGGACGCACCACCGACATCGAATGGATCTACCGGGTCGAGCTCGACGAGCACGGCCAGCGCGTCCCGGGTAGCGACGTGTACCAGGCTCCGAACCACGCCACGCTGCCGTTCACCGGACAGTACGAGGACGGGCACCCGGTGCTGCAGACGTGCACGAGCAACAACAACATGTGCGACCAGGTCACGCTGCCCGCCGGACAGCAGGGGCTGCGGTTCCTGCTCGACAGCAGCGACACTCGCGCGGCCGACCGGGCCAGGGAGTCGCTGATGGACACGCACCCGTGGACCTACCCGGTGATGGCCGCCGAGATGGCCCGGGAAGGGCAGGTCGAGCAGCCAGGGTCGCCGGCGACCCCGGCGATGTCGGACCAGCGGAACTACCTGTTCCTCGAGATGCGCAAGAGCACCGGCGCCGCCACCGGCACCGGGTCCGCTCCAGGCGTGAGCATCGGTGTCCGGCTCAAGGGTGACCCCACTCTGTACCGGTCGGACCACAGCCAGCCGTCGTGGACGGTGACCCGGGACGACCCGGCAGCAACCACCGTCGAGCTCCCGGCCGGCACCACCGTCGCCGACATCGCTCAGGTCGTCGCGCTGCGGCAGCCTTCCGGTGCCGGCGACAACGGCGCGCCGGTCACGTTCCTGGGCATCAACCGAGCGTTCATCCTCGGCTCCGACCTGCTCCCCGGCGCGTCGTTCCTGAACCAGGACAACGACCTCACCCTCACCGCCACCGTGCCGCAGGCCGTCGTCTGGCAGGCCGGCTCATAACCGTCCCGTGGCCACACCCTGCGTCCAGGGCGAGCCCCGGCCGCAGGTCCCGATCTCCGCCAAGCAGGTGGGCGCCCGGCGGCCGACTCGCCAGTTCCCCGGCTCTACGCATGGCCCCGGCCCAGCGCCGCTGCCGGGAGCCACCGTCAAACGACTCGTCTGTCATGGCATTTTTCGACGTCCGTCGGTTCGGTCGGCGTTACTGTCGCTGAACTAAGCGTAGGAGGACGCGGTGACTGACACCCACGGACATCAGGCAGTGCACGTGGTGTCGCTGCGCGAGATCACCGAGGGCAACCGCGCCGCCGTCGCGGCACTCGCGGTCACCGACGAGCAGGACTTCTTCGTCGCCAGCGTCACCCAGTCCCTGCAGGATGCCGAGGACTATCCCGACGCGAGGCCCTGGTACCGCGCGGTGTGCGCCGGCGACGAGCCCGTCGGTTTCGTCATGATCAGCGACGGCATCACGGTCGACGACCCCACGTATGTCGGCCCGTACTACCTCTGGCGGCTCCTCATCGACCGCCGGTTCCAGCGCCAGGGATACGGCACCGCGGCCCTGGACCTCATCGTCGAGCATGTCCGGACGCGGCCCGATGCTCGCTCACTGCTCGTGTCCCACGTCGTCGGACCGGGCTCACCCGTCACGTTCTACCAGCAGTACGGCTTCCAGCTCACCGGCCAGGTGCACGAGGGCGAGCCCATCCTCGAGCTCGACCTCTACCCTGCCTGACGGCTCGCTCCTCGAGAACTGACCTACGCTGCGGCGATGGAGCGGACCCCGTTCACGGTCCCGACTGAGTCCGGTGCGTTGTCGGGGTGGGTCGCCGGCGAGGGGCCGCGGGTGCTCGCCGTTCACGGCGGTCCCGGCATGAACTACGACTACCTCGATGAGGCAGTGTTGGAGCTCGCCGCCCGGTACCAGGTGGCGACCTTCCAACAGCGCGGTCTTGCTCCGTCAACTCTGCAAGGCGAGTTCACTGCGGCCGAAGCAGTGGCCGACATTGCGACTGTGCTGGACGGGCTGGGCTGGGAAAGCGCCTCTCTGGTCGGCCACTCGTGGGGAGGCCATCTCGTGTTTCATGTGGCTGTCGCGATTCCCGATCGGCTCGCCGGTGTGCTGTCCGTCGACCCGCTGGGTGCCGTCGACGACGGCGGGACGGAAGCGTTCGGGACCGAGATGCTCGCGCGGGTCCCCGAAACCGCCCGCGAGCGAGCGCGCCTGCTGGACGAGAAGGACACGGCCGGCACAGCGACGCCGGAGGAGGGGTCGAGGCGTTCTCCCTCTTCTGGCCGTCGTACTTCGCCGATGCCCCTTCCGCGCCGCCGGTGCCGCACGTGGAGTTCTCCCAGCAGGCGAGCCATGGGCTGTGGGCTGACCTGACAGTACGTCTCCCCGAGCTCGAGTCCTCGCTTCCGTCGATCAGAGTCCCGTTCGGCGTGTTGGTCGGCGAGTTGAGCCCGATGCCCCCCAGTGCCGGCACCGAGAGCGCCGAGCGGATCCCTGGGGCGTGGTCGCATGTCGAGCCCGGGGCCGGCCACCTCGTCTGGCACGAGGCGCCGGGCTGCCTCCTTGCTGCGATGGACCGGCTCGTCGAGGGCCCGATCTAGTCCACCGGAGGCAGCGTCGGTGTCAGCAAGCAACGCGACGCCATGCCCACGGTGCTGGCTAGTGCTGCTCGATAGCGGTCGGCGAGCCAGCCGACGTGACGGATGGACCACAAGGTCTCGACATTGACCCAGGCGACGTCACGGGCCTTGTCGATGTTCCACGAGTCGACGATATGGACGACCGGACCAAGGTCGGCGTCCACCTGTCGACCGGCGTCGCTGAGGAATGAGCGGCGGACCTTGGACTCGCATTGCGCAAGAAGCTGGTTGACCGCCTCGTAGTCGTGGTGAAGTCCTGGTTGTTCCGGAGAGGTGTCGAGTTGTCCGCAGGTCTGGATGACTGCGACCGCAAGGTCATGTCCGATGTGCGAGTTCATCCCGGCGAGGGCGAACTGGATGGGCAGCACCCTAGGGTCGTGTCGGCATTCGAAAAGAGCTGCCCAGGCTTTCGGCACCTCGTGGAAGCCCGCGCCGTATGCATCGGTCCAGAACGACGCGAACGTCACGTCGAGACGTTCCATGAACACCGGGTTCTGGAAGACGGTGGCACCTCGGAGCCCGGCGGCAACCGATTCAGTCACTGTCAGGTACATCCGATTGAACACCGCCGCGCCGTCCCCGGGCTGCAGCTCGTCGTCGATGCTGCGGAGGCGGGTGATGACGTCCTGAACCGACGACCCGGCAGTGGTCACCTCGGTTCCTGACGGGCGATCGGTAGCACGCAGGGCATCGAGGCGTAGTCACGTGCTTCGTCGCAGATACGTTGCAAGCGGCCGCCGATCAGGCGGGCGTCGGCCTCGAGTCTCCGGAAGCGCGGGACGACGCTCATCAGCAGCCATCGCCATCGGTCGTCCAACCGGGTGATCCTCGGCCACGCGTGCGCATGCAGCGCAGCTGGGGTCGTCAGCAGACCCTCGGCCAGGTCCTGCCAGCCCGCAGCTGTGTCCGGCGCTTTGCCTCGTATCACGACCTGGCGTTGCTCCGGGATGAGCCCATCCGGACGGCTTGGAGTGACCACCCACCGCTCTGGCGGACGTGGTCCCCGCGCGAGGTCGAAGCGGGGACTATCCATCGTCACCATTCCACTGTCTCGCTGACCGGCCATGGCGTCCATGGCTCAACGGATCCGCGGGCAACCGGCGTACCAGAATCTTCTTGAAGGATCCCGGGATGCGGTGTCGGATCTGGGCAGAGCGGTTCGTTGCAGGGGTGACCGGCCGCCGACAGAGGGCGCCACAACCGGCAGGAGATGAGCTGAGATGCAGTACCTGGTTTCCGTGATCGACGACGGCACCGGCCCGAATACGCAGACCGAGGAGACCGCCATCGACGCGTTCAACGACCGGCTCCGCGACGAGGGCTACTGGGTCTTCGCCGGCGGCCTCGGGTCGCCCGAGGCGGCCACCGTCATCGACAACAGGAGGGACGAGGTGGTGTTCACCGACGGACCCTTCGTGGAGTCGAAGGAATACCTCGCCGGCTTCTGGATCATCGAGGCCCCCGACCTGGACGTGGCGCTCAAGCTCGCCACCGACGGGTCGAAGGCCTGCCACCGGAAGATCGAGGTGCGGCCGTTCCTGTGAACACGGTCGACGTGAGACAGGCCATCACCCGGGCTCACCGCGAGGAGTGGGCCCGGGTGGTCGCCGCCCTGACCAGGCGTTTCGGTGACCTCGACATCGCCGAGGAGGCGGCGGCCGAGGCGTTCGCGACCGCGGTCGAGCGGTGGCCGGCCGACGGGCTACCGCCCAACCCCGGCGGCTGGCTGACCACCACCGCCAACCGCAAGGCCATCGACCGGATCCGGCGCGAGAACAAGCGCGACGACAAGCAGAAGGAGGCTCAGATGCTGTACGACGACGACCCTCCCGATCCTGCCGGCCCCATCGATGACGAGCGGCTCCGTCTGGTCTTCACCTGCTGTCACCCGGCGCTCGCGATGGACACACGGGTGGCGCTGACGCTGCGCATGGTCGGCGGTCTGACGGTGCCCGAGATCGCCCGTGCCTTCCTGGTGCAGGAGGCCACCATGGGCCAGCGGATCACCCGCGCGAAGGCCAAGATCAAGGCGACCCGCATCCCCTACCGGGTGCCGTCCGCCGAGGATCTCCCGGCCCGCGTCTCCGGCGTACTCGCCGTCCTCTTCCTCGTCTTCAACGAGGGCTACCTGGCGACCGGTCCCGACACCGATCCCGTACGTCACGACCTGACCGCCGAGGCGATCCGGCTCACTCGCATGATCGGGCTCCTGATGCCGCGGGACGGCGAGGTCGCCGGGCTGCTGGCGCTGATGCTGCTCACCGAGGCCCGCCGCACCGCCCGAGTCTCGGCGAGCGGCGAGCTGGTCACCCTCGACGAGCAGGACCGTGGGGCCTGGGACGCGGCGCTGGTCGCCGAGGGCCATCGGTTGGTGCGCGAGCGCTTGGCTGCGAGTGCCGCCGGGGTGGCGCCGGGTCGCTACCAGATCCTCGCGGCGATCAACGCCGTGCACACCTCCGCCCGAGACGTGCGCGACACCGACTGGTCGCAGGTCGTCGCTCTCTACGACCAGCTCGTCCGCCTCGATCCCTCGCCGATCATCGCCCTCAATCGCGCAGTCGCAGTCGCCGAGCTCGACGGCCCAGAGGTGGCACTGGCGCTCGTCGACCGACTCGAGGGCTCGCTGGCCGGCTATCACGCCTTTCATGCCACCCGCGCCGACCTGCTGCGTCGGCTGGGCTGCAGCCAGCAGTCGCGGGCGGCCTACGACAACGCGATCGAGCTCGCGGGCAATACCGCCGAAACCGCCTACCTGACCCGCCGTCGCGATCAGCTGGGGTAGCGGGCGAGCCTCCGTGACCTTGACGAGATCGGGCGCCCGGCTCATGTTCGTGAGCATGTCGACGTACACGCTGCGCCTGTCGGAGGTCGAGCTCGGCCGCTACCGGATGATGGCCGAGGCCGCCCGGCTCGCCGAGGGTGAGTTGTGGACCGCCGCCGGGATCGTGCCGGGGGCCCGCGTTGCGGACGTGGGCTGCGGGCCCGGGGCGGCGCTGGCCGTGATGGCCCGCGAGGTCGGCCCGGACGGCCACGTCAGCGGTGTCGACGGCGCCCCGGAGGCTGTCTCGCACGCGCGAGCGGCCATCGACGCGCAGGCCGTCGAGAACGCCGATGTCCGGCTAGGGGCAGCCGACGCCACCGGGCTGGAGCCGGGCAGGTTCGACGTGGCCGTGATGCGGCACGTGCTGGCGCACAACGGCGGGGCCGAGCAGCGCATCGTCGACCACCTGGCGACGCTGATCCGCCCTGGTGGTGCGGTCTACCTGGTCGACGTCGACCTGACCGCGCTGCGGATCCGGCCGACCAACCCGACGATCGAGGAGATGGCGGAGACGTACGTCGAGTTCCACCGTCGCCTCGGCAACGACCCGCAGCTCGGCGTCGCACTCGCCGAGATCATCCTGGCGGCCGGTCTTATGGTGGAGACCTACCGAGGTTGGTACACGATCATGGAGGCGCCGCCGGGCGTGCGACCGCCGTCGTGGGCCGCGCGGGACGCGATGGTCGCCCAGGGTGTCGCGACGGCCGACGACGTGGGTCGCTGGGGCGCCGTGCTGGACGGGATGGACGACGCGATGCCACGGCCGCGGATCTTCGCGCCGACGTTTGTCGCGATCGGCCGCCGCCCCGCCTGACCGGCCCGACGGGTCACGCGAGCGTCATTCCGGGGACGGCGGGGTGCGTCGCCCGTACCGCCTCGACCTTCCGGTACGCCGAGCCGAGCGCCGGCCGCGGATCGGGCTGCCCGCGCACCGGCCAGAACGACATCGCCCGCTCGGCCTGCGCAGCGATCGTCAGGGACGGGTTGGCGCCCAGGTTCGCCGAGACCGCCGCACCGTCGACGACGTGCAGCCCCGGGTGGCCGAACACGCGGTGCCAGCCGTCGACCACCCCACGGGTGTCGTCGGACCCGATGGGGCAGCCACCGAGGAAGTGCGCGGTCATCGTGGAGCCGAGCAGGTCGGCGGCGTTGCCGCCCGGGTCGCCGTCGATGACCCTGGCCAGGCGACGGACCACGTCGTTGGCCGCCGGGATCCAGGTGGGGCTCGGCGCACCATGGCCGGGCCGGCTGGTGAGCGACCAGCGGCCCAGGCGACGCCGTCCGGACAGGGTCAGCGAGTTGTCGACCGACTGCATGACGAGCCCGATGATCGTGCGCTCCGACCACCGGCGTACCGACCAGGCGCGCAGAGCCGCGCGCGGGTGCCGCACCTGATCCCCCAGCCAAGTCAGCCACCGTGGTGCCGGTCCCCCGCCGTCGGTCAGCGTGACGCTCAGCAGCCCCATCGCGTTGGAGCCGTGACCGTAGCGGACCGGCTCGACGTGGGTGTCCGGCGTCGGCCGGAACGACGACGTGATCGCCACCCCGCGAGTGAAGTCGACGTCAGGTCGCCGCGAGAGCGCACCCACGAGCGACTCGGAGTTGGTCCGGGTCACGTGCCCGAGCCGCGGCGACAGGCGCGGCAGCCGGCCGCTGTCGCGCATCCGGTGCAGCAGCCGCTGGGTCCCGTAGGTCCCGGCCGCCAGGACCACGTCGCGCGCGGTCACCGTCGAGCGGGTGCGGCGGCCGAGCCACGCGCCGCTGCGGGCCGCCTCGACCTGCCAGCCGCCGGCGACCTCGCGCAGCCCCGTGACCGTGGTCAGCTGGCGGACCTCGGCGCCGAGGCGCTCAGCGAACCACAGGTAGTTCTTCACGAGGGTGTTCTTCGCGCCGTGCCGGCAGCCCGTCATGCACTCGCCGCACTGGATGCAGCCGGTGCGGTGGGGGCCGGCTCCCCCGAAGTACGGGTCCTCAGCCTCGCGGCCCGGGCCGTCGCCGAAGAACACCCCAACCGGCGTGAGGGTGAACGTGTGGCCGACCCCGAGCTCGTCGGCCACCGCCTTCATCGCGAGGTCGGACGGGGTCGTCGTCGGGTTCTGCGTGACGCCGAGCATGCGGCTCGCCAGGTCGTACGCGGGTGCCAGCTCGCCACGCCAGTCGGTGACGTCGCGCCACTGCGGGTCGTCGTAGAACGCCTCGTCCGGTCGGTAGAGCGTGTTGGCGTAGACGAGCGACCCGCCGCCGACACCGGCACCCGCGAGCACCGTGACGTCGGGCAGCCGGTGGATCCGCTGGATCCCGAAGCAGCCCAGCCGGGGCGCCCACAACCAGCGCCGCAGGTCCCACGACGTCTTCGCGAACTCGTCGTCGGCGAAGCGGCGCCCCGCCTCGAGGACGAGCACCCGGTACCCCTTCTCCACGAGCCGCAGCGCCGCGACCGACCCACCGAACCCCGAGCCCACGACCACGACGTCCCACTCCTCCGACTGGGTCACCGGCGGCCGAGGGCCTTGAGCACCTTGAGCGACACGGTGAAGCCGCGCGCCCACGCGTCCCAGGAGACCCCCGGCGGCGGGGAGAAGCCGGCCAGCCGCTGCACAGCCACGGTCTGCGGCTCGGTGTACTTGAGGATGCCGTCCCGGCCGTGCCGTCGACCTAGCCCCGAGTCCTTGACGCCCCCCATCGGGGACCGGGTCGCGCCCCACACCGCGGCGTACGTCTCGTTGATGCTGACCGTCCCGGTCTCGATCCGCGCCGCGACGGCGCGGCCGCGACGCAGGTCACGGGTCCAGACCGAGGCGTTCAAGCCGTACGCCGAGTCGTTGGCCAGGCGGATCGCCTCGGCCGCGTTGCGCACCGTCCGGACCGAGACCACCGGGCCGAACGTCTCGGCCCGGCACAGGTCCATGTCCTCGGTCACCCCGGCAAGCACCGTCGGCTCGTAGAAGAAGGGCCCGACGTCGGGCCGCGCCCGGCCGCCGGCGAGCACGGTCGCACCCTTGGCGACCGCATCCTGCACGTGGGCGCTCACCCGGTCGAGCTGGGCGGCCGAGATCAGAGACCCCATGTCCGGTCCGAAGTCGAGGTCGCCGCCGAGCCGCATCGCGCGGACCCGGTCGAGGAATCGGTCGAGGAAACCGTCGTACGCCGACTCGACGACGTAGACGCGCTCCATCGAGATGCACAGCTGTCCCGAGTTGCTGAAGCAGTCACGGACCGCGGCCTCGGCGGCCCGTTCCAGGTCGGCGTCGCCGAGCACCACCATCGGGTTCTTGCCACCGAGCTCGAGAGAGCAGCCCACCAGGCGGCGCGCACACCGCTCGGCAACTTCGCGGCCGACCGGCGTCGACCCGGTGAAGCAGACGAAGTCGCCGCCATCGACGACCGCGCGCCCGACCACCGGCCCGGCACCGACCACGAGCTGCCACAGGTCGGGCGGCAGGCCAGCCTCGATCGCGAGCTCCCGGATCCACAGCGCAGTCACCGCTGTCTGGGTGTCGGGCTTGTGCACCACGGCGTTGCCGGCGACGAAGGCCGGGATCGCGTCGCTGACCGCGAGGGTCAGCGGGTAGTTCCATGGCGACACGACACCGACCACGCCCTTGGGGTGACGCAGCTCGTACGCCGTCGAGAGCACCGGGACGATGCCGGCGTGCCGGCGGGTCGCGAGGTAGCTGCGCGCGGCCCGCGCGTAGTGCCGGGCCGTCAGCGCTACGTCGATCAGTTCCTCGAAGGCGTGCCGGCGGGCCTTGCCGGACTCGAGCTGGACGAGGTCGAGCACCTCGTCCTGCCGGTCGAGGAGGAGGTCGTGCAGCCGCAGGAACACCACCGTCCGCTCACGCAACGGCGTGGCCGCCCAGTCGCGCTGGGCGGCGCGCGCCGCGGCGTACGCCCTGGTCACGTCCTCGGGCGTGGAGACCGGGAGCTCGGCGAGCGGCTCACCGGTGAACGGTGCGTACGTCGCCTCGAGAGCCGCGCCGGGAGCCGCGGCCACGCCGGCGAGCAGCCGGTCGAGGACGGCGCGGTCGAGGAGCAGCCCCATGCCCGCGAGGCTACCCATCGGTAGCCTCGCGGGCACTGGCGGGCCGGTGCTTCGGTCACCCGCCCCCGGAGGTCATGCGGTGGTGAGCGAGGTGTCGTCCACGTAGAAGCTGGTGGCCAGCGAGGAGTCCACGGCGGCACCGGCCAGTCCGGCAGTGCGCAGGCGGGCTCGAGAGCGGTGACTCATCGGTCTCCTCGGAAGGGAGCGGAGGTTCGACCCGATCTGGGTCGGACGGACCCTCGTGTGAGCCGGGTCACACGGTCAAGAGCCGCGAACGTGCGAAAACCGACAACCGACCCAAAGTTGACCGGACCATGACCTTCCGGTCGGCGGTCCCTCAGCGGCCGTCAGCGGCGATCGTGACCTCGACCCGCTGGAACTCCTTGAGGTCGGAGTAGCCGGTGGTCGCCATCGCCCGGCGCAGCGCGCCGACGATGTTCATGGAGCCGTCCGAGACCCGGGACGGGCCGACGAGGATCTCCTCCAGCGAGCCGATCGTGCCGACGCTCACCCGCTCTCCGCGTGGCAGCTCGCCGTGGTGGGCCTCCGAGCCCCAGTGGAAGCCGCGCCCCGGCGCCTCGGTCGCACGGGCGAGCGGCGAGCCGACCATGACGGCGTCGGCTCCGCAGGCGATCGCCTTGGACACGTCGCCGGACCGGCCGACCCCGCCGTCGGCGATCACGTGCACGTAGCGGCCGCCGGACTCGTCGAGGTAGTCACGGCGGGCCGCGTGCACGTCGGCGACGGCGGATGCCATCGGCACGGCGACGCCGAGCACCGACCTGGTCGTGTGCGAGGCGCCGCCGCCGAAGCCGACCAGCACGCCGGCCGCTCCGGTGCGCATCAGGTGCAGGGCCGCCTGGTAGGTCGCGCACCCGCCGACGATGACGGGTACGTCGAGCTCGTAGATGAACTGCTTGAGGTTGAGCGGCTCGGCGCGACCCGAGACGTGCTCGGCGCTGACCGTCGTACCGCGGATGACGAACAGGTCGACACCTGCGTCGACGACCGCCTTCCATAGCTGGGCGGTGCGCTGCGGCGACAGCGCGGCGGCCACGGTCACGCCACCCTCACGCACCTGTGCGATCCGCGCGGCGACCAGCTCGGGCTGCACCGGTGCGGCGTAGATCTCCTGCATGCGGCGGGTGACCTCGGCGTCCTCCAGGCCGGCGATCTCGGCCAGCAGCGGCTCGGGATCCTCGTAGCGGGTCCAGAGCCCCTCGAGGTCGAGCACGCCGACCCCGCCGAGCCGGCCGATGGTGACGGCGGTCGCCGGGGACACCACCGAGTCCATCGGTGCGGCGAGCACCGGGATCTCGAACCGGTAGGCGTCGATCTGCCAGGCGACCGAGACCTCCTCGGGGTCACGGGTACGCCGGCTGGGCACGATGGCGATGTCGTCGAAGGAGTAGGCCATCCGGCCGCGCTTGCCCTTGCCGATCTCGATCTCGGTCATCGGGAGGGGACTCAGTTGCCGTGGTAGTTCGGGGCTTCGGAGACCATCTGGATGTCGTGCGGGTGGCTCTCCTTGAGGCTGGCCGAGGTGATCCGGATGAAGCCGCCGCGCTCCTGCAGCTCGGGCACCGTGCGTGCACCGACGTAGAACATCGCCTGCCGCAGCCCGCCGACGAGCTGGTGGGCGACGGCCGAGAGCGGACCGCGATAGGCGACCTGCCCCTCGACGCCCTCGGGGACGAGCTTGTCGTCGCTGGTGACCTCGGCCTGGAAGTAGCGGTCCTTGGAATAGGACTTCTTGCCCCGCGAGCTCATGGCACCCAACGACCCCATGCCGCGATAGGCCTTGTACTGCTTGCCGTTGACGAAGATGAGGTCTCCAGGGCTCTCCTCGCAACCGGCGAGCAGCGAGCCGACCATGACCGAGTCGGCGCCCGCCACGATCGCCTTGGCGATGTCGCCCGAGTACTGCAGCCCGCCGTCCGCGATGACCGGGATGCCGGCCGGGCGGCACGCACGGGCCGCCTCGTGCACCGCGGTCACCTGCGGTACACCGACCCCGGTGACCACGCGGGTAGTACAGATGCTCCCGGGCCCAACGCCGGCCTTGACCGCATCGGCCCCGGCGTCGACGAAGGCCTGGGCACCCGCGCGGGTCGCGATGTTGCCGCCGATGACCTGAACGTGCTTGGTAGCCGGATCGGACTTCAAGCGGCGCACCATGTCGAGCAGCAACCGGACGTGGCCGTGCGCGGTGTCGGCGACGAGCACGTCGACGCCGGCGTCGACGAGGGTCGTTGCCCGCTGCCACGCGTCGCCGAAGTAGCCGATGGCCGCCCCGACGAGCAGCCGGCCGTGCCCGTCATTGGAGGCGTGGGGGAACTGCTCGGACTTGACGAAGTCCTTGACCGTGATCAGCCCGGCGAGGTGGCCCTCGTCGTCGAGGATCGGCAGCCGCTCGCGCTTGTGCTGACGCAGCAGGGTGGTGGCGTCGTCGCGGGAGATGCCGACCGGCCCGGTGATCAGCGGCATCGGCGTCATCACCTCGCCGACAAGACGGGTCGCCCACTCCGCCACCGGGACGAATCGCAGATCGCGGTTGGTGACGATGCCGAGCAGCCGGCGGTCGCCGTCGACGACGGGGAGCCCGGAGACGCGGTACTCGCCGCAGACCTCGTCGAGCTCCTCGAGGGTGGCCTTCGGGCTGATCGTGATCGGGTTGGTGATCATGCCGGTCTGGGTCCGCTTGACGAGGTCGACCTGGTAGGCCTGGTCCTCGATCGAG
>DATBDW010000175.1:0-28256 GCA_036269735.1 Actinomycetes bacterium
AGCGCGGTGCACTCGTCGTCTGGCGACCCGACCGCCGCCGCTGACGCCGATCCATCGAACGACTCGTGATCATGAAGATCCCTGGTCGTTCGTGCGGGCCCGAACTTTCACGAACACGAGACCTTGCGAGATGAGATGGACGCCAACCAGCTGACGACGAAGAGCCAGGAGGCCTTCGCCGCCGCCAGCCGCCGCGCGCTACGCGACGGCAACCCCGCTGTGGAGCCCGCGCACCTGCTGTGGGCGCTGCTCCAGGACGACCACGGGATCGCCGGTCAGGTCCTCGAGGCGGTCGGCGCCGAGCGCACCGCGGTGCGCGACGACGCTGAGAAGGCCGTCGAGAGCCTGCCCCGTGCCAGCGGCGCCTCGGTCTCGACCCCGAACCCGTCGGCGGCCCTGCAGCGGGTCGTCGCGACCGCGATCGACCTGGCCTCCGCGCGCGGTGACAGCTACGTCTCCACCGAGATGCTGCTGCTCGGTCTCGCGACCAGCGGTGCCGGTGCAGCCGACCTGCTGCGGGACCGCGGTGCGACCCGCGACGCTCTCACCGAGGCCGTCGACCGGGTGCGCGCCGGCGCGAAGGTCACGTCTGCCGACCCGGAGTCGACCTTCCAGGCGCTCGAGCAGTACGGCGTCGACCTCACCGCTGCGGCCCGCGAGGGCAGGCTCGACCCGGTGATCGGCCGCGACGCCGAGATCCGCCGGGTCGTGCAGGTGCTGTCCCGGCGTACCAAGAACAACCCGGTGCTCATCGGTGAGCCCGGCGTGGGAAAGACCGCTGTCGTCGAGGGACTGGCCCAACGCATCGTCGCCGGCGATGTCCCCGACTCGCTGCGCGGCAAGACCCTCATCGCGCTCGACCTCGGTGCGATGGTGGCCGGCGCGAAGTACCGCGGCGAGTTCGAGGAGCGGCTGCGCGCCGTCCTCGACGAGATCAAGGGCAGCGACGGCAAGGTCATCACCTTCATCGACGAGATGCACACCGTCGTCGGCGCCGGTGCGACCGGCGAGGGCGCGATGGACGCGTCCAACATGCTCAAGCCGATGCTGGCCCGCGGCGAGCTGCGGATGGTCGGCGCCACGACGCTCGACGAGTTCCGCGAGCACGTCGAGAAGGACCCCGCGTTGGAGCGCCGGTTCCAGCCGGTCCTCGTCGGAGAACCGTCGGTCGAGGACACCATCGCGATCCTGCGCGGCCTCAAGGACCGCTACCAGGCGCACCACAAGGTCGACATCTCGGACGCGGCACTGGTCGCGGCCGCGACACTGTCCGATCGCTACATCACCTCGCGGTTCCTGCCCGACAAGGCGATCGACCTCGTCGACGAGGCGGCGTCGCGGCTGCGGATGGAGATCGACTCGCGGCCGGTCGAGATCGACGTGCTGCAGCGGCAGGTCGACCGGCTGCACATGGAGGAGCTCGCCCTCGAGCAGGAGAGCGACGAGGCCTCGCGCCAGCGACTCGAGCGGCTGCGCGCGGACCTGGCCGACAAGCAGGAGGACCTCACCGAGCTGAACGCCCGGTGGGAGCAGGAGAAGGCCGGTCTCGACCGCGTCGGCGAGCTGATGGCCCGCCTCGACGACATGCGCGGCCAGGCCGAGCGCGCGCAGCGCGACGGCGACCTCGCCACCGCCTCCCGGTTGCTCTACGCCGACATCCCGGCCGCCGAGACCGAGCTCGCGGACGCGCGGGCCGTCGCAGAGACCCGCGACGCCATGGTCAAGGAGGAGGTCGGCCCCGACGACGTCGCCGAGGTCGTCGCCGCCTGGACCGGCATCCCGGCCGGACGGCTGCTCGAGGGCGAAACCGCCAAGCTGCTGAGGATGGAGGACGAGCTCGGCCGGCGACTCGTCGGCCAAGCCACCGCCGTACATGCCGTGTCCGACGCGGTACGCCGGTCGCGCGCCGGCATCTCCGACCCCGACCGCCCGACCGGCTCGTTCCTCTTCCTCGGCCCGACCGGCGTCGGCAAGACCGAGCTCGCGAAGGCGCTCGCCGACTTCCTCTTCGACGACGAGCGGGCGATGGTCCGCATCGACATGAGCGAGTACGGCGAGAAGCACTCCGTCGCGCGGCTCGTCGGTGCGCCGCCCGGCTACGTCGGCTACGAGGAGGGTGGCCAGCTCACCGAGGCGGTGCGCCGTCGGCCGTACACCGTCGTGCTGCTCGACGAGGTCGAGAAGGCGCACCCCGAGGTCTTCGACGTCCTGCTGCAGGTGCTCGACGACGGGCGCCTCACCGACGGGCAGGGCCGCACCGTCGACTTCCGCAACGCGATCCTCATCCTCACGTCGAACCTCGGCTCGACGTTCATCGTCGACCCGACGATGTCGCCGGACGAGCGCCGCGAGGCGGTGCTCGCCGCGGTGCGCACCGCTTTCAAGCCGGAGTTCCTCAACCGGCTCGACGAGGTCGTCGTCTTCGACGCGCTGACGCAGGACGACCTGGCACACATCGTCGACCTGCAGGTCGAGCTGCTGCGGCGGCGGTTGGCCGACCGGCGGCTCGGGCTCGACGTCACCCCGGCCGCGCGCGACTGGCTGGCGAGCACCGGGTTCGACCCGGTCTACGGTGCCCGCCCGCTGCGCCGGCTCGTCCAGTCCTCGATCGGCGACCCCCTGGCCCGCGCCCTGCTGGCCGGCGAGATCCGCGACGGCGACACCGTGGTGGTCGACCTCGATCCGGGCGCCTCACCCGTCGGCACCCTCACCGTGCGCGCCACCACCCCCGCCTGACGCGCCCACCTCAGCCCGTCCCACCGGCCCTCCGAGTTGACCATGCCCGCGTGATCATGTCGCGTCGGACAGCGTCCGGGGGCGGCGTGAGGTCGGTCACGGTGGAGGCGTGGACGCGCTCGGTGGTGGGTATCTCTGTGTCATCGTCTTGTCTAGCGACATAATCGACAATAGGGAGAAATCATGAAGTCGGTCGTCACCATCGCGCTCGTGGGCCTCGGCGCACAGCTCGTGGACGGCACCCTCGGCATGGCCTACGGCGTGACCTCGACCACGCTGCTGCTGACCGCGGGCTACTCGCCCGCGATCGCCTCGGCCTCGGTGCACCTCGCCGAGATCGGCACCACCGCGGCGTCGGGCGTCTCGCACTGGCGGTTCGGCAACGTCAACTGGCCGGTGGTACGCCAGATCGCATTGCCCGGCGGGATCGGCGCCTTCGCCGGCGCGACCTTCCTCTCCCACCTCTCGACCGAGTCGGCAGCGCCGTGGATGGCGGGCATCTTGCTCGCGCTCGGCGTCTACCTGCTGCTGCGCTTCGCCACCCGGCTCCCGGTGGCACGCCACGACGTGCCCCTACGCAGCCGGTTCCTCGTGCCGCTCGGCCTCTTCGCCGGGTTCATCGACGCCACCGGCGGCGGCGGCTGGGGCCCGGTGGCCACGCCGACGCTGATCAGCTCCGGCCGGATGACCCCGCGCAAGGTGATCGGCACCGTCGACACCAGCGAGGTGCTTGTCGCGGTCGCGGCCAGCGCCGGGTTCTTCCTCGGCATCGGCACCCAGGAGATCCCGTGGTCCGCGGTGGGCGCGCTGCTGGTGGGTGGCCTGATCGCGGCGCCGATTGCGGCGTACCTCGTGCGCCACGTCCCCACCCGGCTGCTCGGCGCCTCCGTCGGCGGCCTGATCGTCGTGACCAACCTGCGCACCCTGATGGTCGCCTTCGCCGTACCCAACTCCCACCGGCCGGCGCTGTACGCCGTGGCGTTCGCCGTCTGGGCCCTCGCCCTCGCACTTGCGGTCAACGGCATGCGTCGCGACCGCCGCGACGAGCAGCGCGCCGAGCGCGAGCGCGAGCAGGCCGCCGAGCGCGACCTCGTCTCCGCCTGACGCATCACCTGACATGTCTCCCGGGGCCGCCTGAGAGGGTGGGGCGATGTCCACCGCCCTCGTGACCGGAGCCACTGCGGGCATCGGCAACGCCTTCGTCCGCCGCCTCGCCGCCGACCGTTACGACCTGGTCCTCGTCTCCCGGGACCGGACCCGGCTCGAGGAGCTGGCCGGCGAGCTGCGCACGACGTACGGCGTGCGGGTGGACGTGCTGGCCGCGGACCTCGCGGAGGACGCGGGCTGCCGTCTGGTCGAGGCGCGGCTCGCCGACCCGGCCGAACCCGTCGACCTGCTGGTCAACAACGCCGGCTTCTCCCTGGGTGGGCGGTTCATCGGCAACGACGTCGAGGACGAGGACCGGTTGCTGCGGGTCCTTGTGCGTGCGGTCCTGCGTCTGACGCGCGCCGCACTGCCTGGGATGATCGAGCGACGGCACGGCGTGGTCATCAACGTGTCGTCGGTGGCCGCGTTCGTGCCGCAGGGCACCTACAGCGCCGCCAAGGCGTGGGTCACCAGCTTCACCCAGGGCCTGGCCGGCGACCTGGCCGGCACGGGTGTCCGGATGCTTGCGCTCTGTCCGGGCTTTACCCACACCGAGTTCCACGAGCGGGCCGGCATCGACATGCGGCGTACCCCGGACTGGCTCTGGCTCGACGCGGACGACGTGGTCTCCGACGCGTTCACCGCGCTCGACCGCGGCCACGTCGTGTGTGTGCCGGGGGTGCAGTACAAGACGATCGTCGGTGTGACCCGTCGGCTGCCGTTCCGCCTCGTGCAGCGCGTGACGCGGGCCCGGCGGGGCCGCCGCGGCTGAGGCCAAGCCCGCGACTGAAACGTTCGGCATGCCGAATCGGGCATATCGCCTGCCGAACGTTTCAGTCGGCGGACGGCTGGGCGGCTAGGACTCATCCGCGTCCGGGT
Organism: Actinomycetes bacterium; assembly: GCA_036269735.1. Lineage (GTDB taxonomy): Bacteria > Actinomycetota > Actinomycetes > JACCUZ01 > JACCUZ01 > DATBDW01. The sequence continues at coordinate 4,762 of DATBDW010000175.1, forward strand.
CGGACCCGGCCGACCGGTCCCGGCGCAGCTGGCCGACGGCGTGGGCGACGCCGAAGGAGATGAGCACCATGAGGGCGGCGGTCACCAGCAGCTCGACCCAGTCGCTGTCCAGGGCGGCCCGAACGAAGCTCGTCGCGCCGGCCACCAGCAAGAGGCCACCCAGCACGATGAGCAGCCAGGCGCCGAGGTGGTCGAACGGGTGTCTGTGGTTCACGTCCACCTCTGTCGGCCGCCGGGGTCCCCGATCATGCCCCGTCAACGGGCTCGCAGCGACTGCAGGCGGGTGAGGGCCTCGTCCAGCACCTCGTCGCGCTTGCAGAACGCGAACCGCACCAGCGGCCGGCCGGCCTCGACGTCGTCGTAGAAGACCTGGTGGGGGATCGCGACGACACCGGCCTTGTGCGGCAGGTCGCGGCAGAACACTACGCCGTCCTGCCAGCCGAGCGGCCGGACGTCGGCCGTCACGAAGTAGGTGCCGGCCGGCTCGAACACCTCGAAGCCGACCTCGCGCAGCCCGGCGCAGAACCGGTCCCGCTTGCCGCGCAGCCGGTCCAGCGACTGGGCGAAGAACGAGCCCGGCAGCCGCAGCCCTTCGGCGACCGCAGGCTGGAAGGGTGCACCCGACACGAAGGTCAGGAACTGCTTGGCCATCAGCACCGCCCGCACCAGGTGCGCCGGACCGCTGGCCCAGCCGACCTTCCAGCCGGTGAAGGAGAAGGTCTTGCCGGCCGAGCTGATGGTGAGGGTGCGCTCGCGCATCCCCGGGTACGTCGACAGCGGCCGGTGCGCGCCGTCGTACGTCATGTGCTCGTAGACCTCGTCGGTGACCACGACGAGGTCGCGTTCCACGGCGATTTCCGCAACCGCCGACAGCTCGCCGTCGCTGAGCACCGCGCCGGTCGGGTTGTGCGGCGTGTTGAGCAGGATCAGCCTGGTCCGGGGCGTGACAGCGTCGCGGAGACGGTCGACGTCCAGCCGGAAGTCGGGCGCGCGTAGCGTGACGGGCACCCGGACGCCGCCTGCGAACTGGATCCCCGCGGTGTAGGAGTCGTAGAACGGCTCCAGGGCGATGACCTCGTCACCGGGGTCGACCAGGCCGAGCAGCGCGGCGGCGACCGCCTCGGTCGCACCGGTCGTCACGACGACCTCGGTGTCCGGGTCGAGGGTTATGTCGTAGAACCTCTGCTGGTGCTCCGAGATGGCGCGGCGCAGGTCCACGATTCCCGGTCCGGGCGGGTACTGGTTGGCCCCGCCGCGGATCGCCTCGACGGCGGCCTCGGAGACCTCGATCGGCCCGTCGGTGTCGGGGAAACCCTGGCCGAGATTGACCGCGCCGGTCTGCAACGCAAGGGCTGACATCTCGGCGAAAACGGTCGTGCCGAGACCGTCGAGACGCGCGGCGTGGTGGTCTTGTTGCACTGATCCACTCTGGCACGGGCAACCCCTTCCGAACTCGCCCGCGGAGTGATTGGCTCAACAACATTGGCTCTCATCCCCGCTCAGCGACGAGCTAAGGAGTCCCAGATGGCTCGGATCACGGTCACCGTCGACGGCGAGCAGCGAGAGGACGAGGTCGAGCCCCGGCTGCTGCTGGTCCACTACCTGCGCGAACAGGCCGGCAAGGTCGGTACGCCGGTCGGCTGCGACACCAGCAACTGCGGCGCCTGCACGGTGTCCATGGACGGCCGGACGGTGAAGTCCTGCAGCGTGCTCGCGGTCCAGGCCGACGGTGCCGACATCATCACGATCGAGGGCCTTGCGAACGGCGAGTGGCACCAGGTGCAGACGTCGTTCAAGGAGTGCCACGGCCTGCAGTGCGGTTACTGCACCCCGGGGATGATCATGGCCGCGGTGGACCTGCTCACGGAGAACCCGGATCCGACCGAGGAGGAGATCCGCGACGGGCTGGAGGGCAACCTGTGCCGCTGCACGGGCTACGTGAACATCGTCAAGGCCGTGCGCCACGCGGCCGCCGCCGGAGGTGCGCGATGACCGGCACCGTCGCCGACGCCACAGCCGGCCGTCCGGCCTCTGTCGGTACACCGATGCGCCGCAAGGAGGACGCGCGGCTCGTCACCGGCGCCACCAACTGGACCGACAACATCACGCTGCCCGGCCTGCAGTACATGGCGATCCTGCGCAGCCCGATGGCACACGCCCGGATCACGCGCATCGACGTCTCCCCGGCCCTGACCCGCCCGGGCGTACTCGCCGCCTTCTCGGCCAACGAGATCGGCGACAAGCTCGGGTCCCAGCCGTGCGTCTGGCCGGTCACCGACGACATCAAGATCCCGGCCTACCCGGCGCTGGCCAAGGGCGAGGTGCGCTTCGTCGGCGAGTGCGTTGCCGTCGTGGTGGCCTCGGACCGCTACGCGGCGGCCGACGCGCTCGAGGCGATCGTGGTCGACTACGAGCCACTGCCCCCGGTCCTGGACATGACGGCCGCGATGGTCGAGGGCTCCGACCTGGTGCACACCGACCTGGGCACCAACACGTCGTACACCTGGAAGCTCAACGGCGGGGACTACGAGGCCGCGAAGGCCAAGGCGGACCGGGTGTTCACCCGCCACTACGTCAACCAGCGCCTCATCCCGATGGCGATGGAGCCGCGGGCGGTCGTCGCCGCACCGACCGGGCCGGACGGCGAGCTCACGCTCTGGACGTCGACCCAGATCCCGCACATCGTCCGGGTGCTGCTCTCGCTCACCGCCGGCATCCCCGAGCACAAGCTGCGGATCATCGCGCCCGACGTCGGGGGCGGGTTCGGTTCGAAGCTGCAGTTCTACCGCGAGGAGACCATTGCCGCGGTGGTCGCGCTGGAGATCGGCCGTCCGGTCAAGTGGGTCGAGACGCGCAGCGAGAACGCGCAGGCGACCCATCACGGCCGCGACCAGCTGCAAGAGGTCGAGTTCGCGATCAAGAACGACGGCACGATCCTCGGCATGCGGGTCGACCTGGTCGCGAACATGGGCGCCTACATGATGATCATCACGCCGGGCATCCCGTTGCTGGGCGCGTGGATGTACCACTCCATCTACAAGATGGAGGCCTACGACTTCACCTGCACGGGGGTCTTCACGACCACGACGCCGACCGACGCCTACCGCGGCGCCGGGCGCCCGGAGGCGACGTACGCCGTCGAGCGGCTGATGGACGACCTGGCCGCGGATCTCGGCATGGACCCGCTCGAGCTGCGCAAGAAGAACTGGATCACGAACACGGAGTTCCCCTACGACACGGTCTCGGGGATGACCTACGACAGCGGCAACTACGAGGCGGCGACCGAGAAGGCCGTCGCCATGTTCGACTACGACGGACTGCGCGCGGAGCAGAAGCAGCGCCGCGAGTCCGGTGACCCGGTGCAGCTGGGCATCGGCATCTCGACCTTCACCGAGATGTGCGGGCTCGCACCGTCGCGGATCCTGTCGGCGCTCAAGTACGTCGCCGGCGGCTGGGAGCACGCGACGATCCGGGTGCTGCCGACCGGCAAGGTCGAGGTCGTCACGGGCACGTCGCCGCACGGCCAGGGCCACGTCACCGCGTGGAGCCAGATCGCCGCCGACCAGCTCGGTGTCGACCCCCAGGACATCTCCGTGATCCACGGCGACACGATGACGTCGCCGTACGGGATGGACACCTACGGCTCGCGTTCGCTCGCGGTCGGTGGCATGGCGGTGGTGGCCGCGGCGGAGAAGGTCGTCGAGAAGGCCAAGGTCATCGCGGCCCACATGCTCGAGGCCGACCCAGCGGACCTGGAGTTCAAGGACGGCGTCTTCGGGGTGCGCGGCACGCCCGGAGCGACCAAGACGATCCAGGAGGTCGCGTTCGAGGCGTTCACGTCCCACGACCTGCCGGACGGCGTCGAGCCCACACTGCAGGGTGTGTCGACGATCGACCCGCAGACGTTCTCCTTCCCGCACGGCACGCACCTGTGCGCCGTCGAGGTCGACACCGAGACGGGCATGTCCACGATCCGCAAGTACGTCTGCGTCGACGACATCGGCAAGGTGATCAACCCGATGATCGTCGAGGGTCAGGTGCACGGCGGCATCGCGCAGGGCATCGCGCAGGCGCTCTACGAAGAGGCCGTGTACGACGACGACGGCAACCTGGTGACCGGCAGCCTGGTCGACTACCTCGTCCCCGCCGCCCCGGACCTGCCGCACTTGGAGACCGATCGCACCGAGACCCCATCGACCACCAACCCGTTGGGGGTCAAGGGGGTCGGGGAGGCCGGCACCATCGCCTCGACCCCGGCGGTCGTCAACGCGATCGTGGACGCGGTCCGCCAGTTCGGTGTCGACGACATCCGGATGGCGTGCACGCCCGAGCGGGTCTGGCGGGCCATCCAGGCCGGGAAGTCGGGCGGTGGTGGGGACGGCGGCGATCGCGCCGCTTCAGGCACGGTCGCCTACGGCGGGGCGTCGACGGAGAGCACGGCGGGAGGTGAGTCGGCATGATCCCGGCGCAGTTCGACTACGTCCGGGCCGGCTCGGTCGACGAGGCGGTCGCCGCGCTCGCGGAGCACGGTGACGACGCCAAGGTGCTGGCGGGCGGCCAGTCGCTCATCCCGTTGCTCCGCCTGCGGCTCTCCTACCCCGAGGTCATCGTCGACGTCGGTCGGGTCGACGAGATGCGTGGCGTACGGGATGACGGCGGGGACATCGTGATCGGCGCGATGACGACCCACTACGACGTCCTGCACGACCCGTTGGTCCGCGAGCACGCGGGTCTCATCGTGGACGCGACGACGACCGTCGCCGATCCCGCGGTGCGCCACCGGGGGACCTTCGGCGGGGCCTTGTCCCATGCCGACCCGGCCGGTGACCTGCCCGCTGTGGCGGTCGCGCTCGAGGCGCAGATGGTGATCGCCGGGCCCGGCGGTCGGCGTACCGTCGCGGCCACGGACTTCTTCGTCGACTACCTGCAGACGGCGGTCGGACCGGACGAGGTGCTCGTCGAGGTGCGGGTACCCAAGCACACCGGGTGGGGCCACCACTACGAGAAGTTCCACCGGGTGGCGCAGTCCTGGGCGATCGTCGGCGTGGCCGCAGTCGTGCGCCGGGACAACGGGTCGATCGGCGAGGCTCGGGTGGGGCTCACCAACATGGGCGCCACGCCGGTGCGCGCCGTCGCCGTCGAGCAGGCACTCGCCGGGGCGGCTCCCGATGCGGCGGCTGCCGCGGCCGAGCACGCCGCCGACGGCACCAACGCTCCGAACGACCTGAACGGCAAGGCGGACTATCGGGAGCACCTGGCGAGGGTGCTCACTCGGCGTGCGGTCGCTGCGGCCGCGGGTGGGAGCTAGCGGATGGAGCTGGAGCACCGCTTCACGGTGCCGGTGCCGGTCGCCGAGGCGTGGGACGTGCTGCTCGACGTCGAGCGGATCGCCCCCTGCATGCCGGGCGCGACGGTCGACTCCTTCGACGGCGAGACCATCGCCGGGAAGGTGAAGGTCAAGGTGGGCCCGATCCAGGTCACCTACGCCGGCACCGCGCGGTTCTCGGAGAAGGACGAGGCCGGCCGGAGGGCCGTGATCGAGGCCAACGCCAAGGAGGCCCGAGGGAGCGGCACGGCGGCCGCGACCATCACGGCGGTACTCACCGACAGCGGCGGCGGCTCCACCGACGTCATCGTCACGACCGACCTGGCGATCACCGGGAAGCCGGCCCAGTTCGGACGCGGCGTGATGGCCGAGGTGGGCAACAAGCTGCTGGGCCGGTTCGCCGACTGCCTGGCCGACGAGCTGACCGGGGGTACGCCGGCGCCGGCGGCCGAGCCGGTGGCTGCGGCCGCACCGGCGTCGTCGGCCACCGGGGCCGACGAGGACGCCCGGGCCGCGCCGGCGGCGGGCAGCGGCAACGAGAACCCGGCGGCCGCGGTGGCCGACGCGACGACGGGTACGCCCGCACCGGTGGCCCGCCCGGCACCGGCACCGACCCCGATCGGCTCCCGGCGCCCACCCGAGGACGATGCCATCGACCTGCTCGACGCGGCCGGTGGCCCCATCGCCAAGCGCGTCCTCCCGTGGGCGGTCGGGCTGGTCGTGCTGTTCGTGCTCTGGCGCCTGGTCCGCCGCGCCAACCGCTGACCCGCCGCCCGCCGCCCGCTTGGCCACGCAGAGTGGTCCATCGCGCCGGGCGTTGGCCCCGCCGCCGGGTAGCGCGGGACGGCGGTAGTTCTGCGCTCTGGGTGAACGACCCTGGCGGGTCGCGCGGCGAGCGGCCAGGGTTGCCCTCATGCGGCTGCTCATCATCGGCGGTACCTCGTTCCTCGGCCGGGCCACCGCGGAGGAGGCGCTCGCGCGCGGATGGGAGGTCACCACCTTCAACCGCGGGCAGAGCAACGCCGACGTGGCTGGGGTGGAGGCCGTCCGCGGTGACAGGGACGACGACGCCGCGCTCGGACAGCTCGCGGGGCGCCCCTTCGACGTCGTCGTCGACACCTGTGGCTTCGTGCCCCGCGTGGTCGGCAAGTCGGCCGTGGTGCTGGCCGAGTCGGGCGCGCACTACGTCTTCGTGTCGAGCATCTCGGCTACCCCGACCTGGCCGAGGTCTCACACCCCGGAGGACGTCGAGGGCCAGCCGTGCGCCTCGGACGCGGGGCCCGATGACGGCGACTACGGCGTGCTCAAGGCCGGCTGCGAGCGGGCGGTCCTCGAGGTGTTCGGCGACCACGCCACGATCGCCCGCGCCGGCCTCATCATCGGCCCGCACGAGAACGTCGGTCGGGTGCCGGCCTGGTTGGACCGGATGGCACGCGGCGGCGAGGTGCTTGCTCCCGGTACGCCGGACCTGCCCATGCAGCTGGTCGATGCCCGCGACCTGGCCGCGTTCATGCTCGGCTGCGGCGCGGCGGGGACACCCGGCACCTTCAACGCGACCGCCCCGACCGGCAACTCGACGTACGGCGGCGTGCTCGACCATTGCCGCAGCGCCACCGGGTCGGACGCCACCCTCACCTGGGTCGGCGACGGGTTCCTGCTCGAGCGCGAGGTCGAGCCGTGGACCGAGCTGCCGCTGTGGATGCCGCTCGGGGTGCCCGGTGACGACAACGGCGACCACGTCTGGGACGCCGACACCTCCCTGACCGCCGCGGCCGGCATGCGCAACCGCCCGGTCCGTGACAGCATCGCGGACACCTGGGCATGGATGCAGGACGGCGGGCGCCCGGCTCAGCGGCCCCGGCACGCGCCGGCGATGCGGCACGGCATCGACCCGGACAAGGAGGCCGCGATCCTCGCCGCCTGGCACGCCCGCGCCGCGTCGGGATAACCGGCTGCGCAGCGCGCCGGCGCCCGGGACCATCGAGGCATGACCGACCAGGCGCACCTGCACGCCTACTACGAGCTCGGCGGCGAGCGCGACCGCCTGGCGGAGCCGATCGGTCAGGTCGAGTTCCTGCGGACCCTCGAGGTGCTGCGCGAGCACCTGCCGCCCGCCCCCGCGGTGGTCGCCGACATCGGCGGCGGCCCGGGCCGGTACGCCCGTTGGCTCGCCGACGCGGGGTACGCCGTCCACCACCGCGACCTGGTCCCTCTGCACGTCGAGCAGCTGCGCACCGACCACCCCGACATCGACTCCGCACTCGCCGACGCCCGGGCCCTCGACCTGCCCGACAGCTGCGCCGACGCGGTGCTGCTCCTCGGCCCGCTCTACCACCTCGAGGTCCGTGGCGAGCGGCTCGCTGCCCTGCGGGAGGCCGCGCGGGTGCTGCGTCCCGACGGCGTGCTCGTCGCTGCGGCGATCACCCGCTGGGCGCCCCGACTCGACGGGGTCATGACCAAGGCGCTCTACCGGAATCTGCCCGACATGGTGCGCATGCTGGATGAGGTCGGCGAGCCGACCGGGGTGCTGCCGCCGCTGTTCCCGGGCTCGTTCACGGCGTACACGCACCGACCCGACGAGCTCCGCACCGAGGTCGCCGAGGCCGGGCTCGAGGTGATCGACCTGGTCGCGGTCGAGAGCATCCTGTTCGCCCTGGCCGACCTGGAGGAGCGGTTGGCCGACCCGGACGAGCGCGAGGTGCTGCTGGCGTCGGCGCGAGCGCTGCAACGGGTGCCCGAGCTGCTCGGCATCGGCCCCCACCTGCTGGTTGTCGCCAAACTGCCCTGATCGTGCTGAGCCGCGGGGTTCACGTCAGAGCCGGGCCAGGAGTGCCTCGAGGTCGTCGGCGAGGCGGTCCGGCTCCACCAGGGCGGCGAAGTGGCCGCCGGGCCGATGCTCCCGGCTGCCGACCACCGGCCAGCCGCGCAGGCCGGCCAGCCGGGCCGGGCCGTCGTAGGACGAGGAGAGCTGCAGGAAGCCGCACGGTGCCTCGGGCCAGTCCGCTGCGACCGCCACCTGTTCGGTGAAGAAGGCCTCGTCCCGCGGCCGGATCGATCGCACCAACGCCGCCCGGGTGCTGTCGTCGGTGATCTCCGCGCGCAGGTCCTCGTCGGTCCAGTCAGGGTAGGTCCCGCCCTCAGCCAGGTGCGCGCCGAGCTGCGCGGCCAGCTCCGGCGCCCCATCGCCGACCTCGACGCGCAGCAGGTCCAGCCGGCTCGTGGGCCGGGCGGGTGGCAGCCCCGCGTCCAGGAAGAGGTACGCCGACACGCGGGCCCGAGCGGCCCTCCGCGCAGCACCGAGCAGCGGCAGCAGGTAGCCCGCCCCGGAGTGGCCGACGAGCACGACGGGCGCACCGGCGAGTGCCTCGCGGACCTGCAGCGCCGCGCCGGCGACGTAGCGCGACGCGAACGGCGGGGCGTCGTCGTCGGTGATGTCCAGCACCACCACCGAACGGCCGCGCGCCCGCAGGACGTCGGGCAGCGCCCCCCACGCTGTCGCGTCTGTGAGGGGGCTGTGCGCGAGGACCACAGCCGCCGTTGCCGGGCTCACGAGGGCAGGGCGACGACGGCGTCGACCTCCACCAGGAAGCCGGGCCGGAACAGGGCGGCGACCTGGACCAGGGTGCTCGCCGGGTTCGCGGCCCCGCCCAGCGCCGGGTCGAGCACCGCGTCCCGCGCGTCGCGTACCGCTTGCACGTCCCGCGCGTCGAGCACGTACCAGCAGAGCTTGACGACGTCCGCCCACCCCGCACCGAGCTCGCCCAGCACGAGGCCGAGGTTGCGCAGCGCCTGCGCGGTTTGCGCGCCGACGTCGCCGGGACCCACGACAGCGCCCTCCTCGTCGACGGCGACCTGACCGGCGACGTACGCCGTCGCCCCGGTCGACACGACCGCGTGGCTGTAGCCGTTCGCCGGCGCCACACCGGCCACATCGACGACCCGTCGCTGCACCGGCATCCGCGTCTCCTCGGGGCTCGTCTGCGCGGCGCGGGTGTCCGCGCCCGGCCACTGTCCTAGCATCCGCAGCGTGAGCGCACGCGAGGACCTGCTGGCCCAGATCACCGACAAGGCCGTCGTGCACGGGAAGGTGATCCTCTCCTCCGGTCGTGAGGCCGATTGGTACGTCGACCTGCGCCGCATCACGCTCGACGGCGCCGCCGCGCCGCTGGTCGGCGAGGTGATGCTGGAGACGACCGCGGACCTCGACTACGACGCAGTCGGTGGCCTGACCCTCGGTGCCGACCCCGTCGCCGCCGCGATGCTGCACGTCGCCGCCGCCCGCGGCCGCCGGCTCGACGCGTTCGTCGTCCGCAAGGAGGGCAAGGCGCACGGCCTGCAGCGGCGCATCGAAGGACCGGACGTCGCCGGCCGGCGGGTGCTGGCGGTCGAGGACACCTCGACGACCGGCGGATCGGTGCTGACCGCCGTGCAGGCCCTGCGTGAAGCCGGCGCAGAGGTCGTCGGGGTCGCCGTCATCGTGGAGCGCGGCGCGGCCGGGAAGATCGAGGCGGAGGGGCTGCCGTACCGCGCGGCGTACCAGCTGGACGACCTCGGCCTCGGCTGACCTGGCCACCCTGACGTGAATCTCGCGCTGCTCGTCGTCCTTGCCATCGTGGTGGTGGGGACCATCGCCGTCATCAGCTACCTGATGGACAAGAAGCGCCGCGAGCGCCTCATGCAGTACGCCGTCATGCGCGGCTGGACCTACGCCGCCGAGGACAACTCGCTGGTCGGGCGTTGGCAGGGCGAGCCGTTCGGTCGGGGCGACCACCAGCGGGCCCAGAACGTGCTCACCGGCAGCGAGTCGGGTCGCAGGTTCACCGCGTTCGACTACTCCTACCAGACGCACTCGACCGACTCGAAGGGCAACCGCAGCACGACCACGCACCACTGGACCGTGTGCGCCGTGCCGATGCCGGCCTGGCTCGGTGTCGTGCAAGTGGTGCCTGAGTCGGTCTTCGAGCGGATGGCCGGCGCCGTGGGGCTGATGCAGGACATCGACCTGGAGAGCGAGGACTTCAACCGCCGCTACCGGGTCACGGCCGGTAACCCCAAGCTGGCCAGCGACCTGTTGCCGCCCCGGACGATGGAGCATCTGCTCACCGTCGACGTCGGTGGCTGGCGCACCTGCGGCGGCGACATGGTGGGCTTCCGGGAGGGCCGGCTCGACCCGCTCGAGCTGATCAAGACGGCAGCCGTGCTCGGCCGGGTGCTCGACGGCGTACCGGCGTTCGTCTGGAAGGACGCGGGCGCGCCGGGAACCGAATACAGTCCGGGACCATGACTGGGCTGTGGATCGTGATCGGGATCGTCGTCGTGCTGGCGATCGCCGTCGCCGTCTCGTACAACCGGTTCGTCCGCCAGCGCAACCTCGTGCAGGAGTCGTGGCGGCAGGTCGACGTCGAGCTGACCAGGCGCCACGAGCTGGTCCCGAACCTGGTCGAGACGGTCAAGGGCTACGCGACCCACGAGCGTGAGGTCTTCGAGTCGGTGACCCGGGCCAGGGCCGCGGCGGCCGCGCCCGGTGCGTCGCCGGCCGAGCAGGCCAAGCAGGAGGGTGTCCTCGGCCAGGCGCTCGGCCGGCTGTTCGCGGTGGCCGAGGCCTACCCCGACCTCAAGGCGAGCACCAACTTCCTCGAGCTGCAGCGCCAGCTCACCGAGACGGAGGACCGGATCGCCGCCGGTCGGCGGTTCTACAACGCCAACGTGCGGGCGCTCAACACTCGGGTCGAGTCGGTCCCGTCCAACGTGATCGCGGGCATGTTCGGGTTCCACCAGGCCGAGTACTTCGAGGTGCAGGACGAGTCGGTGCGGACCGCTCCTACGGTCGACTTCTCCTGACGGCCTGGACGACACCCGGCGGGGACGGTGGCACCGCTCTCGCGCTGTTGGTGTCGAAAGCGGGCTGCCGCCGTTCGTAGAGAAGGGTGGAGTGAGGCCGCAGAGGCCCCCGACGAAGGAGGAGACATGACCGAGTACCTCATCGCCTTCAACGACGAGTGGCTGCCCGACCTCACCGAGGAGGATCTGCGTGCGGCGTCCCAGAGAGTCAAAGGCCTGCGGGCCGAGATGACTGCTGCCGGGGTCCTCATCTACACCAACGGTTTGGCTAACGATGGCCCCGTGTTCAGCGTCGATGCGTCGAGCGGTACGCCGATGTTCACCGACGGGCCGTACGCCGAGACCAAGGAGCACCTCGGCGGCTTCGCTGTCGTGGCTGTGGCCGACGAGGAGGCGGCGCGGCTGTGGGCGGGAAAGGTTGCGGCGGCCTGCGGTTGGCCACAGGAAGTGAGACCCTTCCAGGTCTCCATGCACCGTGCGGAGAGTGCGTGACGGAGCCGGCTCGCCCCAGCGCCCGTGCGTCTGGGGCTCAGGACTGCGGGCGGCGCGACCTCCGGCGGCTCAGGAAGAGCTGGCCGAGGACCGGGACCACGGAGACGGCCACGCCCAGCAGCACCAGGAGCTCGATGTTGTTCGCGATGAAGTCGACGTTGCCCAGGAAGTAGCCCAGCAGGGTGATCGCGGCGGTCCACAGGATGCCGCCGATCACGGTGTACACCGCATAGGTCCGGTACGTCATCCGGCCCGCGCCGGCCATCACCGTGATGACGGTGCGGACGATGGGGACGAAGCGGCCCAGCACGATCGCCGACGGGCCGTACCGGTCGAAGAAGTGACGCGTGCGGTCGACGTACTCCGGCTTGAACAGTCGTGAGTCGGGTCGGGTGAACACGGCGGGACCGCCCCGCTTGCCGATCTCGTAGCCGACCAGGTTGCCGGCGATCGCGGCGGCGGCCTCGAGGGCGATCACCAGCCACAGCGACTCGTGCAGGCTTTCGCGCTGCACGAGGACGCCCGCGGTGAACAGCAGGGTGTCTCCGGGCAGGAAGAAACCGACGAGCAGCCCGCACTCGGCGAAGAGGATGACCAGGATGCCGATCAGGCCGAACGTGGCGATCAGGTGGTTCGGGTCCAGCAGGCTCGGCCCGAGGGCGGTGACGGCATCCACCGGGGGAGGCTACCGGGGACCCGCTGAGAGGTTCCTGAGCCGGGTGCGCGGGACGCTGCGTCGGGCCGGGCGGTCAGGCCCGGTGCACCGTGAAGATCTCGGTCTGGGTCGACGGCCCAGGCTTGCGTGGCTTGCCGTTGACGACGAAGCGCACGGCGCTCGGTCGGCCGTTCACGACCGTGAGGGTCTTCTGGTCGAACGACGCCGTGGCGCCCTTCTTGAACAACCGCGACACCAGCGTCTTGCCGCCGGGGACACGAACGGTGATGTAGGACGAGCTGCCGACCACGGTGAAGGCCAGGGTCGGCGGCTTCCCGGTCGGCGACGGGCTCACGGTCGGTGATGCGGGAGCGGACGGGGTGGCGCTGGGCGCCGGCGTCGTCGCGGCGGGGCTCGAGGTGGTCGGTTGCGGCGGCGCGGTCGTCACATCGCCCGAGCCACCGAGCTGGCGGATCAGGAAGAACCCGCCGACCAGGACGACCACGACGACGCCCACGACCAGCCGGACCCAGAACCCCCGGTCCGGCTCCGGTGTGCCCGTGCCGGGTGACGTATGTCGCCCCACATCGCGACGCTACTGCCTGGCCGTACGCCGACGGCGGACCCGGTCCACGACACCCGCGACCAGAGAACCGCCGACGAAGGCGGCCGCGACGGCGTACGACGCATGCTCGAGGCCCGGTGTCGTGGCCGCCGCGTGGCCCAGCACCGTCAACCCGACCGCCCAGCACAGCGCACCGGCGACGTTGGCGGTCGCGAAGCGCAGGAACGGCATCGCGCTGGTCCCGGCCAGCACCGGGACGAAGGTGCGCACCCACGGGATCCAGCGGGCGACGACGACGGCCCACCACCCCCAGCGGGCGTAGAACGTCTCGGCCCGCCGTAGGAGGTGTGGGTCGAACCGGCCGCGCTCGGCCCGGCGTACCAGCCACCTCCGGCCGACCCGCGCACCGAACAGGTAGCCGACCCAGTCACCGGCGACCGCGGCGACGAGGACTCCCGCAGCGAGCAGCCGTACGTCGACGCCCGACCCAGGGCGGCCCGACAGCACGCCCGCGGCGAACAGGATCGAGTCGCCGGGGAGCAGGAAGCCCACCAGCAGACCCGACTCGACGAAGACGAAACCGAGGACCACGGCATAGGCGGTCGCCGCGCCCAGAGCGCCGAGGTCGGTCGGCAGACCCGGCAGGACGTTGAGCGCGGAGCCCACCCCGGCACCCTAGGGTGACCGGACGTGGACGACCTCGCTGCTGGTGTGGGCGTCGGACCCTGGCCCGGCGCCTGGCCGGACGACCCGCGCTACGACCCGGACCTGCTCGCCGACGGCGACCGGCGCAACGTCGTCGACCGCTACCGCTACTGGCGGCGGGAGGCCGTGGTCGCCGACCTCGACGAGCGCCGCCACGACTTCCACGTCGCGATCGAGAACTGGCAGCACGACTTCAACATCGGTTCGGTGGTGCGCACCGCCAACGCCTTCCTGGCCCGCGAGGTGCACATCGTCGGCAACCGGCGCTGGAACCGCCGGGGCGCGATGGTGACCGACCGCTACCAGCACGTGCGTCACCACGTCGACGTACCGGCATTGGCGGCCTGGGCCGACGCCAAGGGGCTGGCCCTCGTCGGCGTCGACAACGTGCCGGGATCGGTGCCGCTGGAGCAGACGCGACTGCCGCGCGCCTGCGTGCTGCTGTTCGGCCAGGAGGGGCCGGGGCTGTCCGCCGCCGCGCGTGACGCGCTGCCGACGGTGGTCTCGCTGGCGCAGTTCGGCTCCACCCGCTCGATCAACGCCGGCGCCGCCGCGGCCGTGGCGATGCACACCTGGGTCCGCCAGCACGTCCTTGGGCATCCGCTCTAACCCGCTCGCCGCGACGGCCGCTGCTGCCTAGGGTCGCGGCATGGCCGCCCTCACCGATGCCGAGCTGCTCACGACCTTCGACCGCCAGATCCGGCGCCGGCCTGGGCGGGAAGCCGGCTTCGAGGTGGAGCTGGTGACCGAACCGGCGCCGGTGCTGCGGCTGACTCCGACGGCGAAGGACGCCTCGTGGGGCGCCGGCGTCTTCTGGTGCGACCTCGACGAGACGAACGCCGATGCGGCCATCGCCGCGGCCGTCGAGCACTTCCGGCCGTTCGGCCGAGAGTTCGAGTGGAAGCACTACGGGTACGACGAGCCGGACGACCTCACCGACCGGCTCGCTGCTGCGGGGTTCACGCCGGACGAGGAGGAGGCACTCGTCGTCGGCGAGGTGGCGGACGTCCGGGAGCGGCTCGCGTCGGCACGGGAGCCGGACGGCATCACGATCCGGCTGCTGCGCACCGACGCGGACGGCGCGGCCGCCGACTGGCAGGGCATCAACGACCTGCACCACGCTGTCTGGGGCGACGACGGCAGCGACATGAACACCGCGATCGCCGCATCGATCGCCGAGGACCCCGAGGCGACGTCGATGTGGCTCGCCGTGGCCGAGGACGGCACGGTGGTGTCCGCTGCGCGGGCGAACTTCCACGTTGGCACCGACTTCGCCTCGCTGTGGGGCGGTAGCACGCTCTCGGAGTACCGCGGTCGCGGGATCTACAAGGCGCTGGTGGCGCGCCGGGCCGACCAGGCCGCCGAGCGCGGCTACCGGTTTCTGCAGGTCGACGCGTCGCCCGACAGCCGGCCGGTCCTCGAGCGCCTCGGCCTGCGCACCCTGACGTCCACGACCCCGTGGATCTGGCGCCCCCCGCGCTAGCCCCCTGCCCGCCCCGAGGCGCCCGCACATGATCACGGTTCCGTGATCGTTTGTCGCCGACCGAGGTTAGTTCACCGCGGTCGGGAGGCGGACGCCTCGGCAGGGCCCGGCGCCTCGCGAGACGGACACCTCGGCAAGGTCAGCGGGTCGGCGGGACCGGCGGCTGGTCGCGGGCTGCCCGGCGTACCGGACGTGTGGTGGGATTGCTGCCGAGAAGACGTCAGCAGTCCGCACCGAGTGGGAGCCCGCCATGCCCGTCGCCACGCCTCAGGTCTATGCCCAGATGCTCGACCGTGCCAAGGCAGGCGCCTATGCCTACCCGGCGATCAACGTCACGTCCTCCCAGACGCTCAACGCGGCGCTGCAGGGCTTCTCGGAGGCCGGCAGCGACGGGATCGTGCAGATCTCCACGGGCGGTGCGGAGTACCTCTCCGGCGCCACGGTGAAGGACATGGTCGTCGGTGCGCAGGCCCTTGCGGAGTTCGCCCACCACGTCGCGAAGAAGTACCCGGTGCAGATCGCGCTGCACACCGACCACTGCCCCAAGGACAAGCTCGACGGGTACATGCGCCCACTCATCGCGATCTCCCAGCAGCGGGTCGCGGAGGGTCGTGAGCCGCTGTTCCAGTCGCACATGTGGGACGGCTCGGCGGTCGAGCTCGAGGAGAACCTGAAGATCGCGCGCGAGCTGCTCGAGCAGTGCGCCAAGGCGAGAATCATCATGGAGCTGGAGATCGGCGTGGTCGGCGGCGAGGAGGACGGCGTCGCCAACGAGATCAACGAGAAGCTGTACACGACGCCGGGCGACGCCATGCGCACCTACGAAGTGCTCGGTGCCAACGGTGAGGTGGGCCGCTACATCCTGGCCGCGACCTTCGGCAACGTGCACGGCGTCTACAAGCCGGGCAACGTCAAGCTGCGCCCCTCGATCCTCAAGGACATCCAGGACGAGGTCGGCAGGAAGGCCGGTACGGACAAGCCGTTCGACCTCGTCTTCCACGGCGGCTCGGGCTCGTCCCTCGACGACATCCGCGAGACCCTCGACTACGGCGTGGTGAAGATGAACGTCGACACCGACACGCAGTACGCCTTCACCCGGCCGGTCGTCGACCACATGTTCGTCAACTACGCCGGCGTGCTCAAGGTGGACGGCGAGGTGGGCAACAAGAAGCAGTACGACCCGCGCTCGTGGGGCAAGTCAGCCGAGGCCGGCATGGCCGCCCGCGTGGTCGAGGCCTGCACGGACCTCCGCTCCACCGGCACCTCCCTCGGCCCCACCCCCTAGCCCCCCACTAGCCGCACATGATCACGGTTCCGTGATCATGTGCGGCTGACCGCGGTTACTTCGGCGCGGTTGGCTCACTGACGCCTCGGTACGGCGACCGCCTTGGTCGCCATCCACAGCCCGCCACGCCGTCCGCCCATCCACAGATGTCCTCGGCTGGCCCGTGGGGCCGGTCTCGTCAGGGCACGGTCGTGCGATGGACGGTGAGCTCGCGCGGGTCGCGGCAGCACAGGGTGGGTTCGTCTACCGGTGGCAGGCGTTGGACTGCGGCTATCGCGAGAGCGAGGTAGCCCGACTGCTCCGCGCAAAGCAGTGGTGCACGGTGCGTCGGGGTGCCTACGCATTGCCGGAGTACGTCGCGACCCTGGACCAGTCAGGTCGGCACGCCCTGCTCGCGAGGGCAGTTGTCGGGGCGTTGGACGGCCGGGTCGTCCTGGCCGGCTACTCCGCGCTGGCAGTGAGAGGTGTGCCGTTGTGGGGAGTGGACCTACGTCGGGTGCACGTCTTCCGTGACGGCGCCCGCACGTCGCGGACCGACGCGGGCGTGGTCCATCATCTCGGCCCTCCCGCGGATCGCGACGTCGAGGGGCTCGGCGGGCTGCTGGTGGCCAGGCCCGAGCTGGCGCTGGCCGACGCCGCCCGAACGGTGTCCTTCGAGGCTGGGGTCGTGCTCGCCGATGGTGTGCTGCGCCGGCTGTCTCCCGACGCGGAGCTCTTGTCGCGCATCGTGCGGCAGGAGCAACGGGACTGGCGTGGTGCTCTCACCTCCGGCCGGGTTGTCGACTTCGCGGACGGCGACGCCGAGACGGTAGGTGAGTCGAGATCACGGGTCATGCTCGCGCGGATCGGCCTACCGCCACCCCAGCTGCAGAAGCCGTTCCACCGTCCTGACGGGTACGTCTATGCGCGCACCGATTTCTGGATCGAGGAGTTCGCGACCGCGGGGGAGTTCGACGGGAAGCTGAAGTACGGCCGAGCCCTTTACGAGAGGTCCGGTGTCATCGAGGACGTCGATCTCGGCGAGGTGCTGTGGGCGGAGAAGCGCCGCGAGGACGAGATCCGCTCTGACGGTGCCGAGATGGTCCGGTGGGTGTGGTCCGAGCTCGACGGGCACGACAGCCTGATCCGGGGCCGTTTCGAGGCGGCCTTCGCGCGGGGTCGCCAGCGGCTCCGGGCGGGCTGAGGCACGACGTGGCTCACCGCCGTACCGAGACGTCATGCTCCCTACCGCGTCGAGGTCACCGCGGTTGGCGACAAACGATCACGGAACCGTGATCATTTGCGGGAGCGTGGGGGTGGAGGGCGTGGTCATCGGGCGTCGACGGACCGGCGTTACAGAGCCTGGGCCGGACGGTGGAACCTGGCCCGAGATGTCCCGTTCTGGTTCAAGACGCACGCGCCCGCGGACGACGAGTGAGGGGTACTCGGGAGTCTGTCGTCGTCCTCTCTGGAGCCCTCCGTGCGTGACCGTCTCGCCACTGCTGCCGTCCTCACCGCCGCCCTCGCGGTGGCTCCCGCCGCTGCCGCGTTCGCGGCCGGAACCCCTGGCCTCGACGCCAGGACCAAGGCCCAGGCCCGTGCTGCCGCGCACCGCCTCGAGCACGCGCTCAACGCCCACCGCTCGGTCGTCGTGGGCGGCAAGCTCGTCTCGGCCACCGCCGACGACCCGCTGACGACCGACGTCAACGAGGGCCAGGTCGTCCTCACCGTGCACGGCGGCCGCTTCAAGCTGCTCCGCGGTACCGACGTCACGGTCGTCGTCGACAGCACCGCCAAGGTCACTCGTGGCGGGGCGGCCACGCTTGCCGACCTGGTCGCCGGTGACCACGTGGTCACCCGTCTGACCGGCGTCGACCTGTCGGTCACGAAGGACGCCGACGGCCAGTGGGTCCTGCAGGGCACCGCGACCGCCAAGCGCGTCGCCGCCTCGCCGGCAGCCGGCACGGCCGACACCGCCGACACCGCCGACACCGCCGACACCGCCGACACCGCCGACACCACCGACACCACCGACACCACCGACACGGCCTCGGACCCGACCACGACCGGCAGCTGACCCGCGCGACGACGAGTGGGGTGGGCGTGGCGGCGTCCGCCCCACTGCCGTGCCCGGCCCCGCAGGGTCGGCCACACTGGGCGGCATGACGCACCAGAACCTGCTCGGTGAGCCGCCCGCCACAGAGCTGCCCGACGAGCCGGGACCGCGCGAGGCACTGGAGTCCGGTACGCCGGCAGCCGAGGTCGCCGCGGCGTACCCGACCTCGTCGCTGGCCTGGGCCATCCTCGCCGAGGACGCCCTCGCGGCCGGGCGGACGGTCGAGGGCTACGCCTACGCCCGCACCGGCTACCACCGCGGCCTGGACGCGCTGCGGCGCAACGGGTGGAAGGGTCTCGGGCCGGTCCCCTGGGAGCACGAGCCCAACCGCGGGTTCCTGCGGTCCCTGCACGCCCTCGGGACGGCCGCCGCCGCGATCGGCGAGACCGAGGAGGCCGCGCGCTGCCAGCAGCTCCTCGCGGACAGCAGCCCGGCAGCGGTCGCCGCACTCGCCTGAGGCACCGCGGACCGGACGGGGCCGGAACGCCGTCGAGGCGCGGAACCGTCCCCTGCCGCGGTTCCGCACCTCGACGGCGCCCATCATGCCTAATTCGGCCGTGGGACCATGTCCGTTGCGGGCCACTGACAGCAACCTGCCATCTGTGTACCGTGGGCCGGTGCCCTGCAGCCACGTCCATCCCGCCGAGCCGGCTCGTCCGTCATGAGCGCCCTGGACGTCTGGGGTCTCGACGACGTCGCCGAGACCACCTACCGGGCGATGCTGCGCAACCCGGAGTTCAGCGTCGACGCGCTGGCCCGCCACCTCGAGCTCGACCCGGCCGACGTCGAGGCCGCGGTCCGGGCCCTCGCCCGGGTGGGGCTGCTCACCGGCGCCGGCTCGTCCCCCGACAAGCGCCTCACCCCCGCCTCGCCGGCCACGACGCTGGCGGCCCTTGTCCACTCCGAGCTCTCCGACCTCGAGGAGCGCCGCTCCAGACTGGACGCGGTGCGGGCCAGCCTGGCCGGGTTCGCCGCGGACCACATGGTGGGGCAGTCCCGGGCCTGGGCCAGCGTGCCGTTCGAGCTGCTCAGCATGGACGAGTCGTTCGCGGCCGTCGAGGACATCCAGCGGGCCACGACCGGCGAGGTGCTCGCCTGCCACCCGGTGGTCAACATCAACGTCGACTCCCCGGCGTACGTCGAGCTGCTCGAGCACCAGCTCGGCGCCGGCCGGGCGATGCGCGGGCTCTACCCCACCGACGTGCTCGGCGACCCGGAGCGGGTGGCGTACGTCCGGCGCTGGGCTGCCGCCGGGGAGAGCGTGCGGCTGACCCAGCGGGTGTTGCCGTCGGTGGCCGTCTTCGGTGACGAGGTCGCGCTGGTCAACACCCGCTGGTCAGGCGACCCGTCGGGCACCGTTCTGGTCCGCGCGCCCGCGCTGGTCGCGCTGGTGCGCGCCCTCTTCGACGAGTACTGGGCCAGGGCCACGCCGCTGCCAGGCCGCGAGGACAACGGCGACAGCGAGGACCTCGGCGATGTCCGGGTGGTGCTGGAGCTGCTCCAGCTGGGCATGAAGGACGAGACCATCGCCCGCCAGCTCGGTGTCTCCCTGCGCACGGTGCGCCGGCGGATCGCCGCATTGATGGACGACCTCGGGGTGGCCACCAGGTTCCAGGCAGGCCTCGAAGCCGCCCGCCGCGGCCTGATCTGAGCGCCGCATCGACGAGAGGTAGCCGCATGACCCGGTACGCCGAGTGCGCACCCCCAGCAGGACGGCCGACCGCGTGAGCGACCTCGACCAGCTGCTGCGCCGCCGTCTCGAGGTCGTCATCGGCACTCCCTTCACCGAGGGCAACCAGGTCGACGTGCTGCGCAACGGGGACCAAATCTTCCCCGCGATGCTCGAGGCGATCCGCGGCGCGCAGGCGACCGTCGACCTGATGACCTTCGTCTACTGGCAGGGCGACATCGCCCGGGACTTCGCGGCCGCGATGAGCGAGCGCGCCCAGGCCGGCGTCCGGGTCCGCCTGCTCATCGACGCCCTCGGCGGCCGGCTCATCGAGCAGGATCTCGTCGAGCAGATGGACAACGCCGGCGTGGCGGTCGAGTGGTTCCGCAAGCCCCTGCTGAAGTCGCCGTTCAAGTCCAACCACCGGCTGCACCGCAAGGTCGCCGTGGTGGACGGCCGGATCGGCTTCACCGGCGGGGTCGGCATCGCCGCGGAGTGGACCGGTGACGCGCGCAACGAGAACGAGTGGCGTGACACCCACCTGCGCGTGCAAGGCCCGGCGGTCGACGGGCTGCAGTCGGCCTTCATCCAGGACTGGGCCGAGACGGGCCGCGAGCTCTACGACGCCGACGACGAGTTCCCGGTGCAGCCGCAGGAAGGTACGTCGACGGTGCAGGTCGTGCGCGGCTCGGCCAGCCTCGGCTGGGACGACATGCAGTCGGCGTTCCACGTGATGTTGGGCTCGGCCCGCGAGCGGCTGCGCATCGCGACGGCGTACTTCGCGCCTGACGACGACTTCCTCGACACCCTGTGCGCGGCGCCGCATCGCGGGGTCGACGTCGACCTGCTGCTCCCCGGGCCGCATGCCGACAAGCGGGTGTCGCAGCTGACGAGCGAGGGGGCCTACGAGCGGCTGGTCGACTGCGGCGTACGGGTGTGGACGTTCCAGCCGTCCATGATGCACCAGAAGGTGATGACCGTTGACGGGGTCGCCAGCGTCGTCGGATCCTCCAACTTCAACCGGCGGTCCCTGGATCACGACGAGGAGGTCGTGTTGATCGCGCTGGACCGCGACCTCACCGCGACGCTCGACACCAACCTCGACAACGACTTCGCGCGCAGCGTGGAGATCGACCTCACCCGCTGGCGCAACCGGTCGCCGGCCCAACGGGGCCTGGAGCGCGTGGTCAAGCCGATCCGCCGCTGGATGTAGCGACGGAGCCTCCCGGGTGGGCGCTCCCGCACCGAACACGCCGGCGGCGCGGTGTGTCGGCGTCCACAACTGGGGTGGGTGGGCAGGCAGTCGGTCAGGCGGGGGTGACGACCGACCAGGCGCCCGCGTGCACCGTCCACGTCCGCTGCGTCACGGGGCCCTCGAGCTCGCCGTCGGCGTTGACCGGGAACGGGTCACCCGTGACCGTCACGGTCCGGCCGCGGACCACCGTGACGTCGTCGCGCTCCACATGGTCCCCCTGCCGCAGCGCTACCGCGAAACCAAGCCGGCCCACCCAGCCGGTCGAGGTCGCGACGACGACGTCGAGCAGCCCGTCGTCGGGTTGCGCGTGCGGGGCGACCTCGGCGCCGCCGCCGATCGTGCGCCCGTTGGCCACTGCCACCATCAGGACCTCACCCCCGACGTGGACCACCGCGTCGTCGACGGTGACCCGCAGCCGCCAGCCGGTCGCCCCCACGCCGGCGCTCACGCTGCCGACGGCGTACGCCGCTGTGCCGAGCCGGTCCTTGAGCGCTGCCGCCCTCCGGGCCGCCTCGGCGCCCACGCCGAGATGCACGACGTTGACCATCACCCCGCCCGCGTCGTCGGTGACCAGGTCCAGCACGCGTGGCCGGCCGGTGAGGTACGCCAGCGCCGCCTCTGCCGGGTCGAGAGGTACGCCGAGCGTGCGCGCCAGATCGTTACCCGTGCCCAGCGGGACCAGCCCCAGCGGAAAGTCGGCCGCGAGCATGCGGCGCCGGTGCAGCGCGGCGACGACCTGGTGGACCGAGCCGTCCCCGCCGGCGACGACCAGCCTGCATGTGCCGGGCGGCCACCGGCCCAGCAGCGTGTCCAGGTCCGTCGGGGACGCCGCCTCCACGACAGTCAGCTCGGCCTCCGCGCGCAGCACGGCGGCGGCGGCCGACACCGCGTCCCGCGCCGTCCCACCGGCCGCCGGGTTGGTGACCAGCACCAACGGGGTCACGTAGCATCTCCTCGCACGAGGCCTGCAGAGCCTGTGGGCCCTCCTCTGATGGACCCTTGGTGGTGCTTACCCCGATGCCGGCCATCGTCCTCCTCGGCGCGCAGTGGGGAGATGAGGGGAAGGGCAAGGCGACCGACCTGCTCGGCTCCTCGGTCGACCTCGTCGTCAAGTACAACGGCGGAAACAACGCCGGCCACACGATCGTCATCGACGGCGAGAAGTACGCCCTGCACCTCCTGCCGTCCGGCATCCTGACGCCGGGCGTCGTGCCCGTCATCGGCAACGGCGTGGTCATCGACCTCGCCGTTCTGTTCACCGAGATCGACGGCCTCGACGCCCGGGGCGTCGACACCTCGCGGCTCGTGGTCAGTGCGACCGCGCACCTCATCGGCCCGCACCACCGGGTCATCGACAACGTGACCGAGCGCTTCCTCGGCAACGCCAAGCTCGGCACGACCGGCCGCGGCATCGGCCCGACGTACGCCGACAAGATGTCCCGCGTCGGGATCCGCGTGCAGGACTTGTTCGACGAGAAGATCCTGCGCGCCAAGGTCGCGATCGCCCTCGAGCAGAAGAACCACCTGCTCGTGAAGGTCTACAACCGGCGCGCCATCACCGTGGACGAAGTGGTCGAGGAGTTCCTGTCGTACGCCGACCGCCTGTGCCCGATGGTCGCCGACACCCCGCTGCTGCTGAGCACCGCACTGGACCAGGGCAAGACGGTGCTGCTCGAAGGCGGCCAGGCGACGCTGCTCGACGTCGACCACGGCACCTATCCGTTCGTCACGTCGTCCAACCCGACGGCCGGCGGCGCGTGCACCGGTTCCGGCATCCCGCCGACTCGTGTCGACAGGGTCGTCGCTGTCGTCAAGGCCTACACGACCCGCGTCGGGGCCGGCCCGTTCCCGACCGAGCTGCTCGACGCCGACGGCGACCGGTTGCGTGACGAGGGCGCTGAGTTCGGTACGACGACGGGCCGCCCGCGGCGGTGCGGCTGGTACGACGCGGTCGTCGCCCGCTACGCCGCGAGGGTCAACGGCGTCACCGACTTCGTGCTCACCAAGCTCGACGTGCTGACCGGCTGGGAGCGGATCCCGGTCTGCGTCGCCTACGAGGTCGACGGCACCCGGCAGGACGAGATGCCGATGACGCAGACCGAGTTCCACCACGCGAAGCCGGTC
>DATBDW010000176.1:0-13410 GCA_036269735.1 Actinomycetes bacterium
GCAAGCGGTGGGCCACCCGCGAGGAACTACGCCTCGCGATCGTGACCTGGATCGAACGGACCTACCATCGCCGCCGGCGACAGGAAGGACTCGGCAGACTGACCCCCGTCGAGTTCGAGATGATCCACCACAGCACCACCCGGACGGCGACCGCCGCCTGACCCGAGTGGCAACCAAACTCTGGGCAGACCCCGCGGTGAACGCGAGGATGTCGGCGCGGGCCCCGTCGAGGTGGTCGGCCACGGTGGGCAGCTTCTCGGTCAGGGCGTCCACGACCCGGTCGAACTGGGCGTGCACCGAGGCGGTGTCGGGCTGGTCGTAGACCGAGTGCAGCAGCGCTTTGACCCAGCCCCAGGAGCTCTTCGGGTCGCCGACATCAGGTTGGCCGCGTAGTGGGTGCGGCACCGCTGCCACGACGCGCCCGGCAGGGTTGCCGCGACCGCAGCGACCAGCCCGGCGTGGGCATCGGAGGTGACCAGCTTGACCCCCGTGAGGCCGCGGGCGGTCAGGTCGCGGAAGAAGCCCAGCCATCCGGCGCCGTCCTCGCTGGTGGTCACCTGGACGCCGAGGATCTCCCGGTGCCCGTCGGCGTTGACACCGGTAGCCACCAGGGCGTGGACCGGGACCACCCGCCCACCCTCGCGAACCTTGAGCACCAAAGCGTCGCAAGCCACGAACGTGAACGGTCCGGCCTCGGACAAGCTGCGGGTCCGGAACTCCTCGACGTGCACGTCGAGGTCGCGGGCCATCACCGAGACCTGGGACTTGCTCAGTGTGGTGATGCCCAGGCTCTGCACGAGCTTGTCCATCCGCCGGGTCGGAGACCCCGCGGAGTAACAGGTCGCCACCACGCTGGTCAGGGCCCGCTCGGCCCGCTTGCGCCGCTCGAGCAGCCACTCCGGGAAGTAGGAGCCCTCACGCAGTTTGGGAACCGCGACATCCAGCGTGCCGGCGCGGGTGTCGAACCCGCGGTGCCGGTAGCCGTTGCGCCGGTTAGTTCGATCCGACGAGACAGTGCCGTACTCGGCGCCGCAGACCGCGTCGGCCTCGGCCGAGAGCAGGGTGTTGATGAAGCCCTGCAGCAGCTCGCGCAACAGATCCGGCGACGCCTGCGCCAGCTGTTCCTCGAGCAGACGGGCAGGGTCGATACTGGGTGCGACGGTCATCGTGGTGTCCTTCTTCGAGTCGGTTTTCGCAGATCACTCGAAGGATCACCCGATGGCCGTCACCTACCTCAGCGCGACACGCTCACCGGGATCCGTACACCACTCTGCTGGACGTCACTGCCACCGGCGGGCAGCCGCGCTATGCCAGAAGACCCAGTCTGTCCATCGGGGCTCACAGGTCCAGCCGCACCAGGGCAGATCCCGAGAGTTCCAGTTCATCGGCGCGAGCATCGGTTCGTCACACACATGCGACGTCCTTGGCCCTAGGGCAGCGTTAGGACGACGCCGTAGCCCATAGTCAATTGGTGGCTGCGAACATAGCCGTGCGTGAGGACCGGACCGGCCGGCGTCGACCGCGAACAGCCAGTTGCAAGTGCATGCAGCGTCACGCATGCGCCGTCGATTCACTTCCTCAACAAGGCCGCTTTCGGTCGACATTCAGGGGTCCACTCACTCCCGCGGTCGCCAGCCGATGCGAACGAATTGGGTTCTGCTGACTATCAGGGGTGCGCAAACCGAGGAGAAGAGATGGCTCGAGCCACAGCCGGCGGAGCAGAGATTCTCGATGCTGGAAGAGCTCGCCGACCTGAGAAGCACTCGTCGAGGTCGGACGTGCAACCCGATCAGCGTCTGCTTCTCACCGTCTCGGAGGCGGCGCAGCGGCTCCGGATCGGACGAAGCCTGCTGTACGAGCTGATTACCGACGGCAAGATCGAGTCCATCCACGTGGGTCGCCTGCGCCGTATCCCGCCGGAGGCACTGGATGCGTACATCGACGGTCAGCGCCTCGCCGAATGACGGTTGCCGGTCCATATGACGGCGGCGCCGCTTCCAGCGCGTCCAGGAATCCGACCGGTTCCCGAGCGCTCTCGGCCCGCAGCCGGTCGCTCATGAGTTCAGTGACGATTTGTCGGATCTCCACACGGCTCCTCGCATTGGGCCGAGTCGCTCGCGTCCCGCCATCGTAGGCCGAGAACTCTTGGCGGTGGCCGTCATGCCGGATGGTCGGCGCGTACCTGTGTCGATGGAGCTCCGGTGGCGACCAATCTTCGAGACCTCCTTCGCCAGCCTTTGCCCCGACCAGACACCCCAGGTCGCCCGACGTGGCGTCCGGGCGAGGGCCGCGACGACCTCCCACACCTTCGCGTCAACCCGGTGGACGCCGCCCGCTCCGCACGTGGTCCGGCGTACCCCGAAACGAGAGCCGCGCGCGAGGGGTTCGTATTCGACCGCGACCTCAGGCTGGTCGACGTCACGCGCGTTCGCCATGAAGTACTGAGCTCACTGTGCTGCCGGTCGATCCGCCTGCATCGCCCGCTGTCCGCCCAGATCCGCTGCCGTCGTCTGCCCACATTCTGCCCACATGAAGATCGAAGGCCCGGTCCGATATGTCCGGACCGAGCCTCTGACCTGCACTTTCTTGGTAGCGGGGGCAGGATTTGAACCTGCGACCTCTGGGTTATGAGCCCAGCGAGCTACCGAGCTGCTCCACCCCGCGTCGTGGTCACGACTCTACGGCAGGCCACGGGGGCCTGCAAATCCTCAGCCGGTCGGAGAGGCGCTGGACGACGAGGTCGCCTTCTTCGTCCCGGTCGCGCTCGGCGACGGAGACGGGGAGGACGTCGCGCCGCCGCCGGACGATCCGGCCTGCTCGGCAGCGAGGGCCCGGGTGATCGCGTTCTGCAGCTCCTTCTGAGCCTGGCCGTAGGCCGCGAAGTCGCCGGCCGCCAGCGCCGCGTTGGCCGCGTCGATCGCGTCCTGGGCGTCCTGCAGCGCCTGCGCCAGTGTCGGGTTGGTGGCCGTGCCGCCGCCGCCCGAGGGAGGCGGCGTAGTCGTGCCGCCACCGCCGTTGTCGGCCGGGTTGCCGCCCTGGGCCGAGAAAAGGGTCGCGAGGGCTTGGTCGAGGGTGTCCTCGAAGGCCACGTTGTTGCCGAAGGACACCAGCACCTTGCGCAGCAGCGGGAACGATGTCGTGGCGTTCGCCTCGACGTAGACCGGTTCGACGTAGAGCAGGCCGCCGCCGATCGGGAATGTCAGCAGGTTGCCGTAGGTCACCCTCGTACCCCGCTTGAGGATGTTGATCTGCTCGGCGACCGCGTCGTCGGACTCGAGCTGGTTCTGCACCTGGGACGGGCCGTTGATCTGCAGCGACCGTTTCAGCTGGAGCACTCGGAAGTGGCCGTAGTCGGGCCCGGGATCGGAGTCGACGGCGACGAAGGCGGACAGGTTGTTACGGTCTCCGGTCGGCACGAACGTAGAGGTCAGCGAGAAGCTCGGCTCGCCCTGGCCGGGCATCTGCAAGCTCACGTAGTAGGGCGGCTGTGCGGCAGCGGTCAACTTGGGGTTCGTAGTCGGGTCGTCCGGGATCCGCCAGAAGTCGCTGCCGTTGTAGAAGGTCTGCGGGTTGGTCTGGTGGTACTGCGCGAGGAGTTGGCGCTGGACCTTGAACAGGTCCTCCGGATAGCGCAGGTGCGCCAGCAGGTCCGGGTCGATCGTGTCGCGCGCCTGGACGGTGTCCGGGAAAGCAGCCATCCAGGTCTTGAGTACCGGGTCCGTGGTGTCCCACTGGTAGAGGGTGACCTTGCCGGTGTAGGCATCGACGGTCGCCTTGACGGAGTTGCGGATGTAGTTGACCCGCTGCACGGGCGTGATCAGCTGCTGGTTCGCCGTTGTCGTACGGGAGTCAGCCGTCGCGACGTCCAGGCTGCTGCGGGTCGAGTAGGGGTAGCCGTTGCTCGTCGTGTAGCCGTCGACGATCCAGACGATCTTCCTGTTCACGACCGCCGGGTACGGGTCCCCGTCCAGCGTCAACCATGGGGCTACCTTCTCGACCCGCTGCGTCGGGTTGCGCACGTAGAGGATCTTCGAATCCGCGTTCACGCGGCCGGAGAGGAGGATGTTGGCCTGCTGGTACTTCATCGCGAACAGCAGCTTGTGCCACGTCGACCCGATCGGGACGCCACCGCCCCCGGTATACGTGTTGTTCTTCTGGCCCGAGCTGGTCGAGTCGTCTGGGAAGTCGAGCTCGCGCGGCGTCGAGCCCTTCGGTCCGCCGACGATGCTGTACTGCGGCGACTCCTGGCCGAAGTAGACCCGCGGCTGGAAGTCGCCGAGGCTGCCGATCGGCGGGATGTCGGAAGACACGAACGAGGGCCGGCCGCCGTCGGTCTCGTTCCCGAGCGCCGCCACGAACCCGAAGCCGTGGGTGTAGACGGTGTGATCGTTCGTCCAGTTTCGCTGCTGCGCGGGAAGGCCCTTCAGACTGACCTCACGCACCGCCATGACGACGTCGCGCGTCTGGCCGTTGATGTCGTACCGGTCGACTCCCAGTGACGGAGGCATGTCGTAGTACGCCTTGATCTGCTGCAGGTTCTTGTACGTCGGCGCGAGCAGCAGCGGGTCGAGCAGCCGGATGTCGCCGAGCGTCGGCGCGTCCGCGTCCAGCTGGGTCTTGTCCGCCGTCAGCGACGCGTTGTACTTCGTGGTGATGGTGACGTCGTCCGACGAGATGCCGTAGGCGTCGCGGGTCGCGGTGATGTTGCGCTTGATGTAGGGCTGTTCCTTGTCGGCCTGCGACGGCGCCACCTGGAACCGCTGGACCAGGGCCGGGTAGATGCCGCCGATCAGCAGCGCGGAGAGCAGCAGGAGGCCGACGCCGATGCCGGGCAGCAGCCAGGTGCGCCGGACGATGTTGGCGAAGAACAGCGCGGCGCACATCAGCGAGATGATCGCCAGGATGGTGCGGCCCGCCAGCACCGCGTTGACGTCGGTGTAGGTCAGCCCGGTGAAGTCGCTCTTGTTGATCCGGTGCTCCCCCACGGCGAGCCCGTAGCGGTCCAGCCAGTAGGCGATCGCCTTGAGCAGCACGAAGGTGCCGAGCAGCACGGACAGGTGCACCCGCGCGGCGGGTGTCGCGCGCTCGCCGAGGAACGCCTGCAGCCGCAGGCCGCCGTAGAGGTAGTGCGTCACTGCGGCCGCGATCAGGCTGACGACGACCGTCGCGAACAAGAACCCCAGCACGAACCGGTACCACGGCAGGTCGAACGCGAAGAACGAGATGTCCTTGTGGAACTGCGCGTCCTTCTGGTGGAACGGCTGTCCGTGCAGCCACAGCAAGGCGGTCCGCCACTTGCCGGCGGCCGTCGAGCCGGCGATCAGGCCGAGCAGGACCATGATGACCGCGACCACGATTCGCCGATAAGGATCGATCGCCGTGCGGTAGCGGTCGAGCTCTTGTTGGCCCGGGACCATCGCCTGGTACGCCGGGCGGGTGCGGTAGGCGACGATGAAGTTCGCGCCGACCGCGGCCGCGAACAGCACCCCGAACACGAAGAACATCAGCGTGCGGGTAGCGAGCACGGTCCGGAACACCCTCGTGTAGCCGACCGACTGGTACCAGAGCAGATCCGTGTAGAAGCTCGTGAAGATGCTGAACGCGATCAGCAGGACGCCGATCACGATCAGCGTCGGAATGAGGGTGCGTCCGCGTCGTCGCGGGGGCGCGACCGGTCGGCGGGGCGGGCCTGCCGAAGCCGGCGTGTCGAAGCTCACGTGGTCATCCGTTCGTCTGGCCAGGTGCCGCGGCCGTGCCGGTGGCGGGTCGCGTCGTCGGGTCCGAGATGCCAACTTACCGACACCGGGGGTAGTTCCCGGGTCAAGCGGGCCCTGCGAGAGGATCGCGGGGTGCCCGACTCCCCCGCCCGCAACCCCCGGCTCGACCTGCTCGCCCTCGACATCGAGCGCCACGCGGCCGCCTCGGGATGGGACCAACCGGCCCGGATCTTTGCGCTGGTGGAGACCGCCGACTTGCTGCGCCAGGAGCCTCAGCTGGCGGCCCAGCTCGGCCTCGAAGAGGGACAACCCGGCGCCCTCACGCCGGTCGACCAGGGTGACCTGCCGTCGTACCAGACGCTCGATGAGCTGCTCGGCGGGATCGCCTGGCCGGCCGAGGTGCTCGGTGCGGCCATCTCCGTCGAGCGGCTGATGGTGCCCCCGGCCGTCGAGACGGACATGCCCCAGGACGAGGCAGCGGCGCTCCAGTGGCTGGCCGAGCATCCCGACCGGCAGGAGGTCCGGCTCGTCGTGGCCGTCCTGCGCGACGGCTCTCGCTCGGCGGCGCTGCGCATGCGCCGCCACGACGAGGAGACCTCGGTGCTGACCGGCACGGACCTGGTGCCGGGGTTGGCCGACGCGCTGTCCGCGACGCTGGGCGACTGACGACCAGCAGGTCGTCTAGCAGCTCGGGAGGCTGGCCGCCCGGCCGGCGCGCAGGTCGTCCAGCGCGTTGACCGCGTCGGAGAGCGTGCGCACCTTCACCAGGCGCAGGCCGTCCGGCTTCGTCGCGGATGCAGTCGCGCAGTTGGCCGCCGGAGAGAAGAACACGGTGGCGCCGTTGTGCCGAGCCCCGATCATCTTCTGGGTGATCCCGCCGATCGCGCCAACCTTGCCGGTGTCGTCGATCGTCCCGGTACCGGCGATGAACCGGCCGCCGGTGAGCGATCCGGGCGTCAGCTTGTCGATGATCCCCAGCGCGAACATCATCCCGGCGCTCGGGCCACCGACGTCGCGCAGCCCGAATGTCACCTTGAACGGGTAGTCCGCCTTGTCCTGCGGGAGAACGCCGATCACGGCGGTCCCGGTCGGACCCTTGGCCGTCGTGACCGTTGTCTGCAGGCTCTTGCCGTCGCGCTGCACCGCGAGGCGCAGGTCCGCGCCGGGCGTAACGGCCGTGACGGCCTTGCGCAGCGCGACCTCGTCGGACACCGCGGTGCCGTTCACGGAGACGATCCGGTCACCGGCCTTCAGCTTCCCCTGCGATGGGGACTTCGGGGCCAACGAGGCGACGACGACCGTGCTCGTCACGGGGATGCCGAGCTGGTGCAGCGCCGCGGTCGTCGCAGCCTGCTGCGACTGCGACATCTCGTCCGCGCCCTCCTGCTGGGCCTGCTGCGCGCTCTCACCCTTGGGGTAGACCGTCTCTTCGGGGACGACGGCGACGCTGTGGTCCAGCCAGCCGCGGAAGGCGCTCACGAGGTCGAGCCGCTGCGCCGGACCGCCGAGGACCGACACCGTCACCAGGTCCAGGTGCCCCTTGTCCGGGTACGACGGGTGGCCGCTGACCTGGATCAGCTCCTTGCCCCCGATGCTGCCCAGCGTGTTGGTCGTCGGACCGGGCCGCAGCGCGACGTACGGGACCGGCAGCAGGGCTGCAACGGCTGCGAGGAGCACGGTGAGGAAGCCGGCAACTGCCAGCACGACGACGCGGCGGGACACGCGCTGAGCCTACGAGAGCGTGCTGTGAGAACGCTGTGCGGACGCTGGGCGCCACCTCACCGGTGATGCCGGTCGCGGTCGAAGGCCGCCTTGAAGCGCTCGTGCTCCTCAAGGGTCTCGTGCGTGCCGGCCCGCGGCGGGGTCCGGCTGACCCACATGGCCCACAGCACGCCGAGCAGCAGCCCCGCGATGGGGATGGCCAACCAGACGAGCGAGGACATGGCCCCACGATAGGCGCCGACCGGCGCCGGTGCCGTGAGCGGTCAGGGCAGTCCGACCCACTCCTCGCCACCGTCGTCGAAGAGCTGGTGCTTCCAGATCGGCACCCGCGACTTGAGCTCGTCGATGAGGGCGCGGCAGGCCGCAAACGCCTCGCCCCGGTGCGGACAGGACGCGCCGACGACGACCGCCAGGTCGCCCACGGCGAGGTCCCCGACGCGGTGTACGGCGGCCAGCGCCAGCACCGGGTAGCTCGCCGCAACCTCGTCCGCCACCGCCCGCAGCTGGTCGAGGACCGTCGTGTGCGCGGTGTAGCCCAGTCCGCTGACGCCGCGCCCGGCGTCCTCGCCGCGCACCGTCCCGACGAACAGGGCGACCCCGCCGGCGCGCGGGTCGCGCACTGCCGCGAACACCTCGTCGATCGACAGCGGCTCGTCGCGCACCGCCACCAGCCGCACGGCGTTCCCGTCCGTGTTCCCGTTCGCGTTGTCGCCGCTCACCGCGGTCACCCCTTGCGCTTGCGCCGGGCTGCCCGGACCAGGGCAGCGGTCCCCACCACAGCGACCGCCGCACCGGCGGCGCCGATCGTCGCGTCCCGTCGGCCGACGCGGCGGGCCGCGACGGCGTGGTGGCCGCGGGCCTGTTCGAGCAGCAGGCCGAGCGAGGTCGGGTTGTCGTACGTCGGGCGCCAGCCGGCCGAGCGCAGCCGGGTCGAGGGCACCACCCACGGGTGCACGACGTACTGCAGGTCGCTGGCCGGAGCGGGCAGCACCCCGAGGCGGTGCAGCCGTTCCGCGGTGCCGAACGCGAGCGCCGCCGGCAGCTCGATGCGCCGCAGGCCGCTGAGCACCTCGACCTCCTCCTGCGAGAGCCAACCGTCACAGCCGACCGTGAGGATGCCGGTGGCCGCGCCGGTCGCTGCCAGCTCGAGCGCGGCGGCGAGGTCGTCGACGTGGCAGAACTGCCACTTCGGCGAGGAGTCCCGCACGACCAGCAGGCGTGGTGCCTCGAAATGGCGGGTCAGCAGGCTGTCGACACCTGGCCCCACGAGGGTCGCCGGCCGCACGACCGTCACCTCGAGGCCACGGTGCGTGCGTGGGGCGAGGGCCGCCAGCCGCTCGATCTCGAGCCAGTCCGAGAGCAGCCCGCCGTCGGGCACCGCGCGCAGCGACGCGTCCTCGGCCAGCGGTACGTCGTTGTCGGCCAGCGCCCCGTAGACCATCGCGGAGGTCGTCAGCACCACCCGCCGTACGCCGGTCGCCGCGGCCGCGGTGAGCACGGTCTGCGTGCCGCGCACATTGAGCTCCCCCTGATTGTTCCGGTCGCGGTCGAGCGACGCATCGGTCGCGAGGTGCACGACGGTGTCGACCTTCTCTAGCCGCGCGGCCAGAGCGGGGTCGCGGACGTCGAGCACCCGCCAGGTCACCCCCTCCACGTCGCCCCGGCGCTCGTCGAGGCCCAGCACCCGTCCGACGTCGGGGTTGGCGACCAGCCGGGCGGCCAGGGCGGCGCCGACCCCGGACGCCGCGCCGGTCACCGCGACGGCGGGCTTGCGGCGCCCGGAAGTGCGCCCTGAGCGAACCGGCGCGGACGAGCCGTCCGCCGGGGAACTCATCGGCGTACCGGCGCTGTTGGCCTGGCTACGGTGGGAGGCACGGCAGTCATGGTGCGCCCATCCTGCCAACAAGCCTTCCCGGAAGGCCGGTCGGCAACGGCGACGACGTGAGGCGAGACGTGACGAACTTCCCCTTCGGTTTCAATCCCGGCCAGCCCGACGACCGTGAGCCCGGCGACTCGGGCGGTCAGCCGGTCGACCCCTTCGCGGCCCTCACCGGCTCGGGGGGCGACCTCGGCGCGGCGTTCTCCAAGCTCGGCGAGCTGTTGTCCTACCAGGGTGGCCCGGTGAACTGGGACCTGGCGCGCGACGTCGCCCGGCAGACCGTGTCCGCGGCCGGTGACCGGTCGGTCGCCACCGCCGAGCGCGAGCAGGTGCTCGAGGCGATGCGCCTCGCCGACCTGTGGCTCGACGAGGTCACCGCCTTCGCCGCCGCGCCGGCGACGGTGCGCGCGTGGAGCCGCGCGGAGTGGGTGGAGGCGACGCTGCCGGCCTGGCGGGAGCTGGTCGACCCGGTCGCGGCCAAGGTCGTCGACTCCATGGGCACGGTGCTCTCCGGTGAGGGCGGGCCGATGGCCCAGCTCGGTGCGCCGGCCGAGCAGCTGGCCGCGCTCACCGGGCCGCTGCAGCAGATGATGCGCAGCCTCGGCGGCGCGATGTTCGGCACCCAGATCGGCCAGGCGATCGGCGGGCTGGCCGGCGAGGTGGTCGGCTCCGCGGACGTCGGCCTGCCGTTGGCCCCGGCCGGCACGGTGGCGCTGCTCCCGGCGAACGTGACGTCCTTCGGCGCGGGCCTCGAGGTGCCGGCCGACCAGGTCCGCCTCTACCTGGCGCTGCGCGAGGCGGCGTACAGCCGGCTCTTCGCGCACGTGCCGTGGCTGCGTGGCCACCTCGTCGACGCGGTCGCCGCGTATGCGCGCGGCATCACCGTGGACACCTCGCGACTCGAGGAGGCGGTGAGCGGCATCGACCCCAGCAACCCCGAGTCGCTGCAGCAGGCGCTCACGGGTGGCCTGTTCGAACCCGAGGACAC
Source organism: Actinomycetes bacterium (assembly GCA_036269735.1). Lineage (GTDB taxonomy): Bacteria > Actinomycetota > Actinomycetes > JACCUZ01 > JACCUZ01 > DATBDW01. The sequence continues at coordinate 10,307 of DATBDW010000176.1, forward strand.
CCCTGAGCAGAAGGCGGCGCTGGCCCGGCTGGAGACCGCGCTGGCACTGGTCGAAGGCTGGGTCGACGAGATCGTGGACGCCGCCGCCGACGGCAAGCTCCCTCAGGCCGGCGCGCTGCGCGAGACGGTACGGCGACGGCGCGCCAGCGGCGGCCCCGCCGAAGCGACCTTCGCCTCCCTCGTCGGCCTCGAGCTGCGGCCACGGCGGCTGCGCGAGGCGGCCGACCTGTGGCGCGCGGTGCTCGCGGACCGCGGCACCGGGGGTCGGGAAGCCGTCTGGGCGCACCCGGACCTGCTGCCGACCACCGAGGACCTCGACGACCCGGCCGGCTTCGCCGCGGGCGGGTCCGCGCCCCTGGACCTGTCGGGCCTGGACGACACCGACGCGCCGCCCGAGCCCGAGCCGCCGACGCCCTCCTCGTAAGGTCACCGGCGTGTCGTCACCGCTGCACACCGACGCCCTCCGCGTCCTCAGCGGGTGGGCGGCCCCCGACGAAGAACAGGAGCGGCTGCGCGCGGCCTACGTCGAGCACCTGGCGCGCCACGACGACGGCGTGTTCATCGGCTGCGTGCCGGCGCACCTCACCGCGAGCGCCATGGTGCTCGACCACACCGGGGACCGAGTGCTGCTGACCCTGCACCGCAAGGGCGGCTTCTGGGGGCAGCTCGGCGGCCACTGCGAGCCGGGCGACGCCTCGCTCGCCGACGCGGCGCTGCGGGAGGCCCGCGAGGAGTCGGGGATCGCGGGCCTACGGCTGATCGGCGCGCCCGACGAGGTGCTGCCGGTCGACCTGGACCGCCACCAGCTCTCGGCCGCGTTCGGGCGCTGCGGCGAGCACCTCGACGTGCGGTACGCCGCCGTGGCGCCCGAGGGCGCCGAACCGGTCATCAGCGACGAGTCCGACGACCTCGCGTGGTTCCCCGTCGACACGCTGCCGGCCGGCTCCGTCGAGGACCTCGGACGGCTCGTCGGGCGGGCGCGGGCCGCGCTGCGGGCTCAGTCGTCCGAGAGCTCGAGCCCGGCGGTGGCGGACACGCCCTCGAGGTAGCCGCGGGCCCGCTCGGTGCGCGGGTAGCGCTCGACCTCGGCCCAGAACTCGGGCCCGTGGCCGGGCACGAGCAGGTGGGCCAGCTCGTGCACGAGCACGTAGTCGACGACAAACGCCGGCATCCCCTGCAGGCGGCTGGACAGCCGGATGGACCCGTCCGCGGGGGTGCACGAGCCCCAGCGTTGGGCCTGGTTGCTGGCCCAGCGCACCGTCCTGGGCCGGGCCCGGCCGTCCAGCCAGCGCCGCGAGAGCTCCCGGGCGCGGGCCATCAGGTCCTCGTCGCTGGGCCGCAGCCTGGCGTCCTGGGTGGCGAGCCGCTCCAGCATCAGCGTGACCCAGCGCCGCTCCTCGGCCCGGCTCATCCGGGCCGGGATCAGCACCACGGTGCGGTCGCCGTCGCGGTACGCCGAGACCGTGCGGCGCCGGCGCGACGACCGGCGTACCTCGACCTGCGGCTCGGCAGTGCGTGCCGGCGCGGCCGGGGCAGGATCGCGGTCGCCGTCCAGCAGGGGCAGCGTGGGCTGCTCCGAGCGCGGTGCCACCATGTGAACCACGGTACTGACTTTCTTGCGTCCACAGACGGTGGACGGCATCGTCGCAGGTCAGGGGCCTGGCGAATGATCATCCCCAGGGTTATCCACAGGCGTCGCACCGGACTCTCCACACCGCCGTACCGTGCGGTCCCCAGGCCGTCCCCAGGCCCGTCCACAGGGCCGGCCGCCCGGACGTTGACGCCACCCCCGCCGACTCCTAGCGTCCTGCCCGACGAAGCCTCCGGTACGCCGGTCGGTCCGCACGCAAGGGGAAGGCGGGCGGAACGGCCCGGCGCTCCGGGGGCTTCGTGAGGACCCCGGTGGACCCGCGAAACCCCCTTCGCCGGCCCGCCGGCCGGGGCCGCTCCCCCCTCCCTTGCGCCCCCGGCACGTGGCCCTGGCCGGACCTGCCTGAGCGCGGTCCGGCCAGGACCCGCCGACGACGAGCCGGCCTCAGCGCCCGGTGAACCGCGGCGGGCGGCGCTCCTGCTGGGCGCGCAGCCCCTCCTGCAGGTCGGCGGTCGCCAGGGTGACCGGCTGGGCCAGCGCCTCCCACTCCAGGGCGGCCTCGAAGCTCGCCTGCCCCCCGCCCAGCAGCGCCCGCTTGGTCAGCCGGGTCGCGACGGGCGCCGCCGCCGCGGCCGCGACCGCCGCCTCGAGCGCGCGCTCGAGGACCTGGTCCGCGGGGACCGCGGCGTTGACCAGCCCGAGGTCCGCCGCCTCGCGCCCGCTCAAGGCACGCCCGGTCAGCAGCATCTCCCGGGCCAGCGCGAGCCCGCCGATCTCCGCCAGCAGGTAGGTGCTGGCCATGCCGGGGTGCATCCCCAGCGCGGTGAACGGTGCTGCGAGCCGCGCGTCCTCGGCGGCGTAGCGCAGGTCGCAGGCCAGCGCCAGGGCCAGGCCGGCGCCGATGGCCGGCCCGTTGACCGCGGCGATCGTGGGGACCTCCAGATCCCGCACGGCCAGCCAGGTCCGGTAGAAGGGCAGCATCCGGGAGCGCAGCGCGTCGACGCCGGCCTCCGGCTCGGCACCGATCCAGGACAGGTCCCCGCCCGAGCAGAAGGCGCTGCCCGCCCCGGTCACCACCACGGCGCGAACGTCCGGGTCGGCCCGCAACCCGGCCATCGCCCGGCCCCAGGAGGCGGTCATGGCCTGCGACATCATGTTCCGCCGGTCCGGGAGATCCAGTGTGACCTGGATCACACCGGGCGCGGCCCGCCCGACCCGCAGATCGGCCAGATCGGCGGCGTACGGCGGCACCTTGGACGGCTCGCTGGACTCGCTCATGGCGGCAGCCAACCACGCCCCCCGGGGCCACGCTCACCGCACGCTCAGGACCCGCCTCCCACGCTCACGCTCACGCCTGCTCTAGGCTGGCTGACAGGTCCGGTAGCGCGGCATCCCGCCGGACACCGAACCCACCGATGGAGGAGGACCAGTGGCGGAGACCTACACCGGAGACGCGTACTGCGTGAAGTGCAAGGAGAAGCGCGACTTCACCGGCGAAGTCAAGGTCAGCGAG
>DATBDW010000177.1:0-22662 GCA_036269735.1 Actinomycetes bacterium
GGTGACCGCGACGTAGAAGAGCCGGCGCTCCTCCTCGAGCAGCCGGGCCAGGGTGCTGGCCGTGGCGACCGACGTCGCCGTCTCGACGAAGTCGGGCCGGAGCAGGTCGACGAGGCGCTCGGAACCCAGGAACGAGCCGCGCATCCGCAGGTCGGGCCAGACGCCTTCCTGGACGCCCGCCACGCAGACCACGTCCCACTCGAGGCCCTTGGCCGCGTGCGCCGTGAGCACCTGCACGGCATCGGGCTCGACGCCACGTAGCCCGCTGTCGTCGCCGGGGATCTCCTGGCCGACCACGTGATCGACGAACACCTCGGGGCCGGCGCCCGGCAGCCGGTCGGTGAACCGGGCGGCCGCGTCGAACAGGGCCACGACGGCGTCCAGGTCGCGGTCGGCCGCCTCGCCGGCGGGCCCACCGTCCCGGCTGGCGCGTTCCCACCGGGTGGCCAGTCCGGTGCGCTCCCACAGCAGCCAGAGCACGTCCTCCGCGGTCGCGCCGGGCGCAGCGACGGCCTCGGTGGCGAGCGCGAGCAGGCCGGACACCGCGACGGCTGGGCGCGCCACCGACCGCTCCAGGGTGATCAGCACCCGGGGGTCGCGCAGCGCCTCGACGAGTAGGAGTCCCGACGTACGGCCACCGCCGTCGTCCAGCTCGATCCGGCGCAGTGCCTGACGAAGCCGCCGCAACGCCATCACGTCCGCGCCACCCGCCGGGGAGGTGAGCAGGGCGACCGCGTCGTCCTCGTCCAGGGTGCCGGGGCGGGTGGCGCACCGCAGCAGCAAGAGGAACGGGCGCACCGCGGCCTCTTGCACGAGCGGCACCTCGTCACCGGCGACTGCCACCGGTACGCCGGCCGCGACCATCGCCCGCCGCAGCACGGGCATGGCGTGCACCGTCGAGCGGACCAGCACCGCCATCCGTGACCAGGGCACCTCGTTCACGAGGTGCGCGTGGCGCAAACGGGCCGCGACCTGGGCGGCCTCCTGCGACTCCGAGCGCAACACGTCCACCGACAGGTCGCCGGGCGGCAGGTCCTCGACGGCCACCAGGGCCCGGTGCCTGCGGAACCCGGGGAGCAGCGCGGCGACCCGGCGCGACCCGGCCAGCAGGGTCGGGCCGGCCCGACGCGAGACACCGAGGGAGACCACGGGGGCGGGCCGACCGGCTGCGGTCGGGAACGTGTCGCGGAACGTGCGGATCCCGGACACGTCGGCGCCCCGGAAGCCGTAGATCGACTGGTCCGGGTCACCGACCGCGACGAGGTCGCGCCCTTCGCCGGCCAGCAGCCGGAGCAGCTCGACTTGCGCCGGGTCGGTGTCCTGCAGCTCGTCGACGTACACGAAGGGCCGTGCGGCGCGCTCCGCGGCCAGCAGCCCTGGCTCGCGCAGCCACAGTCCGACGACGCCGCGGATGAGCTCGGCGGGGTCGTAGGTCGCTGCTTCGCGCAGGGCGGTCACGCCGGCGTACTGACCCATGAACGTCGCTGCCGCCCGCCAGTCGTCGCGGCCCAGGCGGACGCCGAGACGGGCGAGCTCCTCCGCGTCGACGCCGCGCTCGTAGGCCCGCATCAGCAGGTCACGCAGCTCCTGGGCGAAGCCGCGGGTCGGCAGCGCGGGCCGCAGCCGCTCCGGCCAGCCGGCGGCGCCGTCGGCCAGGTCGCCGGCGAGCAGGTCGCGGACGACGAGGTCCTGCTCCGGGCCGGACAGCAGGCGCGGTGCGGGCTCACCGTGCCCCGCTGCCTCGCGGCGCAGGACGCCGAACGCGTAGGAGTGGAAGGTGCGGGCGAGCGGCTCCTTGGTGGTGCGCCCGAGCCGGGCGGTGATCCGCGAGCGCAGCTCGGCCGCGGCCCGCCGGCCGAAGGTCAGGACCAGCACCTGCTCGGGGTCGGCACCGGCGGCGACCCGCGCCACCACGGCCTCGACCAGTGTCGTGGTCTTGCCCGTCCCGGGCCCGGCGAGCACGAGCAGCGGCCCGCCGGGGTGCTCGACGACCTCTCGCTGGGCCGGGTCGAGGACCGGTGCAGGCGCTGGCCCCCCGGCGCGCCGGACCAGGCGGTAGGCCTGCTCGCGCGTCCCCGTGGCGGTCATGCCGTCATCCCACCACGCACCCGGGACACGGCTCGGCGAACGTCGGCGCGGCGCTAGGGGTGGGCGAGCGGGTCAGCCGCGAGTGACGTCGGTGAGCGCCCGCAGGGGTGCCTCGACCTGGTCGGCGTCGCCGACAACGGTGGTGACCAGACGGCTCGGGGCGAGCAGCCCTTGGGCCGCCTCGTGCACCGACTCCGGCGTCACCGCGGCCAGCGAGAGCGGGTGCTCGCGCAGCCAGGAGACGTCGAGCCCGTCGGCGAGCAGGGCGGTCAGCGTGCCCGCCAGCCCCGCCTGGGTCGCGGTGGCCAGGGCGAGTGTCCCGGTGAGGTACTGGGCGGTGGAAGCGACCTCCTCGGCGGTCGGCGGCAGGCTGACCAGTCGACCGAGCTCGTAGCCGATCTCCAGCAGCGCCGGGGCGGTCACCTCGGTGGCGACGTCGGCGGCGATGAGGAACGTCGAGCCACCGGTGGCATGCTGCAGGCTGCTCCGCGGGCTGTACGTGTAGCCCTTGTCCTCGCGGATGTTCATGGTCAGCCGCGAGGCGAAGTAGCCGCCGTACACGGCGTTGCAGATCTCCGCGGCGGCGTACGACGGATCGGTGCGGGCCGGGGCAACACCGCCCATCCGCAGGTTGGACTGGACGGCACCGGCGCGGTGCACGAGGACCAGCGGTCCGGGCTCGATCGCGGGGACGGCCGGCACGCGGGACGGTGCGCCCTCGGGGTCCCAGTCGCCGAGAGCACGAGCGACCTGGTCCAGCGCCCGGTTCGGCGTGAGGTCGCCGACGAGGACGAGCAGGCTCCCCTCGGGGAGGACGCGGCGTCGGTGGGCGGACCGCAAAGCTGCCGCGGAGACGTCGAGGACCTCCTCGGCCCGCGGGTACTCGCGGCCGTAGGGATGGTCGCCGTACCTGCGGCGCAACCAGGCCTCGTCGGCCTGCACGCCGGGCTGCGAGAACGCCCGGCGCAGCTGGTCGGCCAGCCGCTGCGACTCGCCCTCGACCTGCGCCTTGGGGTACGACGCGGTGCCGACAACCTCGGCGAGCAGGCCGAGCAGGTCGCCCAGCCCGGTGCGGAGCGACTCACCCGCGAGCACGAGACGGTCGGCGTCGCCGCTGACCCGCAGGGAACCGCCGATCCGCTGCAGGGCCTCCGCCAGCTCGCTCTGCGAGTGCTCAGCGGTACCGAGCATCATCGTGCGCTCGAGCATCGCCGCCTTCGCCAGGTCGGCGTCGCGGCGTACGGCGGTCGGGATGCGCAGCCGCAGGTGCACGACCGGGACGCTCGGTCGGCGTACCGCGACGACGCGCAGCCCCGACGACAGGACCCGCTCGGCGACCGTGGGCAGCTTGGGCGTGCGCGCGCGGGCCAGGCCGGGCACCTCGCGCGGCGCGAACACCTTCCCCTTCGGGCTCACTTCCCACCCCCCGGTACGACGTCGAGCCGGGCCCGCGCGTCGGGTCGCAGGGCGGCCGCTGCGGTCGCGACCTGGTCGGCGGTCACGGCCGCCAGCAGTGCCGGCATCTCCCCGACCAGCTCGGCGCGGCCGCGTTGCTGCTCGTAGGAGGCCATCGCGAGGGTTCGCGACATCACGTGGTCGGCGCCCTGCAGCAGGGCCGACGAGAGGCGGGCCTGGACCCGCTCGAGCTCGTCGGCCGGCACCCCGTCGGTCGCGACCCGGTCGAGCTCTTCGTCGATGGCCTTGACGACCCGGTTGCCCTTGACGTCCGGCGCGTGGTGCGCCTCGATCAGCAGTGCGGTGGGGTTGCGCACGTCGAAGGCGTTCTCCATCAGCGAGACATGGGCGCCGATGTCGGTGGCGATCCGGTCCTCGTTCACGAGGCGGCGACGCAGCCGGGACGCGTCACCGGTGGACAGCACCGCGGTGAGGACGACGTGCGGGAGGTAGGCGTCGAGGTCGGCGGGGTCGGGGACCCGCCAGCCGAGTGCGATCGCCGGAGCGGGCGCCAGCGGATCCACCTGCTCGGCCCGTCGCTCGAAGGTCGGTTCGGGCTCGTCGAAGTCGGGCCGCTCCGGGACGGTACGCCGAGGCACGTCGTCGAAGTGACGGTGCACAAGGACCATGGCTGCGTCCGGGTCGAAGTCGCCGCCGACGGCGAGCACGGCGTTGCCGGGGGCGTAGTAGCGGGCGAAGAAGTCCTGGGCGTTCTCGACGGTCGCCGCCTCGAGGTCCTCGAAACCGCCGTACCCGTTGTGGGCGTTGGGGAACGTCTCGAACAGCACGGGCGGCAGGGTCAGCCACGGGAAGCCGCCGTACGGCTGGTTGAGCACGTTGACCCGGATCTCCTCCTTCACCACCGCGATCTGGTTGGCGAGGTTCTCCTCGTTCACCGCGGGCGAGCGCATCCGGTCGGCCTCGAGGAACAGCGCACGCTCCAGCGCGTTGGACGGCAACACCTCGAAGTAGTTCGTGTAGTCGAGCCGCGTCGACCCGTTGAGAACGCCTCCGGAGGAGGAGACGTACTTGACGTGCTCCATCTTCGCCAGCGACGCAGAGCCCTGGAACATCAGGTGCTCGAAGAGATGCGCGAACCCGGTGCGGCCCTCGGGCTCGGACCGGATGCCGACGTCGTAGTACACGGCCACGGTCACGACGGGCGCGGAGCGGTCGGGCGCGAGCACGACGCGCAGGCCGTTGCGCAGCTTCGCGCGGTGCACGGCGTAGGACGCCGTCGGGGTCGTGGGAGTCGTCGGCGTGGCCGCCGCACGCGTCGTCGAGACCATGCGGGCGACCGTACCTTGCGCCTCGCGAGAGCCCCGAACAGCCCGCTCGCTGACGGCCCGCGGCCAGCGGATACTCGTCACCATGGCGTACGACGAGAAGCTTGCCGCGCGGATCCGCGAGGCCGTCCACAGTGAGCCCGGCGTGACGGAGAAGGCGATGTTCGGCGGGCTCGCCTTCCTGGTCGGCGGCAACATGGCGGTCAGCGCCAGTGGCCAGGGCGGCATGCTGCTCCGCTGCGACCCGGCCCAGACCGAGACCCTTGTCGCCGAGCCCGGCGTCGGGCGGTTCGAGATGCGCGGCCGCGAGATGAACGGCTGGCTGCATGTCGACGACGTTGCGGTGCGCAACGACAGCGACCTCGACCGGTGGGTGGGGCTGGGCATCGCCTACGCGCGGTCGCTGCGGCCGAAGTGAACGACGGTGCTCAGCGCCCGTCCCACCGGGCCTGACGCATGTCGGCGCGGCTGCCGTCTGGTCGGAGCGGAGCGCCCTCGGCCCGCAGCTCGGCGAGTGCCCGGTCCTCGTGGCCGGGCGCCGGCGTACCGTCCGCGTGCACGACGCGCCACCACGGCACCTGGCCCCCGCTGCGCGACATCACCGCGCCCACCTGGCGCGGACCACCGACGCCGAGGTACTCCGCGATGTCGCCGTACGACATCACCTTGCCCGGTGGGATGCGCGCCACGACGTCAAGGACCAGCTCGTCGAAGTCGTCGGGCAGCACGCGAGTCATCTTGGTGGGTGGGTCTCCGACGGATGCCGTTCGGGTGCGTGGGCGGCGCTGCCTCACCGCGGCGACGTTCGTGGTGCTCCCGACACGAGGCACACAAAGGAGGCCTGTTCGACCATGTGAAGGCCCGGAAACCCGGGGTTTGTGTGTCGTTGTGTCGGGCGGTCACATCTCCTGTGACCGACGGTGCTGGTGTGACGTCTTCGTCGAGCCGGCGACACATTCGGTGATGGTGTGGCAGTAGCTGCACCGTTGTCACCGCACCAGTGCACCTCAACACCCGATGTGTCGCGGAGTCGTCGAAAACCGGCCAGAGCGACACCCAGAGCGGCCACCCTCATCATCCAAAGCCGACGTTGACCGGACCGGCACGCACGACGGCGGGAGAGCGACTGAGGGGTTGACCGCTCAGCCGAGGCCGAACTCCGCCCTGCGGTCGTCGGGGACGAGATCGACGTACTCCGGATGCTTGCCGAGGAACTCCCGGACGTAGGGGCAGTACGGCAGGAGCGCCCAGCCGCGTTCCCGGGCCGAGTCGAGGGCTTCGGTGACGAGCCGGGCGGCGAGACCGCGACCCTCGTGGCGCGGCTCGACCTCGGTGTGGTCGAACGCGTGCAACGGGTCATCGACCGCGCGGTACTTCAGGAACCCGGCCAGGTCGTCGCCGACCCAGATCTCGAAGCGGTGCGCGGCCTCGTGGTCGAGCACCACGACCTCGCCGGGCGGGGCCTGCTCGGGCGACATCAGTAGGTCGGCAGGCTGGGGTCGATCTGGTTGGCCCAGGCCACGACGCCACCACCGACGTGCACCGCGTCGGAGAAGCCGGCGCCCTTGAGCACCGCGAGCGTCTCCGCGGACCGCTGCCCGGACTTGCAGTAGAGGACGACGGGCTTGTCCTGCGGCAGCCCGGAGAGCGCCTCGCCGGAGAGGATCAGGTCCTTCGGGATGAGGGTCGCGCCCGGGATCGACACGATCTCGAACTCGTTGGGCTCGCGGACGTCCACCAGGTACATGTCCTTGCCCGCGTCGACCATCGCCTTGAGGTCGCGCACCGAGATCGTCGAGCCCTTCGCGGCCTCGGCCGCCTCGGTGCTGATCGTCCCGCAGAACTCCTCGTAGTCGATGAGGCCCGTCTCGAGGGTGATCTCGGGGGTCTTGCCGCAGACCACGCACTCGGGGTCCTTGCGCACGTTGACACTGCGGTAGGTCATCTCGAGGGCGTCATAGATCATCAGCCGGCCGACCAGCGGCTCGCCGATGCCGGCGATGAGCTTGATGGCCTCGTTGACCTGGATCGAGCCGATGCTCGCGCACAGGACGCCGAGCACGCCGCCCTCGGCGCACGACGGGACCATGCCGGGAGGCGGGGGCTCGGGGTACAGGCAGCGGTAGCAGGGCGCCTGGCCGCCGGGGGCGTCGGCCCAGAACACCGAGGCCTGCCCGTCGAAGCGGTAGATCGAGCCCCACACGTAGGGCTTGCCGAGCAGCACCGCTGCGTCGTTGACGAGGTAGCGCGTCGCGAAGTTGTCGGTCCCGTCGATGATCAGGTCGTAGGGCTCGAAGATCCCGAACACGTTCGTCGAGTCGAGGCGCTCCTCGTGCAGCACGACCTCGACGAAGGGGTTGGCCTCCTGGATCGACTCCTTGGCGCTGAGCGCCTTCGACTTCCCGATGTCGGACTGGCCGTGGATGATCTGGCGCTGCAGGTTGGACTCGTCGACGACGTCGAAGTCGACGATGCCCAAGGTGCCCACCCCGGCCGCGGCCAGGTAGAGCAGCGCCGGTGAGCCGAGACCGCCGGCCCCCACGACGAGGACCTTGGCGTTCTTGAGGCGCTTCTGCCCGGTCATGCCGACGTCGGGGATGATCAGGTGGCGCGAGTAGCGCCGTACCTCGTCGATGGTCAGCTCGGTGGCCGGCTCGACCAGAGGGGGGAACGACACGGTTTGACCTTCCGCGGGGAATACGTCCGGACACCTCATCCAACCGTGTCCGCCCGGTCTGCCATTCCCGCCTGTCAGCATGTGAGCATGCGCCCGGTCGTCGGCATCACCGCGTACGTCGAGCAAGTGCGCTGGGGCGTCTGGGACGTGCCGGCGGCCGTGCTGCCCTACCGGTACGTCGAGCAGGTGGAGGCTGCCGGCGGGACAGCGGTGGTGCTCCCGCCTGGTGCGTCGACCGACGCCGAGGTGCTCGACCGGCTGGACGCGGTGGTCTTCGCCGGCGGCGCGGACCTCGACCCGGCCCTGTACGGCGAGGCCGCGCACCCGCAGACCGCCGGGCTGCGCCCCGACCGGGATGCTGCCGAGGTGCCGCTGATGCGGGCCGCGCTGGACCGTGACGTCCCCGTCCTTGGCATCTGCCGCGGCATGCAGCTCATGTCGGTGGTCCGCGGCGGGTCGCTCGTGCAGCACCTCCCCGACAAGGTCGGCCACGAACGCCACCGGCCCTCCCCCGGCGTCTACGGCACCCACGAGGTACGCCTCGACGCCGGCTCGCTCGCGCACCAGCTGCTGGGCGGCGAGGTCGACGTGCCGTCGTACCACCACCAGGGCCTGGCCTCGGCCGGCTCGCTCACGGTGACCGGCTGGGCCGACGACGAGACGCCGGAGGTCGTGGAGGACCCCGCGAAGCGCTTCGCGCTCGGGGTGCTCTGGCACCCGGAAGCCAGCGAGGACCTGCGGCTGTTCGAGGGCCTCGTCGGCGCGGCTCGTCAGTCGAGCACCAGCTCGGCGTCGACCCCGAGCACGGGTACGCCGGTGACCGGCACCGTCTCTGGGTAGAGCAGGCCGCTGCCCGTGTTGAGCAACACCACCTCGTCGGTCGGCGCGATCCATCCCGACTCGCGCAGGTGCCGGGCCGCGGTCACCGTGGCGGCGCCCTCCGGGCACAGGAACATCCCCTCGAGCCGGCCGGCCAGCGCGACATCGGCGAGCAGGTCCTGGTCGGTGACGGCGACCGCCGTACCACCCGTGGACCGCACGGCGTCGAGGACCAGGAAGTCGCCCAGCGCCTTCGGCACGGTGATGCCGAAGGCGACCGTGCGCGCGTCGACCCACGCCTCGGACTCCGCCGCGCCCGCATCGAAGGCCCGCACGATCGGCGCGCAACCCGTCGACTGCACCGCCACCAGCCGGGGCAGCGGCCCGCTGACCCAGCCGAGCGTGACCAGTTCCTGCAGCGCCTTGTGGATGCCGATCAGCCCCACGCCGCCGCCGGTCGGGTAGAGGATCACGTCGGGCATCTGCCAGCCGAGCTGCTCGGCGATCTCGAGGCCCATCGTCTTCTTGCCCTCGATGCGGTAGGGCTCCTTGAGGGTGCCCACGTCGAACCAGCCCGGCGTCTCGGCGACGGCGGCAGCGACCATCCGCCCCGCGTCGCTGATCAGCCCGTCGACCAGGCGCAGCTCACCCCCGGCCGCGACGACCTCGGTGCGGGTGATCGCCGGTGCGCTCTCCGGCATCGCGACCAACATCCGCAGCCCGGCCCGCGCGGCGTAGCCGGCCCACGCCGCTCCGGCGTTGCCGTTGGTCGGCATCGCCATGGCGGTCGCACCCAGCTCCTTGGCGCGGCTGACTCCCATCGCGGCACCGCGCGCCTTGAAAGAACCGGTCGGCAGCAGCCCCTCGTCCTTCACCAGCAGCCGGTCGATGCCCAGGGCCGCCCCGAGCCGCGGGGCTGGCAGCAACGGCGTCATCCCCTCCCCGAGAGTGACGACCTGCGCGGGGTCCGACACCGGCAGCAGCTCGTGGTAGCGCCACAGGTCGGGGGTGCGGCCGGCGAGGTCGGCCGGTCCGATCGTGACCCGGTCGAGGTCGTAGCGCGCAAGCAGCGGCGACCCGTCGGCGCGGCACAGGCCTTGCAGCACGGTCGAGTCGTAGGTCGCGCCGCACCGTGGGCACTCCAGATGGTCGAGGAGGCTGTACGTCGGCATCCCGACATCCTCACCCGTCCACGTCACGTGCCCCCGACGGGCGGGCTCTCAGGCCGGGTCGACCTCCGGGTGGACCATCCAGACGTTGGGCTCCCAGTAGGTGCATCGGTCGACGGCGACGTCGACCGTGAGCGGCGCGAGTCCCTCGGGGAACACGTAGTCGCCGGACTCGGGCAAGACCAGCCCGGTCCACGACTCCCACTCCGCGACCGAGCCGGTGATGAGCATCGACTCGGGCAGCGGTGTCGAGACCCGTGCGCCGAGGCGCTCGTGGACGCGCATCCACGGGTCCAGCAGCTCGCCGTCCGGGCGGCGCCACTCGACGTACTGCTCGATGGGCGTCAGCGGATAGCGCTCCTTCATCGACGGGCGGACCGGTGCCACCAGGTGGCGCAGCCCGTGCCGGGCCGCGAGCGTGCGCATCCCCGTGAGGATCTCGACGGCCAGACCACGGCGTCGCCCGTCCCGTGGCGTCTCGGCAGCCAGTGCGCACAGCGTGTTCACCTCGCGCCCGGCCCGACGGTCCGCGAACGCCGTGGCGATGGCCTCGTCGATGCCCCGTGGCAGGGAGGCGTCGTCGCCGTCCCACCCGAACGGGCCCGTGTGGCCCTCCGCGACGACCACGTCCTCGGCCTCGTCGTACAGGACGAACTGGAACGCCGCGAGCTCCTCGTCCAGCAGTCCCCACCACTCGTTGAGTCGGTCGCCGTGCAGGTTGTACTCCGGCCAGACCAGGGCCGAGTCGATCCCGCGCTCCCACAGGTCGGGTCGCTCGGCGGCGGTGTGCATGGTCACCACGCGCCCACTCTTCCCGGTTCGAGCGGCTCGGGGCGAGCGCATTCGTAGACTCCCCGCCATGACCACGATCAGCGAGGGGTACGCCGAGCTCGACGGCGACCGGACCTGGTACCAGGTGCACGGTGAGCTGCCGGCACCGTCGGGTGGGCCGGCTCCGTTGGTCGTGCTGCACGGCGGGCCCGGTGCCACCCACGACTACCTGACACCGTTGGCCGACCTCGCCGACCAGCCGCCGGGACGCGCCGTCGTCCTCTACGACCAGCTCGGCAACGGCAGGTCCACCCACCATGCGGACCGGGGCGCGGAGTTCTGGACCGTCGAGCTGTTCGTGCGCGAGCTCGCCAACCTGCTGGACCACCTCGGCATCTCGGAGCGCTACCAGGTGCTCGGCCAGTCGTGGGGCGGGTTCCTCGCGCAGGAGCACGCCATCACCGGGCCGGCCGGACTGCGGTCGCTGGTGCTGTCCAACACGGCGGCGTCGTTCCCCGACTTCGTCGCCGAAGCCAACGCGCTGCGCGCCGACCTGCCCCCGGGCGTCGACGAGACGTTGCGACGGCACGAGGAGGCGGGCACGACCGACGACCCGGAGTACGCCGCGGCCTGCCAGGTCTTCTACGAGCGGCACCTGTGCCGCCTGGACCCGTGGCCGCAGGGCGTCATCGACGGCTTGGCCAAGCTCGACGAGGACCCGACCGTCTACCACACCATGAACGGTCCGTCGGAGTTCCACGTCATCGGCTCCATCAAGGACTGGTCGTCGACCGACCGGCTCGGCAAGATCCACGTGCCGACCTACGTCATCAGCGGGGAGTACGACGAGGCGACGCCCGCGTTGCAGGTGCCGCTCGTCGACGGCCTGCGCGCCGCGAGCAACGAGGTGGAGCAGGTGGTGATGGCGGGTTGCTCGCACCTGCCGATGTGGGAGGAGCCCGCGGCGTACCTGTCGCTGGTGGCCGGATGGCTCGCGAAGCACGACTGAGCCGATGGGCGAGCCGGTGAAACCGTTCCTGCTGCTGCGGGCCGACGACCTGGACGCCCAGCGGCCGCACGGCGAGATCGACGACGTCCACTTCACCGAGGCGCTGGCCGAGTCGGTGCTCGCCGACACGACCGCTCCCGGCGACGTCGTGCTCGACCCGTTCGCGGGCTATGGCACAACGCTGGTCGTCGCGGAGCGGATGGAGCGCACGGCGATCGGCGTGGAGCTGCTGCCCGACCACGTCGACCTCGTACGGTCGCGCACGGCCGGGCTCGCAGTGGTGCTGCAGGGCGACTCCCGCGATCTCGCGACGGTCGTGGCCGACGTGCTGGACGGCCCGGTCGACCTGGTGCTCACCTCGCCGCCGTACATGTCGCGCATGGCCCATCCCGAGAACCCGCTCACCGGCTACGCGACCGACGACGGGAACTATCCGACGTACCTGGAGGAGCTCGGGCTGGTCTTCGCGCAAGTGGCCGAGCTGCTCCGGTCCGGCGGCCAGGCCGTGGTGAACGTGGCCAACGTCGTCAGTCACCACGACGGAGCCGACGGGTCGTACGACCTGGTGACGCCGCTCGCGTGGGACATCGGGCGGGTGGTGTCGCAACACCTCAGGTTCGAGGGCGAGACGTTCCTGTGCTGGGACCGGCACCCGCCCGGCCTGGCCGGCGACTACCTCCTCTGGTTCCGCAAGCCCTGACCTTCCGGCGCCGCAGGCGGCTTACAGTGCGGGCGTGACGGGCGCCGTGGACGACGTGCTCGGCTCCGCCCCTGATCTTGCCGAGGCGTCGAGCCAGCCGGCGCACGTGCGCATCGAGCAGTGGCTCGCCTCGACCATCGACGGCGGCGGGCTCGTGCCCGGCGACAAGCTGCCGCGCGAGCAGGACTTCGCGGCCGACCTCGGCGTCAGCCGGATGACGCTGCGCCAGGCCCTGTCCTCGCTGGAGGCGCGCGGCGCGATCGTGCGTCGCCCCGGTCGGCAGGGCGGGACGTTCGTCGCGTCGCCGCGGATCGTCTGCGACCTCACCGGGCTGGCCGGCTTCACCGAGCAGATGCGCCGGGCGCATGTGCGGGCCGGTGCGCGGATGGTCAGCGCGGCGACCCGTCCTGCGGACCGGGCCGAGGCGCAGGCTCTGGGTCTCGAGCGAGGCGACCCGGTGCACGAAGTGGTTCGGGTGCGCTCGGCCAACCGCGAGCCGCTCGCGCTGGAGAACTCCTGCTTCCCGGCGGCGCTCTTCCCGGACCTGGTGCAGCACCGGCTCACCGGCTCGCTCTACCGGCTGCTCGCAACGCGGTACGACCTGGCACCGCACACGGCGACGGAGGTACTGGAGCCGGTGGTGGCCACAGCGGCGCAGGCCGCGCTGCTGCACGTCCCGACGGGTTGCCCGCTGATGCTGATCCAGCGCACGGCGTACACCGCCTCCGGCGTACCTGTGGAGCACGCGAGGGACGTGTTCCGAGCCGATCGGACCCGGATCACGGTGCAGACCGGGCTGACCGCCGCCGCCCGCGCCGGACTCGCCGACCCGGCCTGATGCTCGCTCCTAGGCTGCGACCGTGAAGCGGGTCCTCGTGACGGGGATGTCGGGGACCGGCAAGTCCAGCGTGGTCGCTGGCGCGAGGACGCGGTCGACGCACTGCTCGACACCGAGGACACGGAGGTCCTCTTCGTTGCCGGCTGCGAGGAGAACCAGGTGCGGTCCACCCACGGTTCGACCACATCGTGCTGCTCAGCGCGCCGCAGGAGACGCTGGTCGAGCGGTTGGCTGCGCGGAACAACAACCGCTTCGGCAAGTCGCCTGAGGAGCTGCGCCGAGCCCTCGACGATCTCGAGCACGTCGAGCCGCTGCTGCGACGGGTGGCCGGCCACGAGATCGTGACGACGGAGCCGCTCGACGAGGTCGTGACGACGCTGCTGCTGCTCGTCGACGGCTGAGCTTCAGCCGACCGGCTCCGACACCAGCCACTCGAGCGCGTCACTCGCATGCGTGAGGACGGAGATGTGCCCGTCGTCGGCAAGGAGACGCAGCTGGGCCGTCGGGCAGTGCTCCGCCAACCAGCGGGAGTGCGCGGCGGGCACGACTCCGTCCTGCTCGCCGTGCAGGAGCAGAACGGGTCCGGCCACGTCGCTCGGCTCGACGCCCCACGGCGCCACATAGGACAGGTCGTCGTCGACCAGGCCCGCGGGACCGCTGGCCACGGCCGGGCCGACCACGCTGCCGAGCCAGGACCACTCCCCCTTGAGCGCGGCCAGGTCGGCTGGCGTGAACTCGGGGTCGTACTCGGCTCCGGACGCCTCGAACGCCTCCTTCGCCTCGCGGCCCTCGCTGGCCGCCCTGAGCGATGCGACGCCGGAGGGGACCATGCCGGCGTACCAGTCCAGGCCCCCTGAGCGGTACGGCGCCAACCCCGCCATGCTCACCACGGCAGCGACCCGGTCGCCCAGCGCCGCGCCGCACGCCACCGCGTGCGAGCCACCACCCGAGTGCCCGACGACGGCGAACCGCTCGACGGACAGCGCGTCGGCGAGCTCGGCCACGTCCAAGGCCACGGTTCCGGTCGTGCGCCCGGGGTGTCGTGTCGAGCCGCCGTAGCCCGGGCGGTCGAACCCGAGCCACCGGACGCCGAGCCGGGCCGACTCGGCGAGCAGCGGCGCAGGTGGCGGGCCGATGTTCGGCGTGCCGTGGTGCCAGACCACGACGAGCCGCGCGTCGGCCAGCTCCGCGCCCGTGTCGTAGACGTGCAGCGTCCGGCCGTCGCGCAGGGTGAGGTCTCGCTCGATCACGGGAGCGACCGTAGCCACCGGGGAGCGGGCGGCCGTCGGCGCCGCCGTGAAGACAGCGAACACGATCAAGCGGTACGCCGTGGCGCGCGGCAGGGTCGGTCCATGACGACTCCCTGGATGGAACCCCTGGAACCCCGCCCGCCGGCGCCACGGACCGTGCCCGAGCCCCCGCGTCGGGGCGAGCCCGGCGGTGAGCCGTGCGCGATCTGCACCGGGCGCGTCACGTCACCGGTGTGGTCCGACGAGTACTGGACGCTGCACCCGCCAGTCGGGGGGAGCTTGCCCGGGGCGGTCTGGGTGGCGTCCACCGATCACGTGGACTCCTTCCGGGACCTCGCGCCGGCGGCGGCGGCGAGCTTCGGTCCGATGTGTGCCCGGGTGGAGCGCGCCGTCCTGGCCCTCGGTGACGTCGGCCGCGTGCACCTCTACCGCTGGGGCGACGGTGGTGCGCACTTCCACGTGTGGTTCCTGCCCCGGCCGCTCGGCATGGTTGAGGCGTCGGGTGCGATGCTGCCGCTGTGGGAGGACGCGCTGCCCAACGTCCCGGACGACGAGCTGCGCACGGCGGCGGAAGCAGTCGCCTCCGCGATGGGGTGAGCCCTCCGCAGGACCACTTCGTGGCATTCGTGGACCGGTTGGCCGCAGACCTCGATGCGATCCCGCGAAAGGCTGAGGAGCTCGCCGCCGACGCCTCCCTCTCGCGACACCACTTCGAGCGGGTCATCAGCTCGATCGCCGGCGAGTCGCCGACCCGGTTCCGCACCCGCATCCTGCTCGAGCGGGCGGCGTACCGGATGACGGTGTCCGACGCCACGCTGCTGGACGTCGCGGTGGAGGCGGGCTTCGGCTCGCACGAGGCATTCACCCGCGCGTTCCGACGGGAGTTCGACGCGACACCCTCCGCCTGGCGACGTCGCCCCGCCAAGTTCCGGATCGCGGCTCCCAACGACGTGCACTTCCACCCGCCCGCTGGCCTTCGGCTGCCCGCGCGGCACACGATGTCCGGCATGGACCTGGTCGTCGAGATGGTCGAGCACCACGTCTGGCTGGTCGACCAGCTGGTCCGCCGTGCGGCCACCCTCACCGACGAGCAGCTGGACGACCCGTTCACCGGCCCGGTCGAGGGGATCGACGGCGAGACGCTGCGCTGGTCGCTCTCGCGTCTGATCGGCCAGATGGGGATGTGGTGCGCCGCGATGCAGGACGGCGAGTACGACTTCGCGGTCGAGAAGCAGGAGTCGGTGG
Source organism: Actinomycetes bacterium (assembly GCA_036269735.1). Classification (GTDB taxonomy): domain Bacteria; phylum Actinomycetota; class Actinomycetes; order JACCUZ01; family JACCUZ01; genus DATBDW01. The sequence continues at coordinate 15,308 of DATBDW010000177.1, forward strand.
CCTCGATGCGCCGCCGGCTCGCCGTCACCGGGCCACAGTTCGTGAGCCAGGTCCGCGAGGTGGCGCGCGAGAACCGGTTCGACGAGACCTTTGTCGATTCGTTCTCCGTCGAGCCGATAGTCATGACGTATGGCGCGATGGTCGCGCACGTGCTCACGTTCGCGGCGCACCACCGGCTGCTGGCGGTGGCCAAGCTGCGCGAGCTGGGTATCAGTGACCTCGGGTTCGGTGACCCGAAGGCCTGGTTCACCCGGCAGGTCAGCAACAGCGATCAAGCCCGCTGACGCGGCTGACGGGAGCATGCGGACGATGGACCGCAACAGCCAGACGATGAGCGCGACCACAGGAGCCCTGGCGCGTCGGCTCGGCACCGGGGACGCCGTCGTGATCGGCCTGTCGGCGATGATCGGGGCCGGCGTGTTCTCGGTGTTCGCGCCGGCCGCAGCCGCCGCCGGCTCCGGCCTCCTGATCGGGCTCGGCGTTGCGGCCGTGGTGGCAACCTGCAACGCCCTCGCCTCGGCTCAGCTCGCGACGGCGTACCCGACGTCGGGTGGCACGTACGTCTACGGCCGCGAGGTGCTGGGCGAGTGGTGGGGCTTCCTCGCCGGCTGGGGCTTCGTGATCGGCAAGACGGCCTCCTGCGCGGCGATGGCGATGACCTTCGCGGCCTACGCCGTGCCGGCCGGCGGCTGGTGGACGCGAGTCGCCGCGGCCTTGGCCGTCGCTGCAATGACTGCCGCCAACCTGGCCGGCATCTCGAAGACCGCGACCGCCGCCCGCGTGCTGCTGGCGCTCACGCTGTCGACGCTCGTGCTGTTCGTCGCCATCGCCTGGCGCTATGCCGCCACGAACCCCGCGGTGCCATCACTGCCCGGCCCGCAGGGCCTGCACGGAGTGCTGCAGTCCGCGGGTCTGCTGTTCTTCGCGTTCGCGGGCTACGCGCGGATCGCCACCCTCGCCGAGGAGGTCGAGCGCCCGGAGCGCCTCTCCCGCGCGATCACGCTGGCCCTGGGCGTGGCGATCCTGGTCTACGCCGCAGTGGGTCTCGGGCTGATCACAGTGCTCGGAGCGGACCTGCCGTCGTCGGCGACGCCGATCGCGGCCGCAGTGCGCGCCGCGGGTGCCGCCTGGGCCGCACCCCTGGTGCGCGTCGGGGCGGCCGCCGCCGGACTGGGCGCGCTGCTCGCGCTGCTCGCCGGCGTCGGGCGTACCACGCTCGCGATGGCCCGTGAGCGGGACCTTCCGGGCTGGTTCGCCGCCGTCGACCGCAGCCGCCAGGTGCCCCACCACGCGCAGCTCGCCCTCGGGGCTGCCGTCGTCGTGCTGGTCCTGGTCGCAGACCTGCGAGGGGCGATCGGTTTCTCGTCCTGCGGAGTCCTCGTCTACTACGCCGTCGCCAACCTCTCGGCGTTGCGCCAGCCGGCGCACCAGCGTCACTGGCCGCGCGCACTGAATGTCCTCGGCCTGCTCGGCTGCCTGGTCCTGGTGGGCACCCTGCCGTGGGCGTCCCTGCTGGCCGGCTTGGCCGTGCTCGCGACCGGTCTCGTCGGCCGGCTCGCCTTGAGCGGCAGGCGCCGGCGGGCCCGGGCAGCCGCCGGCGGCTGAGGTCAGGTCAAGAGCGGCTTTGGACGAGGTGGGGGTGGCTCCGCTGGGTGCCGAACTGTCCGGGTTGCCGGTGCTCTGATGAGACAACAGCACACAAACCCCGGGCTTCGGGGCCCTCGCACGGCCAAATCCGGGCCCTTTGTGTGCCGTTGTGTCGGGCCGCGTTGTTGATGTGACTGGAGAGGCAGGTGAGATCGCCGGCGACAACCCCGCGACACATCCGGTGCCGGAGAGTGCTGACGTGATGCCCGACGCGCCTCGACGGCACCGCCTGCACCGGTTGTGTCGCCGCGTCCACCGAATGCGGAAAGGGCCGCTCCGATGCCAGCCGCCCCTCTCGTCCGAAGCCGCCGTTGACCTGACCGCACCACGAACAGCCGGCCAGATCGGCACTCGACCGAGCGACGCCGTTCCTCCACAGCCGCCGTTGACCCGAGCCGCAGGCGCGACCGGCCCAAGCCCCAGCCCGTCAGCCGTCCGCGCGGACCCGGCTGTTCGTCGGGTCGACGAGTGGAGCGGCCACCACTGCGCCGGCGACCCAGTCACCGAAGACGTTGACCTGGACTGCGTTACCGGGCTCATCGAGCCCCACGGGCAGGTAGGCGTACGCGATCGAGGCGCCCGCGGTGAACCCGTACCCGCCGGAGGTCACCCGCCCGACGATCTCGGTGCCGACCCGCACCGGCTCGCTGCCCAGGGCCACCACGCGAGGGTCCGCGAGCGCGAGGCAGCACAGCCGCCTAGTCGGACCGGCGGCCTTCTTCGCGAGCAGAGCGTCGCGCCCTTCGAAGCCGCCGGGCTTGTCGAGCCGGACGCAGAAGCCGAGACCCGCCTCGTACGGGTCGGTCTCGGGGGTGATGTCCGTGCTCCAGACCCGGTAGCCCTTCTCCAACCGCAGGCTCTCGATCGCGCGGTAGCCACCGGCCACCATGCCGTGGTCCTCACCCGCCGCCCAGAGGTCGGCCCATAGGCGCGGCCCGTACTCCGCCGGCGCGTAGAGCTCCCAGCCGAGCTCGCCGACGAAGGTCACACGGACGGCCCGCACGGGAACGTCGCCCACGCTGATTTCACGCGCCGTCATGAACGGGTGCGTTGCGTTCGACAGGTCCGCCCCGCTCAGCTCGCGGAGGACCTCGCGGCTGCGCGGCCCCCACAGCGCGTACGTGACCCACTGGCCGGTGACGTCCTCGACCCGGACGGCCGCCTTGCGGCGGCGGGCCTGGCGTTGCAGCCAGGACCGGTCATGCCCACCGAACGCCGTACCGGTGACGACGAGGAACGCGTCGTCGGCCGTGCGGGTGACGGTGAAGTCCGACTCGATCCCGCCCCGCTGGTCGAGCGCCTGTGTGTACGTGACCGCGCCCACGCCGCGAGCCACGTCGTTGTCGCAGACCCACTGGAGCAGCTCCGCGGCGTCGGGCCCGGTCACCGCGAGCTTGGCGAAGGACGACTCGTCGAAGAGCGCGACCGCCTCCCGCGCGGCGGCGTGCTCTACCCCGACTGCCGGCGACCACAGCTGGCCGGCCCAGCCGTGCGGCCGCAGCGACTCGTCGCCTGCGCCGGCGTTGCTCTCGTAGTGGTTGACGCGCTCCCACCCGGACTTCTCCCCGAAGGACGCGCCGTGCTCGACGTGCCACGGGTACGCCGGGCTGGTGCGCAGCGGGCGGCCGGCCTGCCGCTCGAACCCGGGATAGACGATGTCGTAGTACGTCTCGTAAGTCTCGAGGGTTCGGGCCAACGTGTACGACGGCGACCGGTACTGCGCGCCGAATCGCCGCACGTCCATGTGCCAGACGTCCAGCCCCGGGTCCCCGGACACGATCCACTCGGCCATCACCTTGCCGATCCCGCCGGCACCGGCGATGCCGTGCGCGCAGAACCCGGCCGCGACGAAGAACCCGTCGACGTCGGTCTCGCCGAGGAGGAACTCGTTGTCAGGAGTGAACGCCTCCGGCCCGTTGATGACCTTCCGCAGCCCGACGTCGACCATCGCCGGCACGCGCACCGCCGCGTTGTGGGTGATCTCCTCGAACCGCTCCCACACCTCGGGCAACAGCCGGCCGTTGAAGTCCGGCGGGATGTCGTCGTACGAGCGGTCGCTGGTGGACCACGGCTCGGCGGCGCGCTCGTAGCCGCCCATCACCAGCCCGTCGACCTCCTGGCGGTAGTAGACGAGCAGGTCCGGGTCACGCAGTGTCGGCAACGGGTGGTCCCGCCGCTCGAGGAAGGCGTCGGTGACGACGTACTGGTGCGACATCGGGACGACGGGCAGCCGTACGCCGACCAGCCGGGCGATCTCGGCCGCGTACATGCCGCCGCAGTCGACGACGACCTCGCACTCGACGTCTCCCCGGTCGGTGCGGACCCGGGTGACCCGTCCGCCGTCGGTGTCGATGCCGGTGACCCGAGTCCTGGTGTGAACCTGGACGCCGTTGGCTCGCGCCCCGGCGGCCAGCGCGTAGCAGAGCTGGGACGGGTCGACGTACCCGTCGGAGCTGAGGAAGGCGCCGCCGACGACACCGTTGATGTCGAGGAGCGGGAAGCGGTCCTGGGCCTCGGCCGGCGAGATCTCGTGCAGGGGCAGGCCGTAGGACGTCGCCCAGCTGATCTGCCGGCGGATCTCCTCCATCCGTTCCGGCGAGGACGCCAGCCGGATGCCGCCGGACTCGACCCAGCCCGGCGGGTGGTCGCCGGTCTGCAGCCGCCGGTAGAGATCGACGGAGTACTGGTTCATCCGGGTCAACGTCGGGTCCGCGCGTAGCTGCCCGACGAGGCCGGCCGAGTGGAACGTCGACCCGCTGGTCAGCTCGGCGCGTTCGAGCAGGACGACATCGGACCGGCCGAGCTCGGCCAGATGGAACGCGACGCTCGCCCCGCCCACCCCACCGCCGATGACGACGACCGACGCCGAGGACGGCAGATCGCGGTCGGCCGGGGCTCCGGGCACGGCTGGACCCTACTGGCTTTCGGTCTAGACCGTTGTGGGACCGCCCGGTAAGTTGCGCTGCCGTGACGGTGGGCCGGGACGACAGCGAGCCGGCACCCTCTCCCGAGATCCTGGCGCGGCTCGAAACGACGCTGTCGCACTCCCCCGTGCTGGCCGGCCGACCCCACGACGTGCTGCCCCTCACCGGCGGGCTGACCAACTTCAACTTCAAGGTGACGACTCCGGAGCAGACGGTCGTCGTACGCCTGTCCAGCTCGGACGGCGACCTGCTCGCCATCGACCGGGAGGCGGAGCACCACAACTCGTTACGGGCCGCCGAGTCCGGCGCGGCTCCCGCGGTCATCGACTACCTCCCCGACGACCACGCGCTGGTGGTGGCGTGGGTCGAGGGCCGAACCCTCGACGCGGACGACCTGCGCGACGAGCGGATGCTGGGTCGCGTCGCGGCCGTCTGCCGCACCCTTCACGCCGGGCCGCGGTTCGTGGGCGACTTCGACATGGTGGCCGTCCAGCGCCGCTACCTCGACATCGTGCAGGGCCGCGGCTACCGGATGCCCGAGGACTACCTGGCCTTCCTCCCGTTCGTGGATCGGATCGCTGCGGTGCTCGCCGTGCGCGCGGGTCCGACGGTGCCGTGCAACAACGACCTGCTCGCGGCCAACTTCATCGACGACGGCGACCGGCTGTGGGTCATCGACTACGAGTACGGCGGAAACAACGACGCGTGCTTCGAGCTGGGCAACATCTGGCAGGAGTCTGAGCTGTCGCTCGCCCATCTCGAGGCTCTCGTCGACGCCTACTTCGGCGGGCACCTGCGCCACCAGGTGGCGCGCGCCCACCTGCTGGGCGTGCTCGCCCGCTACGGCTGGACGCTGTGGGCCGCGATCCAGGCCGAGGTGAGCCCCATCGACTTCGACTTCTGGTCGTGGGGGATGTCGAAGTACGACCAGGCCCGGGCCGAGCTCGCCGGCCCGCGCTTCGACGACTTGCTCGCCGAGGCAGTGCGCCCCGACTGAGCCACCCAGGTCCCTCCCGCCGCGCACTTGGCGGGTCTTAGCGGTGCTTGGTGGGCCCTGCAGGCCAGGCCAAGCGCCGGTTGACCACGTATACGTGGTCAACCGGCGCTCGGACGAGGGCGGTGCGGCCCCGACGGAGCTACTCGTCGAGCAGCTGCGCAACCACGGGGTCGATGTTGTGCTTCGGCCCGGTGAACCAGTGACGCGCCGACACCTGCCACCAGATCGCGAGGATGAGCAGCGCGCCCAGGGTGATGATCGGTGCGTAGTTGACGAACTTCCAGTCGAACGCGTCGTTGAACGGGTTCGCAGCAGGGACGAACGGCAGCATCAGGGCCAACGACACGATGACGATCTCGGCGACCGCGATCGGGTTCATCCACTTGTACTTCGCGCCGTTGGTCCAGCTGCCCGGCTCGAAGTTGTCGCCGTGGCGCCAGCGCAGGTAGATCGGGATCGCGAACGCGAGGTACAGCCCGATGACCGCGATCGACGTCACTGCATAGAACGCGACCGGGATGATCAGCGGCGCGTCGGCGGTCCCGATGTTGACCTTGATCAGCGCCGGCAGGGTGACGATCGCACTGACCACGGCCACCATGGCCACCGCGTTGGCAGGCACCCGCTTCGCCGTGAGCTTCGACCACCGCGCCGAGCCGGGGATCGCCCCGTCCCGGCTGAAGGCGAAGGTCATCCGAGAGGCGGACGTCATGCACGACGTCGCGCAGAACACCTGCGCCGAGGCCGAGATGAACAGCACGAAGGCGGCCCAGTGGTTGCCCATCGCCTGGGTGAAGATGTAGGCGACGCCGCCCCCCCCGACGCCGGTGTTGTCCGGCGACCCGTCCTTGGCGTTGGGGATGGCGAAGACCACGGCCAGCAGCAGGATGTAGCCGCCGATGACGGAGTAGAGGATCGAGCGCCAGATGCCCTTCGCGGCCGCCGTGGACGCCGTGGACGTCTCCTCGGACAGGTGGGCGGAGGCGTCGAAGCCGGTGATCGTGTACTGCGTCAGCAGGAACCCGAACGGGACCACGGCGAACCAGAAGCCGAGGCTGGACGTGCTTCCGCCGCCGTACCCGGAGTTGTTGAACCGTTCGGTGAAGACGTAGCTGAACGACTGGTGCTGGTCCGGCACGAAGATCAGGATGAGCACGATGGCCGAGGCGCCGACCACGTGCCACCACACGGACACGTTGTTGAGGATCGCCATCAGGTGCCCGCTGAAGATGTTCAGCACCGAGATCAGGGCCAGCACGATGATGAACGTGATGAACACCCGGGTCAGCGAGTAGTTGCCCGCGTAGGAGGACGAGTAGGTGCTGATCGTCAGGTCGATGAACGTCGCGCAGCCGTAGGCGACGCCCGCCGTGACGGCGACCAGGCCGATCAGGTTGAGCCAGCCGGTGAAGAAGCCTGCCTTCGGACCGCCCAGCTTCGATGCCCACCAGTAGATGCCGCCCGACGTCGGATACGCCGACACCAGCTCGGACATGGTGAACCCGATGATCAGGATGAACACGCCGAGGATCGGCCAGGTCCACGAGATGGAGATCGGGCCGCCGTTGTTGAAGCCGGCACCGAAGTTCGTGAAACAGCCCGCCAGGATCGAGATGATCGAGAACGAGATCGCGAAGTTCGAGAAACCCGACCAGGACCGGTTGAGGTCCTGCTTGTAGCCCAGCTCGGCGAGACGGCGTTCGTCATCGCTCATCTGCGTCAGTTCAGCCACCAACAACCTCCGGAGAAAGAGGTCCGCCCCCGCAGCGGACATCGCGCTGCACTCG
>DATBDW010000178.1:0-5653 GCA_036269735.1 Actinomycetes bacterium
GCGGGCACCCTCGCCCACCGCCACCACCTGGGCGACGCCTGACCTGCGTGCCAGTGTGCCGACTCGGCGGTGCTCCGCCGGGGATGCCGCGCCGAGCTCGAGCATCTCGCCGAGCACCGCCCAGGTACGCCGGTCACCGGCGAGCGAGCGCGTGGCGGCAAGGGCTGCGGCCACCGAGTCGGGGTTCGCGTTGTAGGCGTCGTTGACCACGGTCACGCCGTCGGGACGCTCCGTGACCTCCATCCGCCACCTGCTCCGGGGCTCGGCGGTGGCCAGGGCAGCCGCGACCCCGGGCAGCGTGGCACCCAGCTCGAGGGCGACCGCGGCTGCCGCCAGGGCGTTGCCGACGTGGTGGGCACCGACCAGCGGCAGCGTCACCCCGACAGCGTCTCCGCTCACGGTCCGGAGCGTGAACCCGGGCCGACCGCCCGAGTCCAGGCGCACGTCCTCCGCCCGCAGGTCGGCGTCCGGACCGAGCCCGACGCGCACCACGCGTGCGGTCGTGACGCCGGCCATCGCCGCGACGAGCGGATCGTCGGCGTTCAGGACCGCGACGCCGCCGGCGACGGCCTCGGGGAGGGCGGCGACCAGTTCGCTCTTCGCCCGGGCGGTGACCTCGGTGGACCCGAACTCCCCCGCGTGCGCCGCACCGACGTTGAGGACGACACCGATCCGGGGCGGCGTGATGCCGCACAGGTAGGCGATGTGCCCGACGCCGCGCGCGCCCATCTCGACGACGAGGGAGCGGGTCTGCCGGTCCGCCGTCAGGGCCGTGACGGGCACGCCGACCTCGGTGTTGTACGAGCCCTGGGGCGCCACGGTCGGGCCCAGCGGCTCGAGCAGCGCGGCGAGCAGGTCCTTGGTGCTGGTCTTCCCCGACGAGCCGGTCACACCGACGACGGTGAGACCTCCAGCGACCAGGTCGTCGACGACGCGGCGGGCGAGCCGCCCGAGCGCGACGACCGGGTCCGCGACGAGCACGTGTGGCACCGGCACGGGGCGGGCGACGAGACAGCCCGCGGCGCCGGCCGCCATCGCTGCCTCGGCGAAGTCGTGCCCGTCGGCCCGCTCCCCGACCACGGCCACGAACAGGCCGCCGGGCGCGACGGCCCGTGAGTCGGCTGTCGCCGGGCCGGTGACGGTGACCGAGCCGGCGTCCGGCGTACCCACGACCGTGCCGGAAACCAACGCCGCGACGTCGCCAAGAGTCATCGGGATCACGACCGCACCGCCTGCAGCGCGGCGCGCAGCTCGACCCGGTCGTCGAACGGTGTCACGACGCCGTTCGCCTCCTGGCCCTGCTCGTGTCCCTTGCCCGCGACGACGACGACGTCGCCTGGTCCGGCGCGGCCCACCGCGGTGCGGATGGCGGACCGCCGGTCGACGTCGACGACCACCTCGCCCCGCGCGCCGGCGGCGCGGGCCTGCTCGGCGCCCGCCTGCACGGCCGCGAGGATCGAGGCGGGGTCCTCGGTGCGCGGGTTGTCGCTGGTCAGTACGACGACGTCGGCGCCACGCGCCGCGATCGCACCCATCGCGGGCCGTTTCTGCCGGTCCCGGTCCCCACCGCACCCGACGACCAGCACGAGCCGCCCGTCGCCCGCCAGGCCGCGCGCGGTGACCAGCAGGCGCTCGAGCGCGTCGGGCGAGTGCGCGTAGTCCACCAGCGCCACCGGCCCCCCGTCGACCGGGACTCGCTCCATCCGCCCGGGCACGCCGGGGCAGGCGGCCACCCCGGCGGCGGCCTCGTGGGCCGGCAGGCCGGCCGCGACCAGCGTCGCGACCGCGAGCGCCGCGTTCGCGAGGTTGAAGTCACCGGCCAGTGCGGTCGAGCACGGCACCCGGGTGCCGTCCGACGACAACAGGTCGAACCTCGCGCCGTCGGGCCCGGCGACGACGTTCTCCACCTGCCAGTCGGCCGGCCGGCCGGCCGTGGACAGGGTCGTCACCGGGACGGTGGCCAGGCCCAGGAGCCGGCGGCCGTGCTCGTCGTCGACGTCCAGCACCGCCTGCCGGCTCCGCAGCGGGGTGAAGAGCGAGGCCTTGACCTGGAAGTACTCCTCGAGGTCCGCGTGGAAGTCGAGGTGGTCCTCGCTGAGGTTGGTGAAGGCGGCGACGTCGTAGACCGTGCCGTCGACGCGGCCCATCGCCAGGGCGTGGCTGGAGACCTCCATCGCGACGGCCGTCACGCCGCGCTCGCGCATCACGGCGAGCAGCGCCTGAAGGTCGGGCGCCTCCGGGGTGGTGCGCTCGCTGGGCAGCGCCTCGTCGCCGATGCGCGTCTCGATCGTGCCGATCAGCCCGGTCGTGTAACCGGCCCCGTGCAGCCCGGACTCCAGCAGGTACGCCGTCGTGGTCTTGCCGTTGGTCCCCGTGACCCCCAGCATCGTGAGCCCCTCGGACGGGTCGCCGTAGACCCAGGCCGACAGGCTGCCCAGCACCACCCGCGGCGCGGGCACGACCAGGGTGGGCAGGCCCGCCGCCTGGGCCCGCGCCGCGCCGGCCTCGTCGGTGAGGCAGGCCACCGCACCGGCAGCGGCCGCAGCCGCGGCGAAGTCCGCCCCGTGCACTGTGGCGCCCGCCACCGCGGCGTACAGGTCGCCCGGCCGGACACTGCGCGAGGCGAGGGTCACCCCCGTCACCGCGATCCCCTCGGCGGGCCCGTGCACCGCGGTGCCGAGCCGGGCAGCCAGCTCGGTGAGTGGTCGCGCCGGGAGCCCGGCCGGGCGGGGCCAGGACGCTCCGGACGGGTTCGGCACGGGGAGGAAGACTATCCGTGGCCGGTCGGCGCCCCGGCGGCCCACCTCCCGGGTGCCGACACAGAGATCGTTTGCGACCTGGTTCCCCGACACGCCGACGGCAGGCTCGGCGTGTCGGGGACTCAGGTCGCAAACGAGCTTGTCCTGGAGCCGGCGTATGCAGCCCGGGTGTCCCCGGCTCGAGCCGCGGCCGGTCCGCGGCGCATCCGTCAGGGCGGATTGGGACAGGAAGGCGGGGTTGTGGTGCAGGCCGGGCGCCGTTGCCGGTCTCACACGGCGAGATGCCCCGACCCGCCCCTTCGTTGACTGGCGCGTTCCGGCTGTCCACAACCGTTTGCGGTCAACCCGAACGCGCCAGTCGACGACGGAGCAGCAGCCGTCGGGGCAGAAGTCAGTCGCCCGCGGAACCGCGGTCACCCCGACTCGACCGCGCCCAACTCACCCCGGTCGGTGCCAAGTGACCACGGAACGGTGATCGTTTTCGCGCGGGTCGGGGCCGTGCGGGGAATCCGTCAGGGGTGCTTGCCGGCGAAGACGGGGAGCAGGTGGGCCTTCGTGCCGGTGGGCGGGATCCGCAGCGCGTCGAGGGCGAACGAGGCGACCTGCTTGAAGACCGGGCCGGCGTTGACGCCGCCGCCGATCGCGGACTTGGGGGCCTGCAGGGTGACGGCCACGACGATGCCGGGCTTGTCAGCGGGGGCCAGGCCGATGAAGGACATCGTGTAGCCGCGGTAGCAGCCGCAGGTCTCGTCGAAGCGCTGCGCGGTGCCGGTCTTGCCGCCGACCCGGTACCCCGGGATCCGGGCCAGCGGGGCGGTGCCGTCGGGGCCGGTCACCGTCTCCATCATCTGCCGGATCGTGCTCGCGACCGTCGGAGCGATGACCCGGGTCCGCTTCGACGGGGCGCTGTCGTGCACCGTGCCGGTCGCGTCGGTGGTCCCCTCGACGAGGCGCGGCGCCACGCGCACGCCGTCGTTGGCGATGGTGGCGACGACCGAGGCCATCTGCACGGCGTTGACCGAGTAGCCCTGACCGAACGCCATCGTGTAGCCGCTGGTGGCCGACCAGTCGCTGGGCCTGGGCACCGACCCGGACTGCTCGCCGGGCAGGCCGAGCCCAGTCGGCTCGCCGACGCCGTACTTCTTCAGGTACGGGTAGAGCCGCTTGAGGTCGCCCAGGTGCTCGGCGGCGCGGATGGTGCCGATGTTGCTGGACTTGGCGAGCGTGCCGGCGTAGGTCAGGTGCTCGACCGGGTGGTCCTCGAAGTCCTTGAAGTCCTTGCCCGCGCGGTAGAGCCGGTTGGGCACCGTGATCGGGGTCTGCGGCGTGATCACGCCCTCCGAGAGCAGCGCCGACGCCGTGATCAGCTTGCCGGTACTGCCGGGCTCGTAGGCCTCCTGCAACGGCCGGTCGCCGAGGTCGGCGGCGGGCGAGGCTCCCGGGTGGTTCGGGTCGAAGCTCGGGGCGGTCGCGACCGCGAGCAGGTCACCGGTGCCCGGCTGGTAGACGATCACGGTGCCGCTCTGCGACTGCGTGGTCGCCACAGCCTTGGCGATCGCCTTCTGCGCGACGAACTGGATGTCGCGGTCGATCGTGAGCCGCACGTCCGACCCGGCGACCGCGTCCCGCTCGGTGTCGACGCCGCTGGGGATCCGCCGGCCCCCCGCGCTCAGCTCATAGGTCGCCGTGCCGGCCCGGCCGGCCAGCGTGCTGTTGAGGGCGTACTCCATGCCGGCCAGGCCCTTGCCGTCCGCGCCGACGAAGCCCACGATGTTGGCCGCGACGTTCCCGGCCGGGTAGACCCGCCTGCTGGTCTGCTCGGAGAAGATCCCCGGCACACCGTCGATCGCGGGGTCGGGCAGGTCCAGGGCCTGGACGCGGTGCCAGGTGGCCGGGGTCACCGCCTTGGCCAGGTAGACGAACCGCCGGGTGCCGGTCAGGCGGGCCTGCAGCGCTGCGGGCTCCAGCCTCAGCACGGGGGCCAGCACAGCGGCGGTCGCGGCGGGGTCCACGACCAACGTCTGGTCGGCGGTCACGTTCACCGCCGCGACGGTGGTGGCCAGGGCCACGCCGTTGCGGTCGGTGATGGTGCCGCGCACCGCCGGCAGCGTCACCGTGCGCAGCCGCCCCTGCTCGGCCTCCGCGGCGTAGGTCGGGGCGTCGAGCCCCTGCAGCTGCACCAGCCGGGCGCCGAACAGCGAGAGCACGAACGCCAGAACGACGACCGCGGCGCGCAGCCGGCGGCTCGAGCTGCCGAGCCGCACCCGTCGCGGCGGGCGCGGAGGGGGCGGTTCGTAGCGCCGCCCGGCCATCCGTGCCCGCGGGTGTCCCGAGGATCCTCCGGTACGCCGAGGGGCCGCCCGACCCGACGTCGGCCGCCGCTCGGGCCGTGAGCCGCTCTGCCGGTGACCCTCGGCCGGTCGCCGGGTGCGCGTCGTCCCGGTCGGTCGTCCGGCCACGTCAGCGGCCGCTGGCAGACGGGGACGACGAAGGTGACGAGGACGGCGACGAAGTCGGTGACGCCGATGGGGACGCCGTCGACGAGGCCGACGGCGACGGGTCCACCACCACCGGAGGCGGCGGGGCGACCCCTGCCTTGGGCTTGCCGAGCACCTTGCCGTCCGAGAGCCGGATGAACGCCGGGTTCTCGCTGCGCACCATGCCCAGGGCCTCCGCCTTCACCGCCAACGTCTTGGGCGCGGCCGACTCCGCGACCTGCTGCTCGAGTGCCTGCTCGCGGTCGGTGAGCAGCGCCGAGCGCGTCCGCAGGTCGTGCAGCCGGAACGAGTCCTCCGCCAGGGCGGTGTGCAGGACCAGCAGCCCCACGAGCCCCCCGACGTGAAGTGTGCCGACGAGGACCACGAACGGTGCCCGCGGCGCGCCGGTGTGCAGTG
>DATBDW010000179.1:0-8634 GCA_036269735.1 Actinomycetes bacterium
ATCTCCTTGGGCGTCGCCTTGGTCGCGGGCAGGAACCGGGTGCCCAGGCCGGCCACGGTGACTACGGCCTTGCTGACGGACTGCTCGCTCGGCGGCTCAGTCGGCATGTCAGCAGACCCTAACGGCCCGCGGCAATCTCGCTCTCGGCACCGGGCACGTGCCAACGGTCCCGGCCCTCGGCCTTGGCGACGTAGAGGGCACGGTCGGCCGAGCGCATCAGCGTGGCCGGCGTGGAGCCGTGGTCGGGGAACGCGGCTCCGCCGATCGAGAGCGTGATGTCCAGCGGCGCCTCGCCCTCCACCCGGAACGGCTCGCGGCGGATCGCCTCGCAGATCCGCTCCGCCAGCTGCGCCGCGCCCTCCACCGTGGTCTCCGGCAGGACGACGACGAACTCCTCGCCGCCGTAGCGGGCGAAGGTGTCCACCTCGCGGATCTGCTCCTGCACGCGCTGGGCGAGCTCGCGCAGCACCGTGTCGCCGCGGGCGTGGCCGTGCACGTCGTTGACCATCTTGAAGTGGTCGAGGTCGAGCATCAGGACCGCCAGCGGGCGGTCGAACCGGGTGGATCGCTCGATCTCACGGGCCAGGCTCATCGAGAGGTAGCGGAAGTTCCACAGCCCTGTCAACGGGTCGGTGGTCGAGAGCCGCTGCGCCTCGTGGTGCAGGTGCACGTTGTCGACGGCGATGCTGGCCTGGCCGGCCAGGGTGCGCAGCCCGTCCTCGTCCCCGTTGTCGAACGGCCGGCCGTCCACCCGGTCGTAGAGCGCCAGGACGCCCACGACGTTGCCCATGCTGCGCAGGGGTACGGCGAGCACCTCACCGGTCGACGGCTCGGACTCGACCGGCGCCAGCGCCTCGGGACCCGAGCCGAGCCGGCCGCGGGCGGGCTCGCCGGTGGCCAGGACCCGGCCGAGAACCCCCTCCCCCGGCGCGACCATCGCCGGCGCGGTGAGCCCGGTCTCGTGCAAGCCGTGCTCGGCGACCAGCTGCAGGCGGTCGGCGGACAGGTGCAGTACCACACCGGCCTGTGCCTGCAACGTCACAACCGCGGTCTCGAGCACGACCTGGAGCAGGCCGTCGAGGTCGTGGGTGCTGGTCAGGGTGTCGCCGATGCGCTCGAGGGAGTCGCGCAGGTCGTCGCGGCTGCGCTCCACGGCGGCCTCGCTGCGGCGCAGCTCGTCGGTCATCGTCATCACGGCGCTGCCGAGCCGGCCTGCCTCGCCTTCCCCGGACGGGGCCATCGGCGTGTCCAGCTCGCCGCGCGCCACCCGCTCGGCGGCCTCCGTGATCTCAGCGTACGGCTTGCTGAGGTTGCGTGCGACGACCGTCACCAGCGCCCCCGCCGCCAGCGCGCCGAGCAGCAGGATGAGCACGAACAACAGCGTGCTCGACCCAGCCGATCGGGTGTCGCTGGTGACGATCGTGGTCCACGGGACCCCCTTGCGGGGCACGGCGACCCGCGCGGTCCACCCATCGACGTGCACGACCCCGCCCTGTCGGGCCGCCGCGACCAGTGCCGACGTCGTGGCGCGGTCGGCGGTCGAGAAGACTGCCTTCCCGTCGCGCAGGAGCACGACCTGCCCGACCGCCGTGCTGCGGGCCCGGACGTCAGCCAGCAGCTCGTCGTCCAGCCGTTCGGCGGCCACGGCGGTCAAGCTGCCGCCTCCGGGCAGATGCACAGTCGCCTGCTGCGACACCACCGGGCTGGTCGACGTGCCGTTGCTGTCGGTGCACCTCGGGAGTTCGCTCGGCTGCTTCCCGGTTTCCGGCGGCGGCGTGCCGGCGGAGGCCTGCACCTTCCCCGCGTCGTCCAGAACGGCCACGTAGTCGGCGTCGCCGTCGTTGACGAGGGCCTGGGCTGCGACGCCCGGCGCGTTGACCTGCGATTGCAGGGCAGCAGCCTTGGCGGCGAGGCCCATCTGGGTGCACTCGTCGACCAGCTCGGCGCGGACCCCCGCCGACGCCGTGATCAGGTCCTGATCGGTGCGGTTCGAGCGCGCGCCTGGTACGACGAGAAGGAGCACCAGGGCACCCACCACGAGCGGAACAAGGAAAAGCCCGGCCAGCACCATCCACAGCCGGCTGCGCAGCGTCATGGCCCGGCCCCTGCGCCGTCGGAGTGGGACGCCAGGTCCGGACGGCGGTCGATCCGGCCCGCGAGCAGCAGTCCCTGGAAGGATGTCGCGATGGAGGGCGATCCGGGGACCGGGGACGTGCCGGTCGCGACCGCGAAGGCGGAGCTGCGGGCGCGCGTTCTCGCGGCACGCCGGGCCATGCCGCCCCCGGACCGTGCGGTCGCCGCCGCTGCGCTCACCGCTGCCGTCCTCACCCTTCCCGAGGTCCGACCAGCGCGGACCATCGCCTCCTACCTCTCCATCGGCTCCGAGCCGTCGACCGCTGAGCTGATGGACGTGCTGCGTTCGAGGGACGTCCGCGTGTTGGTGCCGGTGCTTCGAGCCGACCTCGACCTGGACTGGGCAATCTACGAGACCCGCGCCGGGTTGTCGCCCGGCGACCGTGGCCTGTGGAAACCATCGGGCGCGTCGCTGGGCGTGGCCGCCGTGGCACAGGCCGACGTCCTGGTCGTGCCGGCCCTGGCCGTCGACGCGGCCGGTACCCGGCTCGGGCGAGGTGGCGGCTCGTACGACCGGGCGCTCACGCGGCTGCCCCGGGGCCGCCCCGTGGTGGCGCTGCTCTACGACGGTGAGCTGCTGCCCGCCGTACCTGCCGAGCCGCACGACCGTGCCGTCACCGTCGTCGTCACGCCGTCCGGCGTCACCCGTCCGGGCGCCGCCCGTCCGGGCGTGGGTCCCCCGGATGCCACGCTCCGCCAGGGCTCCAGACCGGCCGGCGACGGGCGATGAGCGTCGAGCAGCTCGACGTCACGCTGCTGGTCGGCGCCGTCGTGCTGCTCGTGTCGATCGCCGCGGTCCGGCTCGCGGTCGGCAGCGGGCTGCCCACCCTGCTGCTCTACCTCGGCTTGGGGCTGGTCCTCGGCGAGAACGCGATCGGCGTCCACTTCGACGACGCCGAACTGGCCCGCTCGCTCGGCTACGCCGCCCTGGTCGTGATCCTCGCCGAGGGCGGCCTGACCACCTCATGGGAGAGCATCCGTTCCACCGTGCCCGCGGCCGCGTCGCTCGCGACGATCGGCACGGCGGTCTCGGTGGCTGTCGTCGGCGTCGCGGCGCACCTGCTGCTCGACGTGGGGTGGCAGGAGGCCCTGCTGATCGGCGCGGTGCTGGCACCCACCGACTCGGCGGCGGTGTTCTCGGTGCTGCGCAAGGTGCCGTTGCCCTCCCGGCTCGGCGGCCTGCTCGAGGCCGAGTCCGGCTTCAACGACGCGCCGGTCGTGATCCTGGTCGTAGCGCTGGCCGGCCACTCGGCGCCGACCTGGTGGGGCCTGCTGCTGCTCATCGCCTACGAGCTTCTGCTGGGTGCGGCGGTCGGCCTGCTCGTCGGGTACGCCGGTGCGTGGGGCCTGCGCCGGATCGCGCTGCCGTCGTCCGGCCTCTACCCCCTTGCTGTCGTGGCCCTGTGCGTCGCCGCCTACGGGGCGGCGGCGGTCGCGCACGGCAGCGGGTTCCTCGCGGTGTACGTCGCCGCGCTGGTACTGGGCAACCTGCGCCTGCCGCACCGCTCGGCCACCCGGGGGTTCGTCGAGGGCGCCGGCTGGCTGGCCCAGATCGGTCTGTTCGTGATGCTCGGGCTGCTCGCGACTCCGGCGGACCTCGGCTCGTCGGTGCTGCCGGCTCTCGGCGTCGGTCTTGTGCTGCTCGTCGTGGCGCGCCCGGGCGCGGTGCTCGCGTCGCTGCTCCCCCTGCAGCGCGCCTGGCGTCGACTTCCGGCGGTGCTGCACTTCCCGACGACTCGGGGCGAGCGGGTGCTGCTGTCCTGGGCCGGTCTGCGCGGGGCGGTGCCTGTCGTGCTCGCGACCGTGCCAGCCGACAAGGACGTGTTCAACCTCGTCTTCGTCCTCGTCGTCGTGTTCACGCTGGTGCAGGCGCCGACCCTGCCCTGGGTCGCGCGGCGGCTCGGCGTCGTGGCGGCCGGCGAGATGCAGGAGCTGGACATCGAGTCCTCGCCGCTGACCCGACTGGATGCCGACCTGCTCCAGGTGCACGTCGCCGACGGGTCGCGCCTCGCCGGCGTCGAGGTCGCCGAGCTCAGCCTGCCGACCGGTGCCGCGGTGACGCTGATCGTCCGCGAAGGAGCGACCTTCGTGCCCGGCCCGACGACGCCGCTACGCGCCGGTGACGACCTGATCCTCGTGACCCCCGAGCCGGTACGCCGGGAGGTCGAGCGCCGGCTGCGCGCGGTGTCGCGCGGTGGCCGGCTCGCCGACTGGACCAGCCGGCCCCGACCCCGCCGCTGACGGAGGGCCCCGCTCTCGGTGTTGCCAGTTGAGTGCTGGTGGGTCAGTGCTGGTGGGTCAGTGCTGGTGGTACTGATGCATGGCCGCGACCGCGACGGATGAGCGCCCGGTTGACCGGGACAGTGACGACGAACGCGATCACCAGCGAGACACCGAGGCTGGCCCAGAACAGGACCGTCGACAGTCCCGCGTTGAGAGCACCCGGCACGAGCAGGACGACGGCGTTGTCGGTCACCTCCATGGTGGCGATCGACACGGTGTCCGAGGCCAGCGCGACCTTGGCCGCGTCCCGGAACGGGAGGCCGGCTCGTAGCACCGGGGTGATGGTCAGTCCGTAGCCGAAGCCGAAGGCGAGCACGACCGAGAGCACCACGGTCGCCCAGCCGCCGAGGCCGGCAGCGGTCCCGATGACCATGCCGAGCACCTCGCCGATCGAGCAGCCGGTGAGGCAGTGCAGGGTGGCGCTGACTGCCGACCGGGTCAGGTCCGAGCCGGCCGGTGCCTCGTCGTGGACGTCGTGCTCGACATAGGCGTCCTGAGCGCCGTGCTCGACGTGCTGGTGCAGCGGGCTCCCGACATGGCACGGCCTCCTCCGGTCGCGTCCTTGATACCCCAGGGGGGTATCAAGGGTCAACCGTCAGGCCTCCTGCAGCGCGGCTCCCACAACGAGCAGGCCGAAGAGGACCACGGTGAGCACGTGCACCGCCGTGCACCACAGGCAGATCGCGTCGATGCGGAACAGCTCGGCCCACACCAGGTAGACCACCATGACGACGCCGGAGATGGCACCGAGCAGTCGCACCCGGCCGACCCAGGGGCTCGACGACGACCACGCCGGCGGCGAGCACAGCGCGGTCATGCCGACATAGAACAGCAGGCCGAGCAGCGCGACCGGAACGCCCAGGAGCTTCGAGTAGGAGCTCGTCGTCACCTTCAGGCAGTTGATGGCCCCCGTGTCGGGGCAGGCCAGCGACGTCGAGGACGAGAAGTGCTCGTAGGTGAGGTACGCCGACGCCGCCAGCCCGAGCACGCAGACGACCAGCGAGCCCCAGCGCAGCCAGGCGGGCTGGCGCGCCGTCGTACCTGCGAGCGCGCGCCCGCCGCGGGCGTCGGCCGTGGTCCCGGTCACGACCGAGAGGCGCGGATCTGTGCGGCGCCGGTCACTGCGACTTGCCGAAGGCGGCGAACGAGGATCCGACTCCGCGCGACGTGCACACCTTGACCGGCTCGCCCTTCGTCACGTCGCAGATCGCGGCCGTGATGATGTTGGCGCTCCCGTCGACCGACTTGGCGATCGGGCTGTCGGGCTTCGCGAGCAAGGCGGCGATCTGCTCGCGGCTCTTGCCGGCCAGCAGCTTGGGGTCGACGAACGTTCCCGCCGAGACGTAGCGGCCACCGATGTCGAGGAACGGGATGCCGGGCGAGCCGACGTACTTCGCGGTGTTGTAGGTCGTGTAGGTCTTCTGGTCCGCGGAGCTCGGCGAGTCGAGCGGCTTCTGGTTGGGGTCGGTCGTTTCGACACCTGTGAACGACAGGTACTGGCTCGTGAAGGTCGTGTCGTGGAACGAGAGCGTCTGGGTGTCGGGATAGACGTCGCTGGTGGACGAGTGCGTCGCGCCGAGCTTGTCGAAGGTGCCGAACCGCGACAGCGCCACGGCCAGCGCCCAGCGCTGCGCCGCGCAGTAGGGGCAGTACTCCGCGCCGATATAGAGCACCTGCGGCTTGCCGTCGACGGTGAGGGCGGGCGCCGTGATCTTCTTCGGCGTGCTGGCCGCCGACCCCGGGCCGATCGTGTCGAGCACGGAGGCCGGCACGGTCGTGACGTCTTTGAAGACCGCCGCGGATGCGGTAGTCGCGTTCTCACCGGGCTTCGCCGCGCTGGTGGATCCGGAGCCCGAGCCGACACCGGCGGCCTTCGCGACCACGAGCGCGGCCACCACTGCGACCACCACCAGCACGGCGCTGCCGGCCAGGAGGACGCGGCGCCGGCGGTCCTTGCGGGCCTGCTCGGCCCGCATGGCAGCGACCTTGTCCCGGGCCTGTGCCTTCGTCGCCGCTCGGCTGCTCATTCCTCGTCCTCCGTCGCCAGGTGCATCGGGTCCAGGCTACGGCCCGGTCACCGACGTCCTGGCGGCACCGGCGCGTCGCGCCTCCTGCTCAAACGCACGCCCGTGCCATCCAGGTTCCGACCGTCCCACCTGTCGGCTGGGCCCCAACGTCCGCACGCCGTGGCAGGGAGGGGCCGTGACCAGACCCGGCCACCTGGTGGCTTCCATCGTGGACAAACCGGACATCTCGGCGTAGGAACGGTTCGCATGACAACCATTTCCTCGCGTGCCCTGCCGTCCCGCCGCGCTGTGCTCACCGGTGCCGTTGCCGCCGCCGGGGCCGCCGCCGCGGCGCCGCTGCTGGGCGCGGGGCCAGTCGCCGCGGACATCGACCTGCCCGGTGACTTCCCGGTCGGCCCACCGCCGCTGGCGCAGAGCCCCGATGCTGAGCTGCAGGCGATGCTCCGCGAGGTCGACCCGGCGCGGATCGAGGCGACGATCCGGCGGCTGGTGGCGTTCGGGACGCGGCACACCCTGTCCTCGCAGACCGACTCGCAGCGCGGCATCGGCGCCGCCCGCGACTGGCTCTACGACCAGTACCAGCAGGTGGCGGCGACCTCCGGCGGCCACATGACGGTGGAGAAGCAGTCCTACGTGCAGCAGCCGGGTATCCGGATCCCGACCCCGACGACGATCACGAACATCGTCGCCACGTTGCAGGGCTCCTCCGGGACCCCGCGGACCTACGTCGTCAGTGGGCACTACGACTCCCGGATCACCGACGTCATGAACTTCACCGACGACGCACCGGGCGCGGACGACGACGCCTCGGGTGTCGCAGTTGCTCTCGAGCTCGCCCGGATCATGGCGACCCGTCGGCCCGCCGCCACGATCATGTTCGCCGCGGTCGCCGGCGAGGAGCAGAACATCTACGGCTCCACGCACATGGCTCAGGTGCTCAAGGACCAGGGCGCCGACGTACAGGGAATGTTCACCAACGACATCGTGGGCAGCAGCACCGCCGACGACGGCACCCGCGACCGGCGGACTCTGCGCCTGTTCGCGGAGGGGGTCCCGACGTCGGAGACCCCGGCCCAGGCATCGGTCCGGCAGTCGGTCGGCGGCGAGGGCGACTCGCCGGCCCGCCAGCTGGCCCGGTTCGTCCGCGAGGTCGGCGACAACGGGGCCACTGGCATGAACGTCCGCGTCGTGTACCGCCGAGATCGCTACCTGCGCGGCGGCGACCAGATCCCGTTCCTTCAGCAGGGCTGGCCGGCGGCCCGGTTCACCGAACCGCACGAGGACTTCCGCCACGAGCACCAGGACGTGCGGGTAGAGAACGGCGTCCAGTTCGGCGACCTTCCGCAGTTCTGCGACTTCGACTTCATCGCCGGCGTGGCCCGGGTCAATGGGGCGGCGCTGTGGTCGCTCGCAGCCGGGCCGTCGACTCCGAAGAACCCGGGCATCATCACGACCAACCTCACCAATGAAACGCAGCTCGTCTGGGACCACAGCGCAGATGCCGCGCGCTACGACGTCGTCTACCGCGAGACCACGGCGCCCGAGTGGGAGCACGTCATCGACGTCGGCGACGTCACGACCACCACCGTGGACATCTCGAAGGACAACGTCTTCGTCGGCGTGCGTGCTGTCGACTCCTCGGGCCGGCACAGTCCCGTAGCGTTCCCGGTGCCGAAGAGCTGACGGTGTTGGGGTTCGGCTGACGCGCCGCTCGTGCCTGGATGGACGGTGGGTGCTGACGCTGGGTGCGCGACTGCCCCCTGGTCGTGGTGAAAGGCGCCTGGACGACGCGTGGGTGCTGACCCGCGTGCGCGGAGCTGCCCGTCTCGTGGTGGTGAGGAGCGCCCGAATGACATGACGGTGTCCACGCGAGTGCGTCGCCTGCCGCTCTGATGGTGGTGCAGAACGAAATGGCCCGGCCAGCGGGTCGCTGCAGAAGCTGATAGCCGTACCACTTCCCAAGTAGGTGGCCGATCACGAGATCGGCCGAAAAGCCGTTGTGGATAAAGGGATTTCGTCTTCCATCGGCGCTCGACTTCCGGTATTCTTCGAACATGTATTCGAGCGACCAGCTGGTGGGGCACCCGCTGCTCGCCGCCGCCGGCTGCGCCGCCGACGCGCTGGGCACCGCGGTCCGCGGCGGCGCCTGGCAGCTCTCCGACGACCAGGTCGACAGCGCGATCGCGCTGTC
>DATBDW010000180.1:0-4831 GCA_036269735.1 Actinomycetes bacterium
GGCCGACGACGAGTCGTTCCGCGCCGAGGTGCCGGTGATGCAAGCCCGCCAGTCCGAGCTCGAAGCCCGGCTGCGGATGCTCCTGTTGCCGCGGGACGAGAACGACGACAAGGACGTCATCCTCGAGATCAAGGCCGGCGAGGGCGGCGAGGAGTCGGCGCTGTTCGCCGGCGACCTGCTGCGGATGTATCTCAGGTACGCCGAGCGCGTCGGCTGGAAGACCGAGGTCCTCGAGGCCACCGAGACCGACATGGGCGGCTACAAGGACGTCCAGCTGGCAGTGAAGTCGCGCGGCACGCCGCAGCCCGGCCACGGCGTCTGGGCCCGGCTGAAGTACGAGGGCGGGGTGCATCGCGTGCAGCGGGTGCCCGTGACCGAGTCGCAGGGCCGGATCCACACCAGCGCCGCAGGCGTCTGGGTGCTGCCCGAGGCGGAGGAGGTCGACGTCGAGATCGACCCGAACGACCTGCGGATCGACGTCTACCGATCGTCCGGTCCGGGCGGGCAGAGCGTCAACACCACCGACTCGGCCGTGCGCATCACCCACGTCCCGACCGGCATCGTCGCGTCCTGCCAGAACGAGAAGTCCCAGCTGCAGAACCGCGAGCAGGCGATGCGCATCCTGCGCGCCCGGCTGCTCGCCGCGGCGCAGGAGGCAGCCGACCAGGAGGCGTCGGACGCGCGGCGCAGCCAGGTCCGCACCGTCGACCGCTCCGAACGGATCCGCACCTACAACTTCGCGGAGAACCGCATCGCCGACCACAGGGTCAACTTCAAGGCGTACAACCTCGACCAGGTGCTCGACGGCGACCTGGAGGCGGTCGTCCAGGCCCTGGTCGACGCCGACACCGAGGCCAAGCTGGCCCTCGCGGGCCAGTGACCGGGGCGGTGAACGTGACGACGGGCTCGCTCCGCGCGGCGCTGGCCGACGCCACGGCGGCCCTCACCGCCGCCGGCGTTCCGTCGCCCCGCCACGACGCGGAGGTCCTGGCCGCCTGCTCGCTGGGCGTGGACCGGCGCGAACTGTGGCGCCACGACCGGGTCGGTCCGGAGTTCTCGCGGTACGTCGACCGCCGGGCCGCCCGGGAGCCGCTTCAGCACATCACCGGCGAGGCACCGTTCCGCCACCTGATCCTGCGGGTCGGCCCGGGGGTGTTCGTCCCGCGACCGGAGACGGAGGTTGTCGTCGACGCCGTGCTCGAGCGGCTCGGCGGCCTGGCCGCACCCAGGGTCGTCGACCTGGGGACCGGGAGCGGCGCCATCGCCCTCGCCGTCGCGACGGAGCACCTCGGGTGCGAGGTCCACGCCGTCGAGGCGGACCCCACGGCGTACGCGTGGGCGGAGCGGAACTGCGCGGGGTCCGGCGTCGACCTGCGCCTCGGCGACATGGCCGACGCGTTCCACGACCTCGACGGGTCCGTCGACCTCGTGGTCAGCAACCCGCCGTACATCCCGGTCGGAGCGACGATCAGGGATCCCGAGGTCGCGACGCACGACCCCTCAGCGGCCCTGTGGTCGGGAGCCGACGGGCTCGACGCGATGCGCGTCGTCGACCGGGTCGCCCATCGCCTGCTGCGGACGGGCGGGCACCTCGTCGCCGAGCACGCCGACCTCCAGGGGCGCTCGGCACCCGCGCTCCTCACGGCGGCCGGTGGGTGGGCCGAGGTCGCCGACCACCAGGACCTGGCCGGACGAGACCGGTTTCTGACGGCAGTACGGACGGCGGAACAGTGAGCGGCATCTGGGCGCGGCCGTACTCGATGGCGGACCCGCGCGAGCGGGAGACCGGCCTCGGGCTGGCCGCCGGCGCGGTCGGCCGCGGCGAGCTGGTCGTGCTGCCGACGGACACCGTCTACGGTCTGGGCACGGACGCGTTCTCGCCGGCGGCAATCGGCGGGCTGCTCGCCGCCAAGGGCCGCGGGCGGGACATGCCGGTGCCGGTGCTGGTCGGCTCCCCGCGCACCCTCGACGGGATCGCGACCGGGCTCTCGGAGGCGGCCCGCGACCTCGTGACAGCGTTCTGGCCCGGCGCACTGACCCTGGTGACGACCGCACAGCCGTCCCTGCGGTGGGACCTGGGGGACACGGGTGGGACGGTCGCCGTCCGGATGCCCCTGCACCCGGTGGCCATCGAGCTGCTCCGGGCCACCGGGCCGATGGGCGTCAGCAGTGCGAACATCTCCGGGCAGCCCGCGCCCACGACGTGCGACCAGGCCGTGGAGCAGCTGGGCGAGGCCGTCTCGGTCTACCTCGACGGCGGGACGTCCGGCGACCCGGTGCCCTCGACCATCGTCGACGTCACGGGGGACCGGATCCGTGTCGTACGGCTCGGTGCTGTGACCCTCGAGGACCTTCGCGAGGTGGTCCCCGAGCTGGACGGCTACGGTGACCAGTCATGAGGGTCCGTCGCCGTCCAGACGGATCCTGAGGGCGGTCCGTGCGCGAGTACATGCTGACGCTGGTCGTCGCGGCCACGGTCACGTACCTGCTCACGCCCGTCGCCCGGCGGATCGCCCTGCGCTGGGGTGCCATCACCGAGGTACGGGACCGCGACGTCCACGCCATCCCGACCCCCCGGCTCGGCGGGGTGGCGATGCTGGGCGGCTTCGGCGCGGGTCTGCTCGTCGCCACCCGGATGCCGTTCCTGGGCCCGCGCCTGCAGGACGGTCAGCAGACCCTCGCCCTCCTGTCCGGTGCCGTGCTCATCACGTTGCTCGGGGTTGCCGACGACCGCTGGGAGCTGGACGCCCTCACCAAGCTGGCAGGGCAGGTCCTGGCTGCGGGTGTGATGGTGATCGGCGGCGTCCAGATGCTCTACCTGCCGATCGGCTTCCTCGGTGGGGAGAACGTCGATGGCATCCCGAACACGTTCGTGCTCGGACCCGTCGAGGGCACGGTGCTGACCATCGGCCTGGTCGTCCTGACGGTCAACGCGGTCAACTTCGTCGACGGTCTTGACGGTCTCGCCGCCGGGATCGTCGCGATCGCCGCCGCCGCCTTCTTCGTCTTCTCCTACATCCTCACGGTCAACGAGAGCCTGACCCGGGCCACCACGTCGGGCGTCATCGCCGCGGCCCTCGTCGGGGTCTGCGTCGGCTTCCTGCCGCACAACTTCAGCCCGGCGCGGGTCTTCATGGGCGACTCGGGGTCGATGCTGCTCGGGCTGCTGCTCGCGTCGACGACGATCACCCTGACCGGGACGGTCGGCCCGAACGTCGTGCAGACCGACCTGGCCCCGGCCCTCCTGCCCCTCATCCTCCCCATCGTCGTGATGGCCATCCCCTTCCTCGACGTCCTGCTCGCGATCATCCGCAGGACGCTGGCCGGAAGATCGCCGTTCGCCCCCGACAAGCAGCACCTGCACCACCGCCTGCTGGAACGGGGGCACAGCCATGCCCGCGCGGTCCTCGTGATGTACCTGTGGTCCGCTGTCATCGCGTTCGGCGCGACGGCGTCGGTGTTCCTCGAGACCCCGGCACTGCTCATCAGTCTCGGCGCCGTATGCCTCGTGGCCGTCCTGCTGACGATGAACATCCCGCGACTGCGGCGCGGGGAAGGGACCTTCACCGGGTTGCGTCGCGGCGCGCGCCGCTGACCTGCCGGACGCAGGGCCGGGGTCGGGGCGATCGCCGGCTGATGCTAGGTTTTCGATCGGTTCGAGAGGCCGTGCGCGGTCTCTCGCAGCCCACCCCACCTGAAGACGCCCGACCCATCCGAGACCACGACGGACGAGGCCGAGACGATGACGACGCAGCTCCGCGACCGCGGCTCCCGCCAACGGTTGTCGACCGGTGCAACGGTTGGTGCGGAGGCCCTGCCGACGGATGTCTCGGCGCCCCCCGCGAGCCCGTCGGCGGCCACCGACGGCGTCCGGGACAGCACGCTGCGCGTGATAGGTTTCCCGGACCCTGAATCGCGCGTCTGCGCAGGTGAGCGGGCCGGTTCCGGGACCCGAGATCTACGAGTGCGAGGACGATCTGTGCAGACCGCAGTGCGCCTCGGCCTGCCGGGAGGTCGCATGACCGAGCAGCCGGCCGGCCCGCCGCAGCGCCGCTCCGGGGCCACCCCCAGCCCCGACCGGACGTCGGGCGCCGACCGCAGCGCGGTCGCGATGTTCGGCGCACTGACCGGCATCGCCACGACGAGTGCTGTTCTCGTCGTCGGCGGCGCCGCCCTGGGATACCTGGTCGACGGCTGGACTGGTGCCCCGCACGTGTTCGTGTTCCTCGGGATCGCCCTCGGCATCGCTGCGGCCGTGCTGTCGACCCGCTCGATCGTCAGGCGGTTCTTCCGATGAGCGACCCAGTGACCAGCAGCCCCGCTGGCACCCCTGGGCCGACGAGCGAGGAGACCGACCGCGCGGTGGCCTCCGGGACCCGCCAGGCCCTCGAGCAGGCGGCGAGCAAGTACAACAAGGCGCTGCTGATCGCCGCCGTCGGTGGCCTGGTGGCCCTCATCGTCCTGGCCATCTTCGGGTACGCCGACGCCGGCGTGCTGCTGTGCGTCGGCCTCGGGCTCGGCGTCATCAACAGCATGCTGGTGCAGCGCTCTCTGGCCACCTCGATCGAGCGCGGCGAGCCGGACCGCAAGGGTCTGACACTGGGCATGCTCAAGCGCCTGGTGATCGTCTCGGCCGTCGCCTTCGCGATCGCGATCTTCTACCCGCCGCACGGCTGGTTCGTGTTCCTCGGCTTGGCCACCTTCCAGATGCTCGTCATGACCATGGTGTTCGGGTCGCTGGTCCGAGAGGTGCGGCGCGGATGAGGGGTGCGGGAGCGATCCTCGCCGCCGATGTCGAGGTCGGCCACCACCACACGGCGCAGATCGGCGG
>DATBDW010000181.1:0-5791 GCA_036269735.1 Actinomycetes bacterium
TGTCGACGAGTTGCGGTTCGCCGCGCCGAACCGGGACCGGCACCGACGTGATCTCCTCGGCCAGCCGACCGGCCGCGATCGCCTTGGCCGCCCGCTCCTGCGACCGCAGCGCGAACGCGTCCTGGTCCGCGCGGGACACGTTGCGCTCCTCGGCGACGTTCTCGGCCGTCTCGCCCATCGAGTCGATGCCGTGGCGACGTTCCATCTCGGGGTTCACGAACCGCCAGCCCAGGGTGGTGTCGTGCACGGCGACCGACCGGTCGTACGCCGACTGCGCCTTCGCCATGACGAACGGTGCCCTGCTCATGCTCTCGACTCCACCCGCGACGACGAGGTCCGCCTCGCCGGCCCGGACGGCCCGCGCCGCGATCGCGACCGCGTCCGCACCCGACCCGCAGAGCCGGTTGACCGTGCTGCCCGACACCGTCTCGGGCAGGCCGGCCAGCAGCAGCGCCATCCGCGCGACGTTGCGGTTGTCCTCGCCGGCCTGGTTCGCGCAGCCGAGGACGACGTCGTCGACGGCGGCCCAGTCGACCGACGGCAGCCGGGTGGTCAGCTCGCGGAGCACGTGCGTGGCGAGGTCGTCGGGTCGCACCGCGGCGAGCGCGCCGCCGTACCGGCCGATCGGCGTGCGAACCCCGGCGACGAGGAAAGCCTCGGAGGTGGTCATCCCTGCTCCTCCGGCAACGGCACGAGGGTGCCGGCGATGGTCCTGCTCCGGCCGCGCAGCTCGGCGACGACGGTGCCGTCGGCCCGGCGTACCGAGACGTCATAGAGACCGGACCGGCCGGACCGGTGCCGCTCGTGCGCCTCGGCGGTGAGCACGTCACCGGCCTTGACGGGCGCGACGAAGGCGATGTCGCACCCCGCGGCCACGGTGTTGCGCCCGTAGCTGTTGCAGGCCACCGCGAACGCCGTGTCCGCCAGCAAGAACACGAAGCCGCCGTGGGCGATCGAGTGCCCGTTGACCATGTCCGGTCGCACGGTCATCGTCGCGGTCGCGCGACCGGGCCCGACGTCGACCAGTGTGACGCCGGCACCGGCCGACGCCCGGTCGCCGGCGAGCATGACCTCGGCACTGAGCCGGGCGATCTCGTCCGGGTCGGTCAATCCGGTCAATGGCGCCACGTCGACCACCCTAGGTCTCGACCCGATTGCGCCGAAGTTGATCACCGTGATCATCTGCGGAGGCGGACAGGGACCGACGGCGAGAACAGACAACGGCGCGGCGTCCGCGTCGTTGCCCGCTTGACCGCACCCCCAACGAACGCGCGCGTGCGGAGGTCCGCCTTCGTCAGCGGTCCGTTGCCGGCGCAGTTCCAGGCGCGGCGAGCTCCAGCCGGAGGCAGCCCCGCGGCCAGGCGTCCAGGCCGTGGGCCCGTTCGTGGGCGCGCAATGCTCGCAGCCCGGGCGTCTCCTCCTCGGGCGCGAGGCGCCGGAAGCCCAGCCGCTCGTAGTACGGGCCGTTCCACGCAACGTCGAGGTACGTCGTCAGCGTCACCGCACGGAAACCCGCACCCGCTGCCCACCGCGCGGCGTGGTCCAGGAGGGCCCGGCCGATGCCCTGCCGCGCGGCGGCGGGATCGACGCTGACCTGCTCGACGTGGGCCGCGCCGTCGACGATGTCGAGCACGAGGTACCCGAGGGCCGGTGCGACCGGGGACGTCGCGACCCAGGCGTGCCCGGCGCCGACGTACCGCTCGAGCTCGGCGAGTGAGAACGGGTCGTCGTCGGCGACGAGGAACATCCCGAGCGGGCGGAACAGCTCGCCGGCCGCGACCTCGATCTCCTGGAGTCGCCGCAGGTCAGCGTGCTGCGCCGGCCTGATCACGACGTCGGGCGCGGCCACGAGAGATGATGTTACATGTCCTCGCACCAATCGCTGGACTGTGTCACAGGCAAGCCCTAGACTCGGGCGGGTGAGCACGAGCACGGACGAGTCCACCGAGTTCATCGAGTCCACCGAGTCGATCGAGGCCTTCGAGGCCCTGATCGCGGCCGACGACCGGATCGAGCCGCGCGACTGGATGCCTGAGGGCTACCGCAAGACGCTGATCCGCCAGATCGCCCAGCACGCGCACTCGGAGATCATCGGGATGCAGCCGGAGGGCAACTGGCTGACCCGCGCCCCGAGTCTGCGCCGCAAGGCCATCCTGCTCGCCAAGGTGCAGGACGAGGCCGGCCACGGGCTCTACCTCTACTCGGCCGCGGAGACTCTCGGCGTGGACCGGGCCGAGCTGCTCGACCTCCTGCACGCCGGCCGGCAGCGCTACTCCTCGATCTTCAACTACCCGACACTCACCTGGGCCGACATGGGTGCCATCGGCTGGCTGGTCGACGGCGCCGCGATCGTCAACCAGGTGCCGATCTGCCGCTGCTCCTACGGGCCCTACGCCCGCGCGATGGTCCGGATCTGCAAGGAGGAGTCCTTCCACCAGCGCCAGGGCTTCGAGATCCTCAACACCCTCTCGCACGGCACCCCGGCGCAGAAGGCGATGGCGCAGGACGCGGTCGACCGCTGGTGGTGGCCGTCGCTGATGATGTTCGGCCCGCCCGACGACGAGTCGCCCAACTCGGCGCAGTCGATGGCGTGGGGCATCAAGCGGTTCAGCAACGACGAGCTGCGCCAGAAGTTCGTCGACATGACCGTCCCGCAGTCCGAGGTGCTCGAGCTGACGTTGCCCGACCCCGACCTCGTGTACGACGACGAGTCGGGCCACTACCGCTTCGGGGCGATCGACTGGTCGGAGTTCTTCGCGGTGCTCAAGGGCAACGGCCCCTGCAACGAGGAGCGCATCGAGCACCGCCGGCGCGCGCACGACGAGGGCGCGTGGGTGCGGGAGGCCGCGTCGGCGTACGCCGCCAAGCAGACCGCGCGCCCGACCGCCGAGGTCGCATGAGCACGCCCGACCTCACCGCGGCGGGGGGCCACGGCGCCGTACCGGTCGAAGGCGTTCCTGCCGGGCACCGCTCGGAGACGCCGGCGTCGCGCACCGACTGGCCGCTGTGGGAGGTCTTCGTCCGCTCGCGCCGTGGCCTCAACCACCAGCACGTCGGCAGCCTGCACGCGCCCGACGCGGCGATGGCGCTGCGCAACGCGCGCGACGTCTATACCCGCCGCTCGGAGGGCGTGTCCCTCTGGGTGGTCCCGGCTGCGGCGATCGTCGCGTCCAGCCCCGACGAGAAGGACTCGTTTTTCGACCCGGCCGCCGACAAGGCCTACCGGCATCCGACGTTCTACGACATCCCGCCCGAGGTCCAGCACTTATGAACCCGCTCGCTACCTACGCGATGCGGCTCGGCGACGACGCGCTTGTGCTCTCGCACCGGCTCGGCGAGTGGGTGACCAACGCGCCGCAGCTCGAGGAGGACGTCGCCCTCGGCAACGTCGCGCTCGACCTGCTCGGCCAGGCCCGCACCCTGCTGTCCTACGCCGCCGAGGTCGAGGGCGCCGGCCGAAGCGAGGACGATCTGGCGTACCTGCGTGACGAGCGCGACTTCTGCAACGTGCACCTTGTCGAGCTCGGCAACGGCGACTTCGCGGTGTCGATGGCCCGGCAGCTCGCGTTCTCGACGTACCAGCTCGCCCTCTACGAGCGGCTGCAGTCGAGCACCGACGAGACGCTCGCCGCCGTGGCGGCGAAGGCCGTCAAGGAGGTCGACTACCACCGCGACCACGCCACCCAGTGGGTGCTGCGCCTCGGCGACGGCACCGACGAGTCGCACCGGCGGATGCAGGCGGGCCTAGACCGGGTCTGGCCGCTCGTAGACGAGCTCCTCGGCACTGACGACATCGAGCAGTCCCTGGTCGCGGAGGGCGTCGCGGTCGACGCGTCGACGCTGCGGCCGGGTTGGGACGAGTACGTCGACGGCGTGCTCGCCGAGGCCACGCTCGGGCGGCCCGAGGGCCTACGGACGCCGCCCGGCGGTGGCCGTCGCGGCATCCACACCGAGGCGATGGGCTACCTGCTGGCCGAGATGCAGAGCCTGCACCGCGCGCACCCCGGAGCGACCTGGTGAGTATCTCCACGGGGACCGGCGAGTTGTCAGCCGGAGAACGACCGCCGGGTCGTCCTGCGGCTGACAAAATGCGGGAGGTGGCGTGGGCGGGGGCCGCGGCCGTGCTCGACCCCGAGGTGCCGGTGCTCACCATCGAGGACCTCGGCGTGCTGCGCGACGTGACGGTCGACGAGCGCGGCGGGGTCGTGGTGACGATCACGCCGACCTACTCCGGCTGCCCGGCGATGGACGCGATCCGCCACGACGTCGAGGACGCCGTGCGCGGCGCCGGGTTCGAGCACGTCGAGGTACGGACGGTGCTGTCGCCCGCCTGGTCGACCGACTGGATGACCGAGTCCGGGCGGGAGGCGCTGGCCGCCTTCGGCATCGCGCCGCCGCCGCCCGCTCGCCCGGCCGGTGGTCCGGTCCTCGTCCAGCTCTCGGTCCGGTGCCCCCAGTGCGGCAGTGCGCGGACCCGCGAGGCCAGCCGGTTCGGGTCGACGGCGTGCAAGTCGATGTGGCTGTGCGAGGACTGCCGCGAGCCGTTCGACCACTTCAAGGCGCACCGGTGACCGTCGAGGCAACCGAGACGGTCGTCGACACCGGCCGGCGGCACGGCACGTTCCACCCGTTGCGTGTGGCGGCCGTGGATGCGCTCACCGACGACGCCGTGGCCATCACGTTCGAGGTCCCTGACGCCCTACGAGACGCCTACACGTTCGATGCCGGCCAGCACCTCACGGTGCGCACCGAGGTCGACGGCGAGGAGGTCCGGCGCAACTACTCGATCTGCGCGCCGGCGACGGAGGGCCGGCTGCGCATCGGGGTCAAGCGGCTGTCGGGTGGCGCCTTCTCGACCCACGCTACGTCGACGCTGCGCGTCGGTGACGTCGTCGACGTGATGACGCCCACCGGCAGGTTCACGCCGCGTCTCGACCGCGCCCAGCAGCGGCACTACTGCGCCATCGCTGCCGGCAGCGGCATCACCCCGGTGATCTCGATCGTGGCGACGGCGCTCGAGGTGGAACCGCACAGCGAGGTCACGCTGGTCTACGGCAACCGGACCGTGGCGTCGGTGATGTTCCTCGAAGAGCTCGCCGACCTCAAGGACCGGTACCCCGACCGGTTCCGGCTGATCCACGTCCTGTCCCGCGAGCAGCAGGAGGCCGAGCTGCTCAGCGGGCGACTCGAACCCCACCGGCTGCGCCGCCTGCTCGCCGCCCTCGTACCGGTCGACACGGTGGACCAGTGGTACCTGTGCGGTCCGTTCGCGATGGTCGAGGGCGCGATGGAGGTGCTCGCCGAGGCGGGCGTCGACGCACACAGGGTGCACACCGAGCTGTTCCACGTCGAGGGTGAGACTCCTCGAGAGTCGGCGTCACCCGAAGCCGCCCGCGCGGCCGGGTCGAGCACCGTTCTGGTGACCCTCGACGGCCGGGCCACGAAGGTCGAGGTCCCGCGTACCGGCGTACGCATCCTCGACGCCGTCCTGGGTGTCCGGTCCGACGCGCCGTACGCCTGCAAGGGCGGCGTCTGCGGGACCTGCCGGGCGAAGCTGGTGTCCGGCCAGGTGGAAATGGCGCGCAACTTCGCGCTCGACCCGGAGGAGCTCTCGGCCGGGTTCGTCCTGGCCTGCCAGTCCGAGCCGGTGACCGACGAGGTCGAGCTCGACTTCGACGCCTGACCGGGCGCGCCTGTCGTGGCAGCTGCACTTCCCTGCCGCCTTGCTGACAGAGTGTGCGCATGCGAGTGACGGCCCGGGTCGACTACGCCGTGCGGGCGTTGGTGCAGC
>DATBDW010000182.1:0-5689 GCA_036269735.1 Actinomycetes bacterium
ACACCGCCGTACCGGCCGATCACCGTGCTCGCGGTCTCGAAGTACGCCGACAGCAGCTCGCGGACTTCTTCCGGGTCACGCGCCTCCGACAGCGGAGTGAACCCGACGAGGTCGCAGAACAGGACCGAGCACAGCCGGCGCTCGGCCAGCGGGACCACCGGCGCAGCCGCCTGGGCCGGGACCTCGGCGGCCGCACCGATGGCGCTGCCGCAGTGCCCGCAGAACTTGAACCCGGCCTGCACCGGCTGGCCGCAGGATGGGCAGGTCCGGGCGAGCGTCGTCCCGCACTCCACGCAGAAGCGCATGGTTGCGTCGTTCGCCGTCCCGCATGCCGCACACTGCTGCACCCGTGCCGCTCCAGACTCCCCGGGGAGAGCAAGCCTCTTGCGGAGCGTAACCGGCGCCGTCGCCCGGCCGCGGTAGATCGACACCACCGGCTCGGCCCGCACCCGGATGGCCCCGGAAATCGCCGACCGGTGCGCGGCCGCCTCATCGGTGCCAGGGTGGCGGCGACGGCCGGACCGAAGGAGACCTGATGGATCTGCACCTCCAGGGCACGCGCGTGGTTGTCTCCGGGGCCGGGGCCGGCATCGGGCTGGCGATCACGCACGCCTTCGTCGAGGAAGGTGCGCACGTCGTGGCCGGCAGCCGGTCGTCGACCGACGCGCTCGACAAGCTCGCGGAAGGCGGGCAGGTCACCGTCGTCGAGGTCGACCTCTCGACACCGGACGGGCCGCAGCGGCTCGTCGACGCCGCTGGCGCGATCGACGTACTCGTCAACAACGTCGGTGCCGCGCCCGCCCGGCTCGACGGCTTCGGTGCGGTGACCGACGAGATGTGGGCCGCCACCTTCGAACTGGACCTGATGGCGCACGTGCGCGCCATCCGGGCGGCGCTGCCGGGGATGCTCGACGCGGGGCACGGCGTGGTCGTGACGATCGGGTCGGTCAACGCGCGGCTGCCCGACCCCGTCGTTGTTGACTACTCCGCCGCCAAGGCGGCACTGGTCAACCTGTCGAAGTCGCTGTCGAAGGAGTTCGGTCCGCGCGGCATCCGGTTCAACGCCATCGATCCGGGGCCGGTGGCCACCGACCTGTGGCTGGGCGAGAACGGCATGGCGGCGCAGGCCGGCCGGGCGAGCGGGCAGTCACCCGAGGACGTCGCCGCGGCGGCCGCGAAGGGGATGGTGACCGGGCGGTTCACTCGGCCCGACGAGGTCGCCGACCTGGTGCTCCTGCTGGCCAGCGACCGGACGGCCAACGTCACCGGCACCGACGTCGTCATCGACGGCGGCATGATCACCACCACCTGACCCGCCGTCGGGCTCACGGGGGTGGGGCTGGCCGAACCCCCGGTCGGCGCCCAGCCTCCTGGGACCGGGGCCGCCGATGACCGATGATCGGTGTCAGGAGGTGAGTGGAATGGGCGTCGTACGCGTCCTGGTCGTGGACGACCAGGAGCCGTTCCGGGCAGCGATGGCGGCCGTGGTCGAGCTGACGGACGGCTTCGGCGTGGTCGGAGCCGTGGCGTCGGGCGAGGAGTCCGTGGTCGCCGCCCGGGAGCTCGCGCCCGACCTGGTGCTGATGGACGTCAATCTCCCCGGCATCGACGGCATCGAGGCCACCCGGCAGATCTGCCGGCTCGGGCTCGGCACCGTGGTGGTGCTGCTGTCGACGTACGACGAGGACGAGTTCGACCGGGCCGACTGCGGCGCCGCGTCGTACGTGCCCAAGGGGGCCTTCGGTCCTGACCGCCTGCTGAACGAGTGGCAGGCCGCCACAGCCGACGCCCCGCCCGCGTAGCTGCCGACCTCAGATCGTCATGGCGCGACCGGCGCCGCCTCGTCGACCTCCCGGGGAACCGGCACCGGCGCGGCCTCGACCGTGGGGACCGTCACGCGCAGCCAACCGTCGGTCTCGACGAGCGAGCCGCCCAGTGCGTCGACCCGGTCGAGCACCGCCTCCCGGTCGTCGCCCAGCGGCGCTGCCCCGTCGACCTCGAGCACGAGGCACCCGTCGTCGACCCCGAGGCTGAGCGTCCCGCGGGCACCGGCGGCCGCTGCCACCGTCGCCGCGTAGTACGCCGCCGCCTCGGTCCGCGGCGCGAACCGCCGCCCCTCAAGGGAGCCGGCCACCACGAGCCGGGCGGGGCTGCCGGCCCGGGCCAGGTGGGCCGTCAGCGCGGGTGCGATGCCGGCCCGGGCCAGCATCGTCGGGAAGATGCCCCGGGTCAGCTCGCGCAGGGCGTCCAGCGCGGTGGTGGCCTGGTCGACCAGCGCGTCGGTCTCCGCCGCGGCGCCGGGGCTCTCGAGCGTCGCCGTGAGCGATCGCAGGGTGGGCATGACGTCGCGGTCGATGGCGTGCTCGAGCCGCCGCCGCTCGGCGTCACCGGCCTCGAACAGCCGCCGCCGGGACGCGGCCAGCTCGTCGGTACGCCGGTCGAGGTCGGCCACGTGCCCGGCCAGCTCAGCTTCCAGCCGGGCGTTACGGAACGACACCGCCGCCTGCTCGGCCAGATCCTCGAGCAACGCCCGCTCGTGCGGCCGCACCGTCCGGCCCGGCGCAGGTGTCACCATGATCGACCCCAGCGGCCCGCCGGCGTCCGCGACCGGCACCGTCAGGTCGGCCCCGGACGCCGACCGTGCCGCGCGCGGCGAGCGCGACCACGACGCGGTGCGGGTCTCGCCGCGGTCGACATCGAGAGTGACGAGACAGCGGCTGGCCGATACGGCCCGGCCGGCGGCCTCCGCGACAGCCGGCAGCAGGGCCGCGGGCTCGGGGCTGTCGCCGAGCCGGCGGCTGAAGGCGGACAGCGCGTCGTACGGCACGGCGCGCGGCCCGTACGCCAGCCGGTCGGCGAACCGCACCACCCGGCGGCGCAGCGGCTGGAACGCCATCGCCACCGCCGCGGTGGCGATCACGGACGGCCAGAACCCGGACACCTGGTCG
Organism: Actinomycetes bacterium; assembly: GCA_036269735.1. GTDB lineage: Bacteria > Actinomycetota > Actinomycetes > JACCUZ01 > JACCUZ01 > DATBDW01. The sequence goes on from DATBDW010000182.1 coordinate 2,949, forward strand.
CCGAGCAGGCCACTGACGCCCACCACGAGGAGCGTGTAGCCCACCGCGACGAACACTGCGGCCACGCCGACCACGACGGCCCGGTTGATGATGACGTCGACGTCGTACAGCCGGTAGCGCAGCACGGCGATCGCAAGGAAGACCGGCAGCAGGACGAAGGCCACCTGCAACGGGATCGCGGAGTACCAGGTCTGGTCGCCGCCGTTGAGCGACTCGACCACGAGCAGGCCGACCACGCCCACCCCGACGGCGACCGCCGCCAGCGCGAACCAGCGCAGCTGCTGGCGAGTCTCTCCGGTGGACCGGCGCATCCGGATCACCACCGAGACCACGGCCAGGACCAGCACGGCGGTGATCAGCAGGATGCCGATGGTGAGGAAGGTGGACGCCAGGGCGCTGGTGCCGCGCGGGTCACCCCGGCCGGTGAAGTCCTTCGGCTTGGCATTGAGGAGTCCCACCCAGAACAGCAGCAGCCCCAGGCCGTCGGCCCACGCGGCCCAGCGCCAGCGCGGGGAGAGCAGGTGCCCGTCCGGCGCCAGCAGGAACATCAGCGTCAGCCCGGCGAAAGCACACGACCCGCCGGTGAACACCGAGAGCCAACCGGTCACCTCGGCCGCCAGCTCCGAGCCGGGCCCGCCCGCCTCGTCCACCCAGATGCTGTAGATCTCGCAGGTCACCGAGAAGCAGGTCAGGGTGCCGACGGCGGCGAGCAGCCAGCCGATCGGGTGCCGGGGCAACCGGCTGAGGATGACCGCGCCCATGATCGAGCTGCCCAGGGCCGCGGCCGGGATCAGTGGCCAGCCGTGCACGGCCACCGAGTCCGCGGACGACAACGGCTGGACCTGCGCGTCCATGATGGTGTCCGCCACGACAAGGGCAGAGCTCAGCGCGACGAGCAGCCACGGGATCCGGGCGCGCATTCAGCCCACCTCGGCCGTACGACGCCCGGTGGCGGTCAGCGGCACGCGACCCGTCACCCGGGTGCCGCCGCCCCCGGCCGCGGCAGCCCAGTCGAGCCGGCCGCCGAGCGAGTCGACGCGGTCGCGCATGTTCGCCAGCCCCCCGCCGGTGGCCGCAGCTCGCAGGTCGAAGCCGCTGCCGTCGTCGGCCACGGTGAAGACCAGCCCGGTGCCGTCGGTGCCGAGTGTGACGAGCACCCGGCCGGCGTCGGCGTGCTTCACCGCGTTCTGCACCGCTTCGAGGCAGCAGAAGTACACGGCCGCCTCCACCTCGCGCGGGTGCCGCCCGATGCCGGCGTCCTCGACGGTGATCGGCACCGGACTGGTGGCTACCGCGGTGCGCAGTGCCGGCCCGATGCCGTCGTCCCCGAGCCGGCGCGGGTAGATGCCGCGGGACAGCTCGACGAGGGTGTCGGTGGCGGCACGAGCGGCGGCGGCCTGCGCGGTGAGCACCTGCTGGGCCCGCTCCGGGGACTTCGTGGCCAGGGTCTCGGCCAGCCGCAGGTTCACGGCGAGGGCCACCAGGTGCTGCTGGGCCCCGTCGTGGATGTCACGCTCGAGCTGGCGGCGGGCCGCGTCCTGGGTGTCCACCAGCCGTTCGCGCGAGGCCCGCAGCTCCTCCGCGCGGGCCGACAGCTCCATCAGCCGGCGGGCCAGCTGGGCCCGCAGCCGCACCCCGTGCAGGACCACGCCGGCCTGCGCGGCGAGCCCCGCGAACAGCCGCTCCTCCACCGGTGTCAGGGGCCGGTCGGCCTGCTCCCGCAGCCGCAGCACGCCGAGCACCTCGCCGGCCAGCCGCACCGTCCGGGTCCGCCGGCCGGGCTCGTGGTCCGCACCCGGCGGGGTGGTGTCACCGCCGGTCTCGCGCGGCCAGGTGGCGGCGAGCACCAGCCCGTCGTCCACCGCCAGCCACACCTGGGCCCACTGCGCGCCGGTGCCGTCGGCCAGCACCTGCGCCATCCGCGTCGGCACCTCGTCGCCGTGCGGCCCGGTCACCGTCTCGCTGAACCTGCTGAGCACGTCGTACGGCGAGGGCCGGCCCCCATGCACCACCCGCGACGCCCGGCGCTCCAGCCGTACCTGAACCGGCTCGAAGCCCAGGGCGACCACCGCCGTCGCGAGCACCGAGAGACCGAGCTGCGGCGAGTCCGTGTGCCCGATCAGGACACCCCCGCCCAGCACGATGACGACGTAGGTGAGCGCGACGAAGGCCGTGAGACCGCCCAGCACCAGCAGGGTGGCGCGCCGGTCGGCGCGCGACCGGCGCCACCGTGCCAGCGGCGCGGAGGTGGCCATGATCGGCAGTCTGCTCCCCCGAAGGCGTCCCGGTCAGGGTGCTGGCCCGACCCAGTCGTGGGGCTAGCCGTACCCCGCCTTCCCCGAAATGATCACGTTAACGTGGTCGTTTCCTCCTGGGCGCGGCCTCTATGCCGCGCCCAGCACCCACTGATCACGCCTACGTGATCGTTTCGTAGAGGCTTGGCTGGTGGTCGCGGACGTCCCAGCGGGTACGCCGCCGCGCGCGCCGCCCGTCAGGAGGTGGCTTCGAGGAACGCGAGGACCGCCTTGACCCGGCGGTTCACCTCGCCCTCCTCGACGAGGCCGAGCTTCTGGAACACCGAGCCGATGTGCTTCTCCACTGCCCGCTCGCTCATGTAGAGCGTGGCCGCGATGCTGGCGTTGTTGCGGCCGGTGGCCATGGCCTCCAGCACCGCGCGCTCCTTCTCGGTCAACCCGCGCAGCGGCGAGGTGGCCTCACCGGCCTTGCGCGCCATCAGACCT
>DATBDW010000183.1:0-4995 GCA_036269735.1 Actinomycetes bacterium
ATGAGTCCGTCGCCGCGGGGATCGACGCTGTCGGCTTCGGCGTGCAGCGCGACACGCAACGCGTCGGCGAGGCGCTCGTCGTCCGGGTCGCGAGGCGTGGTCATGCGGAGAGCTCCAATGTTCGGCGCAGCGCGGCGACACCGCGCGACGCGTGACTCTTCACTGCTCCCGGGCTGATGCCGACGGCGTCGGCGATCTGCTGCTCGGAGAGGTCGGCGTAGTAGCGCAGGACGAGCACCTCGCGCTGCCGGCGCGGCAGCGCCCGGAGCAGGGCGATGACCGAGTCGTGCTCGAGGTGGACCATCGCGAGCTGTTCGGCTGGCGCCGAGTCCCTCTCGACCTGGGTGTGCCGGCGGTCGCGCGCGATGCGCAGCCGCCGCAGCCGGCTGTGGCTGCCGTTGACGACGCTCGCCCGGAGGTAGAAGAACACGTCTTGGGAACGCCGGACGTGCGCCCAGCGGCGGCTCAGCCCGACGAACGCGTCCATGACGACGTCCTCGGCCTCGTTGGGGTCGTCCAGCAGGTGCCGGGCCAGCCGGACAAGATGCACGTAGTGCACCTGGAAGACGGCGACGACCCCTGCCGCGCGGTCGGTGGGCGGGTCGGTGGCGGCGTCGTCCCGCGGTCCCGGCTGGATGGGAATGACAACCGGGAGCCCTGCGATCCTGCCGGGCTGACCTGTCACGACTCTTCAGACGTCCAGGACGGGCGTGCGTTGACAGGTCCACTGTGCGCCTCAAGAGGCGCAACGGGTGCCGGGCGCGGATGCCGATGACGGGCCGGCCCGGTCGGGGCCGGCCCGTCATCGGGCGCAGGTGCGGTCAGGCGGGGTGCGGCGCGTGCTGGTGTGCGTGCCGGTCGATCGTGACCGCCACGACGGCGATCAGGAGGACGGCGGCCAGTACGGCGGCGGCGTAGCCGGCGTACAGCCAGACACTGGTGTCGGACCCGGTGGTGACGGGTGTCGACCCCCCGGAGCCGGTGGGGCCGTCGTCGAGCGGTCCTGGCTGTGCGAAAGCGGGGCCGGCGACGACGACGAGGAGTAGTGCGCCGAGGAGGGTGGAAAGGAGCTGGCGGGTGCGGAACATGGGTCACTTCCCGGTGGGGTGGTGTTGCCGTGTGGTGGCGAGCGCTCGCCCCTCTAGACGCACGTCGGCCACCCCCGTTGACACCCGACGAGGTGGTGGACCGCTCAAACGGTTGCGTCGAAGACCGTGGCGCCCCGGACCACCGTGCGCAGGCAGGTCGGCGGCTGGTCGTCCGGGCCGAGGGCCGGCAGCCCGGTCGACGCGTCGAGCTCCGCGGCCTCCCACACCGCGAACGTCGCCGGTGCGCCGGCGGTGAGGACACCGTCGGCGTCCCGGCGGGCGGCCCACCACCCGCCGCGGCTGTGCGCGTCGAAGGCTGCCTCCGGGTCCAGACCGGAGCCGGGCGTGTGGTGCGTCACGGCTGCGCGGACCGTTCCCCACGGGTCCACCGGCGTGACCGGCGAGTCCGACCCGAGAGCGAGTGCCACCCCGGCGGCGCGCATCGCGGCGTACGGGTTGAGGGTGAGCGCCCGCTCGGCGCCGAGCCGCTCGGCGTACATGCCGTGCTCTCCTCCCCACAGCCGGTCGAACGCCGGCTGGACGGAAGCCACCACGCCGAGCCGGGCGAGCACCGGGAGGTGCTCGGGCAGCAGCATCTCGGCGTGCTCCACGCGGTGCCGGGCGGCGCGCACCCGGTCGGGCCCGACCCGGGCCGCCGCCTCGTCGAAGCCAGCCACGACCTCGACGAGCGCGCCGTCGCCGATGGCGTGGAAACCGGCCTGCAGGCCGGCCTCGGTGCAGGCCACGACGTGGGCGCGCACCCCGGCGGCGTCGAGGTAGCCGTGGCCCCGGTGCCCGGCGTCGGCGTACTCCTCGCGCAGCGCGGCCGTGTGCGACCCGATCGAGCCGTCCGCGAACAGGTCGCCGGCGGCGCCGATGGCGCCGAGCTCACGGGCCCGGGTGACGCCGCCGAGCTCGGCGAGCTCGCCCCAGTAGCCCACCACCTCGGGCCCGGGCTCCTCGGCGGCCAGGGCGACCATCGCGCGCAGGTCGTCCTCGCCGGCGATGTCCGGGCCGGACAGCTCGTGCAGTAGACCGATGCCCAGGCTCGCCGCGCGAGTGCGGGTCGCCTGCTGGAGGCGCCGGCGGTGCGCCGGCGTGATCGACTCCCGCGAGACCCGCCGGGCGACGTGGTGCGCCGCGCGGGTCAGGTGCCCGCCGTCGTCGTACCCCTCCTCAGCCCGGATCTCGGGCACTGCCGCCAGCAGCGCCGAGGACACCACGGCCGAGTGCACGTCGATGCGGGAGAGGTAGACCACGCCGCCGTAGGAGGCCCGGTCGAGCTCCTGACGGGTGGGTGCCCGGTGCTCCGGCCAGGTGGTCTCGTCCCAGCCGTGGCCGAGCAGGATGCCGCCGCGGGCCTGGCGCCCGGCCGCCTCCACCTGCTTCAGAGCGTCGGCGAGGCTGACGCTCCCGGTGAGGTCGAGCCCGGTCAGCGCCAACCCGGTCGAGGTGGCGTGCACGTGGGCGTCGACGAACGCGGGCGTGACCAGAGCTCCAGCCAGGTCGACCACGTCGGCCAGGTCGGTCCCTCCGGGGGCGCCGTCGTCCGTGCCGATCCAGGCCAGCGCTCCCCCGCGCACGAGCAACGCGGTCGCCGCCGGGTGATCCGGCGTCCGCACGTGGCCGCCGCGGTACAGGGTGGACGTGGTGTCGGGCATCGCCGCAGTCTCCCAGGGAGGCTGCACCGCCCTTCGGTGCCCCTGTTGCCTACGGGTACGTCGTGGCGGGGGTCAGGGCTGGCTTGGGAGGGAGGAAGGGGCTGCCGCCGCGTTCGCGGCTCTCCCCACCGCGGCCGGGGGTCAGAGCTGGCTCGGGATGAGGGAGGGCTCACCGCTCGTTCGCTTCTGGGCGTCCGAGCCGGTCTCGGTCAGAACTCGCTCGGGATGAGGATGCAGGCGGTCGCTGCCGCTGGTTCGGTCCCCTGGTTGTCTCAGATTGTGAGATGCCCCTGAGACTCGTCCTCGACTGGCGCGTTCCGGCTGACTGCAGCCGACTTGGGTCAGCCGCAACGCGCCAGTCAACGCAGGCAGGAGCGGCTCGGTCCATATCTTGAGACCGAGAGGGCCGCGCCCACCAGCCGCGCTCCTCCGTCCAAAGCCAGCTCCGACAGGACCCGGCACCGACGGAAAGCAGCGACGGTCAAAGAAGCCCTACTCCCCCAGCCGGCGCTCGAAGAGGGCACGCACGCCGGGCTCGGTGCGCAGCAGGTCCAGCGCCATCGGGGCGTGACCGGGCACATAGCCGTTGCCCACCAGCATGGTGACGTCGGCGGCGAGTCCCTCGGCGCCGAGCGCGGCCGCCGAGAACGAGGTCGCCATCGAGAAGAAGATCACCGTGCCGCGGTCAGCCGTGGCGAGGATCGCACCGTGCTCGCAGCCGGGCACGTCGACGCACACCACGGTCACGTCGGCGGGGCCGCCCAACGCCGCCTCGACGGCGGCGGCCAGAGCCACCGGGTCCCGGGCGTCGGCCAGTGCGACGTGGTCGGCCAGCGCGTTGTCGCGCAGCACGGTGGCCTCGTGCTCCACCGGCACCACACCCACGGTGGCGCGGGCCCCGGCCCGGCGGGCGGCGGCCAGGGCGAGCGAGCCGCTCTTGCCCGCGCCGCCGATCACGGCGACCGAGGGCTGTTCGTAGCCCACGACGACGCGGTGCACCAGGGCCGGTGCACCGCAGACGTCGAGCACCGCCATCGCTAGCTCGCCCGGCAGGTCGTCGGGCAGCCGAGCCGCGATGGAGCGGCCGAACAGGATGGCGTGTCCCTGGGCCGGCACCTGCTCGGAGCGGCCGTCCCAGCCGGCGAGTCCGTCGGTGATCCGCAGGGGCGTCAGGGACAGCGACACGAGCGACGCCACCCGGTCCCCCACCGACAGCCCCAGCGGGGACTCCGGGCCCACCTCGTCGACGACGCCGACGAGCATCCCGCCCGAGCCGGTCACCGGGTTCTGCATCTTGCCGCGCGCCTCGACGATCTCGAGCACCTCCCGGCGTACGGCATCGCCGTCGCCCGCATGCTTGGTCGCCAGCTGCCGGAACGACGCCGCGTCGAGGTTGAGCCGGCTGACCCGCAGCCGGACCTCGTCCGGGCCGATGGTGGGGCTGGCGTCCAGCCGGGTGGCGGCCTGCGGCAGGGCGCCGGCCGGCTCGAGGACGCGGTGCAGCCCGACGGGCGAGGACACGGACACCAGGCGATCCTTCCGGTACAACGGCATCTGGGGCGGAGATCCTACGGTGCGGCGTTGGATTGACCGCAGTATCTCCCGTACGCTGGCATGATGTCGCTCGAGCAGCCGTACCCCTATCGCCGGCGCGAGCTCGTGGAGCCTGACTGGCGCAGGCTGCCCGGCTACCGCGACGTGACCGAGGCGGAGTGGGCCAGCGCGCAGTGGCAGCGGGCGCACTGCGTCAAGAACGTCAAGCAGCTGCGCGAGCTGATGGGTGACCTCCTGGATGACCGCTTCTACGCCGACCTCGAACGGGACCAGGCCGAGCGGGCCACGATGTCGATGCTGATGCCGCCGCAGATGATGAACACCATCGTGCCGGAGGGTCCGCCGCAGGGTCGCACCTGGACGCAGTCCTTCTACGCCGACCCGGTGCGCCGGTACATGCTCCCGGTGTTCACCGACCGGCGCACCGACTGGCCCAGCCACCCGCACGCGACCCGCGACTCGCTGCACGAGCACGACATGTGGGTGGCCGAAGGCCTCACCCACCGCTATCCCACCAAGGTCCTCGCCGAGCTGCTGCCCACCTGCCCGCAGTACTGCGGGCACTGCACCCGGATGGACCTCGTCGGCAACTCGACGCCCGTCATCGACAAGCTGAAGTTCGACCTCAAGCCGGTCGACCGCTACGACGCGATGATCGACTACCTGCGCCGCTCCCCCGGGGTGCGCGACGT
>DATBDW010000184.1:0-3335 GCA_036269735.1 Actinomycetes bacterium
GCGCAACGTCGTGCTGGTCGGCCATTCCGGAGCGGGGAAGACGACGCTGGTCGAGGCCCTGCTCGCCGCGACAGGCACCGTCTCCCGGGCCGGACGGGTCGAGGACGGCACAACAGTCACCGACTTCGACGAGGCCGAGCATCGCCAGCAGCGCTCGATCTCACTCGCCCTGGCCCCTCTGGTGCACGCCGGCGTGAAGGTCAACCTGCTGGACACTCCCGGGTACGCCGACTTCGTGGGCGACCTGCGGGCCGGGCTGCGCGCCGCCGATGCCGCGCTGTTCGTCGTGTCCGCCGTGGACGGGGTTGACGGCGGCACCCAGATGCTCTGGGAGGAGTGCGCGGCGGTCGGCATGCCCCGCGCGGTGGTCGTGACCAAGCTGGACAAGGACCGCGCCGACTTCGACGAGGCGGTCGCGATCTGCCAGCGGGTCTTCGGGGACGGCGTGCTGCCGCTGTATCTCCCGATGGCAGCCGACGACGGTTCCCCCGCGGGCCTGCTGGGGTTGCTCTCGCAGAAGGTCTTCGACTACTCCAGCGGCACGCGCACCGAGCGCGCCCCCGACGCCGAGCACCTGCCACTGATCGAGACGGCGCGCGGTGCCCTCATCGAGGGGATCATCGCGGAGTCCGAGGACGAGTCACTGATGGAGCGTTACCTCGGGGGCGAGGACATCGACCTCAAGGTCCTCATCGACGACCTGGAGACCGCCGTCGCGCGCGGGTCGTTCTACCCGGTGCTGGCGACCGCGTCACCGACCGGGCTCGGCACCGCCGAGCTGCTCGAGGTCATCACGGCGGCCTTCCCCTCCCCGCTCGAGCACGATGTGCCGCCGGTCGTCACACCCGAGGGCGACCCCCGCGGTCCGCTCCAGTGCGACCCGGCCGGTCCGCTCGTCGCGGAGGTCGTCAAGACGACGACCGACCCCTACATCGGCCGGGTCTCGCTGGTCCGCGTCTTCTCCGGCACCTTGCGGCCGGACACTCCCGTGCATGTCTCCGGACATTTCGGCAGCTTCTTCGGCTCGGAGCGCGGTCACGAGGACCACGACGTCGACGAGAAGGTCGGCGCGCTCACTTCCCCGCTGGGCAAGACGCACCGCACCGTCTCCCAGTGCATCGCCGGGGACATCTGCGCGGTCGCCAAGCTGGTCCGCGCCGAGACCGGCGACACGCTGTCGGCCAAGGACGACCCGCTGCTGATGGAGCCGTGGGTGATGCCGGAGCCGCTGCTGCCGGTCGCCGTCGTCCCCAGGTCGAAGACTGACGAGGACAAGCTCTCCCAGGGTCTCGGCCGGCTCGTCGCCGAGGACCCGACCCTCACGCTCGTGCACAACCCCGAGACGCACCAGGTGGTGCTGTGGTGCCTGGGCGAGGCCCATCTGGATGTGCTCCTCGACCGCCTCCGCACCAGGTACGGGGTCGACGTCGAGTCGGTGCCGCTCCGGGTGCAGCTGCGCGAGACCTTCTCCGGGAAGGCCACCGGCCACGGCCGCCACGTCAAGCAGTCCGGCGGCCACGGGCAGTACGCCGTGTGCGACATCGAGGTCGAGCCCCTCGAGTCCGGTGCCGGCTTCGAGTTCGTCGACAAGGTCGTCGGCGGCGCGGTCCCGCGCCAGTTCATCCCGTCGGTCGAGAAGGGCGTGCGCACCCAGATGGAGCGCGGGGTCGCGGCCGGCTACCCGGTCGTCGACATCCGGGTGACCCTGACCGACGGCAAGGCGCACTCGGTCGACTCCTCGGACATGGCTTTTCAGACCGCCGGCGCCCTCGCGCTCAAGGACGCCGCCAAGGCGACGACGGTGCACATGCTCGAGCCGGTCGACGAGGTGTCCGTGCTGGTCTCCGACGAGTACGTCGGCGCGGTCATGGGCGACCTGTCGACCCGCCGCGGCCGGGTCACCGGCAGCGAGTCGATCGGCAACGGCCGATCCCTGGTCAAGGCCGAGATCCCCGAGGTGGAGATCACCCGGTACGCCGTCGACTTGCGCTCGCTGAGCCACGGCACCGGCACGTTCTCCCGCAGGTACGTGCGCCACGAGCCGATGCCGAGCCAGCTGGCCCAGAAGCTGCAGGCCGAGAACGCCGACGGCTAGCCGGGATCATCGGTCGCCTTCAAGGACACCGTCGGACAGGCATCCGCCCCGAACGCCGACGATCTCGGACGTGCGCCGAGTCGAGCTGACCCACGTCTCGGACGGGGCCGGCACCCAGCACCCGAACCAGCGCAACGAGGTCCTCAACGCTTCGCCAGGCGGGCCGCGCTCTCGGCAACCCGAGCCGCGTGACCGCGCCGCTCGTAGCGTTCGATCAGACGTTGCCAGCGGCAGATGGCCCGTCTGGGGGTTGGCGCTCACGCTCCTACGGGCCATGCTGCCCGCGTGGGGCGGCATCAGCCGTTCCTGACCGCGCCGGGAGGGAGCCGAGATGACGACCGTGCCGACCCAGTCCAATAGCCCCGAGATCGAGGTCGTGCCGAGCGCCGACGACCTAGGCATGCGCCTGATGCTGGCGGCCCTCGGGTCGTTCGAGCTCCTAGCGATCCAGCTCGGGACGGAGCTCGGCCTCTACCAGGCCCTGCAGGACGGCGGCCCGGCGACGACCGCCGAGGTGGCGGCCCGCGCCGGTGTCCACGAGCGGTACGCGCGCGAATGGCTCGAGCAGCAGGCGGTGAGCAGCTTCCTGACCGTCAGCGGTGACGGGCCGGAACGGGTCTTCACGCTGCCCGCGGCGACAGCCGAGGTGCTGCTGGACACGAGCAGCTTGGCCTACTCCGCACCGATGGCGCGGATCATCGCCGGCGTCGCCGTGAAGATGCCTGACCTGGTGGCGGCCTACCGCACTGGGGGCGGGGTGAGCTGGGAGGACTTCGGCGCTGTGGCCCGCGAGTCGCAGGCCGCGATGAACCGTCCCTGGTTCGAGCAACGGCTCGGCGCCGCGCTGGGCGGCGTACCCGAGGTGGACGAGGTCCTGCGGCGCCCCGGCGCCCGGATCGCCGACCTCGGCAGCGGCGGGGGCTGGTCCAGCATCGCCCTGGCCCGTGCCTATCCGCAGGCAAGGGTCGACGGGTACGACGTCGACCAGCCCTCCGTCGACATGGCCACCGCCAACGCCGCAGGGGCCGGCGTCAGCGACCGGGTCCGTTTCCACCACGCCGACGTGGCCAGCGCCGATATCGGCGAGGGGTACGACGCCGTGTTCGCCTTCGAGTGCGTGCACGACCTGCCGGCGCCCGTGGAGTTCCTGGCCACGGCACGGGCGGCGCTGCGGCCCGGCGGGCTCATGATCGTCATGGACGAGGCCGTCCAGCCCGAGTTCACCGCGCCCGGCGATGAG
>DATBDW010000185.1:0-4177 GCA_036269735.1 Actinomycetes bacterium
GTGCGACACGCCGGGCGTGTCGCACCACAAGGTCGCGAACGCGGAGGTGTGGGCCGCCGCGGTGCGTGCGGCGGGCCGTCTGGCTAGACCTTCACGTGCTGCACGGCTACCAGAACGCCGATCTCGACCGGGCCCTTGACCGTGGCCTCGCCGATCATGCCGACGTCCCGAACGTAGAACTTGTGGTCGACCACATTCGGCTCGAGCGGGGTCCATTCCTTGGTGAGCATCGCGTGCGTCGTCGACAGGAGCGGCACCGAGTGCGCAGCCTCGAGGGAGAGGATCCGGAACCGGTCCTCCGCCTGGCCAGGGAACTGCTCCTGGGCAGCGGTGAACCCGACCCGCGGGACGGCAGGCATGAAGATGCCGGCGCGCGCGCCGTCCCGGCCGGACCGGAACGAGCCCTCGGTCGAGGTGACCTTGCCGTTCTTGTCGAGCTCGGCGGTGTCCTCACCGAAGTACCAGACCGTCCCGGTCTTGGTCTGGGCGTAGTAGTCCCGGGTCCGTTCGGCAAGCCGGCCGTGCTCGTAGAGCCGGTCCCGCACGACGCGGCAGGTGACCCCTTGGATGACGAACGTCTGCCCGGTCGCCAGCACGACGTCGCGGGTTCGGGTGCCGTTCTCCATGCCGCGGTAGACCCATCGGGTCCCGGGCTTGAGCGGGAAGTACGGATTGGTCACCCGCCCGGCCGTGAACGCGGAGGCCGGTGGCGGGCTGAGCGTGGTCTCGGCGGACGCGTGGGTCGACGCGAGGCCGAGCGTCGCGAGCGACGAGGCCGCGGCAACCGTGAGGGCGGTGCCGATGGTGAGGCGGCGAGACATGGGTCCTCCTGTCGGGTGTCGGACAAGACTGTCCGGACGGTACGGACGGTTGATGAGTCGCCGATGAACGCGACCGCCCGCATCGGAAGGGCGCTCATCCGCGGCTCATCTCCCGGCGTCACACTCGTGGCGTGCGCATCCTGCTGGTCGAGGACGAGCCCAAGATGCTCGCCCTGCTCAGCAGCGGGCTGGCGGAGGAGCGAATCCGGGCCGACCTCGCAGCGACTGTCGCCGACGCGTCCTGGCAGGCGCAGGAGCACGACTACGACGCGGTGGTGCTCGACCTCGTCCTGCCCGACGGGTCGGGCCTCGAGGTCTGCCGAGCGATGCGGGCGGCCGGGGACTGGACTCCCGTGCTCGTGCTCACCGCGCTGGGGACGGTGCGCGACCGGGTGGCGGGGCTGGACGCCGGTGCCGACGACTACCTGGCCAAGCCCTTCGCCTTCGACGAGCTGCTGGCCCGGCTTCGGGCCCTCACCCGTCGGCCGGCAACGCGCGATCGCGCATGGTTGACCGTCGGGGACCTGCGGTTGGACCCCGCCGCGCGGCGTGTCTGGCGCGGTGACGTCGAGGTCGACCTCACCGGCCAGGAGTTCGAGCTCCTCGCCGCGTTGGCCCGCCGCCCGGGCCAGGTCCTCAGCCGCGACCAGCTGCTCCACCTGGCGTGGGACGTGGCAGCCGAGCAGCGGTCCAACGTCGTCGACGCCTGCGTGAAAGGTCTGCGCGACCGGGTGGACCGGCCGTTCGGCCGGACGTCATTGCAGACCGTCCGCGGGATCGGCTACCGGCTGGCCGAGGACGGCGGATGACCCGGCTCCCCACCCGGGCCCGCCTCACGCTCGCGTTCGCGGCCGTGATGGCCGTCGCGCTGACTGCCCTCGGGCTGTTCGCCTACCACCGGATCGCGGACGGCCTGTCCCAGGACCTCGACCGCGAGCTGGCCGCCCGCGCGCAGGACCTGAGCGGCCTGCTCGCCCGGACCCCGCCCGGCTCGCTCGAGGATCTCGCCGGGACCGGCCTGGTCGAGCGCGGTGAAAGCTTCGCCGAGGTCGTGGCGCCGGACGGCACCGTGCTCGCCGCGACGTCGACCCTGGGCGGTCGGCCGCTGTTGAGCCGCGCCGAGATCCGGGCTGCTACGCACCGGAAGCTGGTGCTGGACCGGCCGCATGCGCCGGGTCTGAACGAACCCGCCCGGCTGCTTGCCGTCCGGGTGACCACAGACGGGCGCGACGCGGTCCTCGTCGTCGGCAACACCCGCGAGAACGGCGCCGAGGCCCTCGCCAAGGTGCGTGGGCAGCTCCTCCTGCTGCTCCCGTTGCTGTTGATCGTGACGACGGCCTGCGGCTACCTGCTGTCCGGTGCAGCGCTGCGCCCGGTCGAGGCGATGCGCCGCCGCGCGGCCGGGATGACGGCCGAAGGCAGCGGCCAGCGGCTGCCCGTCCCGCCCGGGCACGACGAGCTGGCCCGGCTCGGCGAGACCCTCAACGACCTGCTCGCCCGCGTCGACGGGGCCCGGTCCGGCGAGCGCATGTTCGTCGCCCGGGCCAGTCATGAGCTCCGCACCCCGTTGACCCTGCTGCGCACCGAGCTCGAGCTCGCCCTCCGACGGCCCCGCACCGCCGCCCAGCTGCACGCAGCGGTCGAGTCGGCCGCGGAAGAGGTCGACCGGTTGACCCGGCTCGCCAACAACTTGTTGCTGTTGGCGGGCGAGGACCGCGAGGACACACCGGCGCTGCGGGAGCCGGTCAACCTGCACGACCTTCTCGCGGACGAGGCCGCCCGGTTCGGACCGATCGCGGCCCGGCACGGCCGGTCGATCCGCTGCGGCGCGCCGACCGGACTGCTCGTCGACGCCGATCCGCAGCGGTTGCGCCAGGCAGTGCACAACCTGGTGCAGAACGCGCTCGACCACGGGGCCGGCGACGTGCTCCTCGACGCGGTGGAGACGGAGGACGGCGTCGAGGTGCGGGTGACCGACGCCGGCCCCGGGTTCTCCAGCGAGCTCGCCGCACGCGCCTTCGAGCCGTTCGCCCGCTCCGTAGCGGGGCACGGCACCGGGCTCGGCCTCGCCGTCGTCGCCTCGGTGGCCCGCGCTCACGGCGGCTCGGCCGGCACCCGCGGGAGCCCCGGCGGCGGCACCGACGTGTGGTTCCGGCTAGCTCGGTCCGACAACCCCTGACCGGGCGACACCGCCCGTCCCGCCTGAAGATCGTTTGCGACCTGGTTCCCCGACACGGCGACGGAGCATCGGCGTGTCGCGTGACTCAGGTCGCAAACGAGCAACCTCGGGGGCAACCTGCGGGCGGGCGGCGATGAATCGGGGGCGCGGCGCGGATCAGAACCAGGGACCGAGCACCAACTGCCCGGCGTACCTGATGGAGACTCCCGTGGACCCGTCGCGAACGACCACCCGCTGGGTGCTGGCCCTCACCGGCATCGGCTCCCTGATGGCCGCCCTCGACACGCTGGTCGTGTCGACCGCGCTGACCACCATCCGGGCCGACCTCCACGCGTCCGTGCAGGAGCTCGAGTGGACCGTCAACGCCTACAACCTCACCTTCGCGGTGCTGCTGATCAGCGCGGCAGCGCTGGGCGACCGGATCGGACGGCGCACGGGGTACGCCGCGGGCCTGCTCGTCTTCGCGGGAGCCTCCGCGGCCTGCGCGCTCGCGCCGAACGTCGGGACGCTGATCGCCGCCCGTGCGGTGCAGGGGGCCGGGGCAGCGCTGCTCGTGCCGCTCGGGCTGGCGCTGCTCTCCCAGGCGTTCCCGGCGGAGAAGCGCGGCGCGGCGATCGGCCTCTTCAGCGCGGTCACCGGCATCGCCGTCGCGATGGGACCGCTGGTCGGCGGCGCCGTCGTGCAAGGGCTGTCGTGGCACTGGATCTTCTGGATCAACGTGCCGATCGGCGTCGTCGCCGCGCCCATGGTCGTACGCCGGATGGCGCAGAGCTACGGACCGAGCACCCCTGTCGACGTACCCGGGCTGCTGCTCGTGTCCGGCGGCTCGCTCGGCGTGGTGTGGGCCCTCGTCCGCGGCAACGACGCGGGATGGGGCAGCGTCGAGGTCGTCGGGTCGCTGGTCGCCGGCCTCGTGCTGCTCGCGGCGTTCGCGCGCTGGCAGACCAAGGCCGACGCGCCGATGCTGCCGCCCGAGCTGTTCCGGTCGCGCGCGTTCACGGCGGGCAACGCGGCGATCTTCCTGACCTTCGCGTCGCTGTTCACCGGCGTGTTCTTCTTCGCCCAGCTGCTGCAGGTCGTCCTCGGGTACGACGCGCTGGGGGCCGGCCTGCGACTGCTGCCGTGGACCGCCTGCTTCATCACCATCGCACCGCTCGCGGGGACACTGGCGGACCGG
>DATBDW010000186.1:0-2382 GCA_036269735.1 Actinomycetes bacterium
GAGGTGGACGATGAGCGAAGCGTACGGCGACTCCCGCGGCGAGCACGCCGCAGACGGGCTCAGCCGGTCCGGCCGGCTCGACCAGATCCTGGCCGAGCTGGTAGGGCAGGTGCCCGAGATCGAAGGCGCCTCGGTGGTGTCGTTCGACGGGCTCGCCATGTCGTCGGCGCTGCCGCCCACGATGGACGAGGACCGGGTTGCCGCCATGAGCGCCGCCCTGCTCTCGCTGGGTGAGCGGGCGGCCGAGGGTCTGGGCCGCGGTGTGCTGTCCCAGGTCTACGTCGAGGGCGAGTCCGGCACCGTCTTCCTGATCTCCGCCGAGGACGAGGCCGTGCTCGTGGCCGTGGGCGCCAAGGGCGCCAAGGTCGGCCTGATGCTCTTCGAGATCCGACGTGCCGCTGCGGCCGTGGGCGCCGCCCTACGGGTCGAGCTCGGGTACGAGACCTACATCGACCCGCTCCCGGCGGGCCCCCCGCTGCAGGTCGTCGCGACGGCCGACATCCCTTCTCCGACCGAGCCGCCGAGCTGGAGCTGACGTGAAGCTCGAAGGCTCGATCGACGCGTTCAGCCTGCCGGACATCTTCCAGCTCCTGAGCTTCACCAAGAAGACCGGCGGGCTGCACCTCGCCCACGACGGGGCAGACGGCGTCGTCTTCTTCACCGGCGGCCAGGTCACCGGCGCCTCCTCGGACAGCTCCAGGCAGCCACTCGCGCGGCGCCTGGTCGGCAGCGGGACGGTCTCGGACGAGGCTCTCTTCGCGGCGGTGGCCGCGGCGTCGGCCGGAGACGGCGTCGGCGTCGTACGCGCGCTGCTCGAGCACCAGGCAGTGGACGCCGAGCTGCTGCGGCGGGCGGCCACCGACCAGTCCGTCGACGCCGTCTTCGACCTGCTCCGCTGGGAGTCGGGTGACTTCGCTTTCGTCATGGACGAGGGCAACCCGGACGACGTCGGTGTGACGCTTGCCGTCGAGACGATCCTGGAGGACGCCGAGAGCCGCCGCGGCTCCTGGGAGGCGGTATCCGAGCTCGTCCCCTCTTCCTCAGCCGTGCTGGCCATGCCGGTCGTGTTGGCCGCAGACCCGCAGGTGACCCGCGAAGAGTGGTCCCTGCTGGCGCTGGTCGACGGTCGACGCAGCGTTGCTGACCTCGTCGACCTGACCGGCAGCGGGCAGTACGCCGTGGTGTCGACTCTCGCGGCCCTCGTCGGTCGCGGACTGCTCGAGGTGCGACCGGCGCCGGGCAGCCAGGCCGACCTCGACGCCGAAGACCACGTTGCCGTCGTCGTACGGCGTCAGAAGCTGCTCGCCGCGCTCGAGGGTGAGCCGTTCGTTCCCACGCCCGCCGCACTCCTGGAGACCGACCGGCCCGATACCGCGGTACCCGAGGTCGTCGCCCCCGAGGTACCCACCCCTGCGGACCCTGTCGAGCCGGCGACAACTCTGGCGTCGGTCGATTCGGACTTCGAATCGGACGGCCGCGAGATCGCTGACTCGGCCGCCGAGGACGAGCGCGACGGCGACGCAGACGACGACACTCTGGGCGAGCGCGAGCTCGCCAGCGCATCCACCGGGACCGAGCTGTCCAGCCGGCTCGGCGGGGCGCATGTGCCGCACGACGTCGTGCCCCCGCGACCCGAGCCCTTCCTCCCGCGCCGGCAGGCCGAGTTCGGTGAGCCCACGGGCTCGCCGGCCTCGCGGCCGATGTCCGTGCAGGCCGGTCCGTCCGCCACCCTCGGCGACGTCGTGGGTGCGACGGCAACTGCTCCCGACCCGCAGGCAGCCTCGGTCATCGAGCGCGATCCGAACGTCAACCGCAGCCTGATGCTGCGTCTCATCGCCGGTGTGAGGGGACTCTGATGGCCACCGCTCGGGCCCGTCGTCGCGGCGGCCAAGCCGTCAAGGTGGTCGTGACCGGACCGTTCGCGGCCGGCAAGACCACCCTCATCCGCACGATCAGCGAGATCACGGTGCTCTCGACCGAGCGCGGCATCACGGACTCCACGCGCAAGCGCAAGGCCGAGACGACCGTCGCGATGGACTTCGGCCGGATCACGATCGACCGCGACCTCGTCCTCTACCTGTTCGGCACCCCTGGCCAGGACCGCTTCGACTTCATGTGGGAGATCCTCGGCGAGGGCATGATCGGCTACCTGCTCCTGGTCGACGCCTCCCGCGAGGACTCCGTGCAGGAGGCAGCCGGCATCCTGGCGGCGTTCCGGACCATGGCTCGGGTGCCATACGTCGTGGCGCTCAACCGGGCGGCCGGCGACGATCACGCGCTGGCAGAGAGCGTGCGCACACAGCTCGAGATCCCTTCCGACGTGGCGATCATGAGCTGTGACGCGACCGACAAGGAGTCGGTGAAGAACGTGCTGCTCGCCCT
>DATBDW010000187.1:0-39429 GCA_036269735.1 Actinomycetes bacterium
GCCCCGGCGGCGTCGGTCAGGCGATGACCCTCACCCGCACCACAGCGTGCGAGGCGAACGTCGTGGTGTTGCCCAGGTAGTTGAAGCGCAGCTTGTGCTTGCCCTTCCTCAGGTGCGGCAGCCGGACCACGAGCTTGCCCCTGACGAGCTTGCCCTTCGCCAGCAGCTTGGTGCCCATCAGCACGCGGACCTTGCCGGTCGCCGGGTGCCCGGCGCGAACGACCTTGATGGTCGCGCCAGCCCTGATGGTGTGCGAGAACCTGGTCCGCATCGTCACGGTGGTCCTCGACGCCTTCTTGGTCGCGGTCGCCACGGCAGCTACGGTCACTGCGGCCGGAGCCGACTCAGAGCCGGTGAACGCCGCCGTGTTGCTCGGCGTGTAGACGGCCTTGTAGCTGTGCGATCCCGCAGTGACACCGGTCTTGGCGACCAGCCCTACGCCACCGGAGAGGCCCGTCGTCGCTACCTGCGTGGCGCCCTCGAAGAACGCCACTGTTCCCACCGGCGTCGCGCCGCTCGCCGCGACGGTCGCCCGCAGCGTGACGGTCTGTCCGCTGGCGGTGGCCGTGAGGGCCGTCGTCGTGGCCCGGGCCGGGACGAACGTGTTGGTTGTGAAGTTCGTCGTGGTCGACTGCGTTGCCTCACCGCACGCCCCGCCGTTCGGCGCTGTGGCCAGCTGGCCGAAGCCTGCCGCCTCGACGAGCGGCCTGGCCGCGTTGCTGCAGATGAAGCCGGCCGGCCCGAAGATCGGACCGAACCAGCTCGCGGACAGGTCGGCCTGTCGCACCACGTTGTAGAGCGCCCGGGTCGCCTCGAAGCCGCCGACGCTGCTGCCACCGAGCAGCGTGATGGTGGGGGTGGTCGCGGCGCGGCCGGTGGAGAACGGCGCGAGCGAGTCGGGGTCGTCCTTGATGTCGACGTCGCTGTGTTCCTGGGTCTCGTGGACTCCGGCACCCAGGGTGGGGGCCGTGCCGCCGTTGAGGGCCTGCAGCTGGGCCAGGAAGAACGTGCGGGTCCCCGAGCCGGTCTGCGGGATCAGCGGGTGGATGGTGGCGGTCGACGAGCCACCGACCTGGTCCCAGGTGGTCTTGTCGCCCTTGTAGATGGCCAGGACGTCAGCCGGCGAGATGAGGGCCGGCGCGTTGCTGCCAGCGGCCCGCACCGCCATCTTGAGCCCGTCCATCGCGAACGGCACCTGCCACAGCGCGGCACCGACCTCTGTCGTGCTCAGGCTGGACGACGAGCGTGCGAAGTTGACGTCAGGGTTGTTGCCTCCTCCGAAGAGGTCGGCCTTGCCGGCTCCGGACCCGTTCGGCCGGGTGACGGCGGTGTGTCCTTCACGCAGGCTGACCGGCGACGTGCCGGTGGCGTTCCAGCTCACGAGGCGACCGCTGGTACGGCCGGTGTTGTAGCCCGCGACGGGGGCCCCGCCCACGGTGGTGCCGTCCGCGAGGAAGGTGAGGGCGAACTCGGTCGTATCCGAGCCGACGCCGACCACGTCGGTCGCGTCAGGGGTGAACGTGGGGTCCGCGGACGCGGACCCGGCCAGCGGGCCAAGTCCCAGGGCGGCCAGGGCGACCGCCCCGGCCAGCACGGCGGAAAGGCGACTACGAGACATCCTTGACCGACTCTCTGCTCGGTGTCTTCGACGAGCCCCCGGCGGGGGCAGTCGAAGGATTGGGCACCCGGCGGTCCTGTCGGGCGGACGACGGGTGAACGACAGATGGATCCTCACCGGCTATTGGCTCAGGAACGGTCAAAGCAGGTTGGGGACGAGCCGCACGGCCACATCGGTGGTGCTCCAGGCCAGCGCCAGGACGACCGGCGCGGCCACCAGCCAGACCAGGGGCGTCGGCCACCTCGTCCGGGCCAGGAGTGCGCCGACGACAAGCGCGATCAGTCCGAACAGACCGACCACCACGAGAGGTAGGGCCCCGATGTCCCGGCCCATCGCCCGCTCGCTCTCTGGTACGCCGGGGAGGCGGCCGGCGGGCGCAACGAATGCCGGACCCGCCATGCTCGCATCGACGTACACGACGTGGCCGGCGGCCAGTGCGCCGAGCGGTCCGGCTCCCTCCGCGGTCACCAGGGTGAGGCGGGCGTGTCCAGGCGCCGGCGGGGTGGGCACCGGGTCACCTGCCCGACGGACGTCGTCCACGGTGAAGACGGCCCTGCCCTGAGCCGTTCTCGCGACGATCTGCTCCCCCGCCTGCAAGCTGGGGACGTCCGCGAAGGGGGCGCCGTAGGTGCGCGCGCGTCCGTAGACGAGTGAGACCCCCTCCTGACCGGGTAGCGCGGTGTCGCGGCGGTGCCCGGGTCCCGCCAGCAGGTCTCCGGACGCCGTGCCCTCGACCACCACGAGGTCGCGGTGCAGCGCCGGGATGCGGAGCAGGGCGACCGGATCGCCAGGGGTGATCACGCCGCCCGTGGGGGCGGTCGCCGCAGCGAGTTCGGTCCGTAGCTCGTCATAGGACCGGGACTGCGCGCGGCTCTCGCTGAGCCCACCTAGGACCAGCGCCTGGGCCGCGACCCAGAGGCACACCAGCGAGATCGTGGCGACCACGTCGACGACGATGGCGAAGCGGCTGTCGTCGCGCGATGGGATCGGCGGACGACCTGGCTCCTGGGGCGGGCCGGGCAGCTGCAGGCTCGGCGTGCTCGGTCGGGTCAAGGTCATCGTGACCCCCGCAGGCCGTGGCCGAGACGCAGGCCGCCGGAGATGACGCCACCGATCAGGCCGACGAGCAGGAGCAGGGGCAGGAGCAGCTCTCCGGTGCGGGAGATCTGGGCCGGCGTCTGCACGCTCCGTGCGGTGGCCGGCTCGACGGTCAGGGAGCGGCCGGCCGCTCCTGGGACGGCCTCCGGGACCGGGTCCCCGGCCGGCTTCGCGGTGGCCAACGGTGGCGTGCTCGCTTGGGGAGGGCTCGACGTGACCGGCGACGTCGTGCCACTCGCGGCCGTCGAACCGCTCCCACCTGTCGACGCCGGCCGATGGCTCTGCGGCTTGTGCTGGGCGACGACCTCGTCGGCGACGGAGGCCGCCGCGGCGAACAGCGGTCGGGTCACCCCGGCGTCGCGGATCGGGAGAAAGCCTTCCGGCAGCTGGCCGTTACCCGGCCCGGGTTGCTGGCCCTGGGTCGTCGCCACCCGGATGAACTGCGCCACCTTCGTGGCGTCGGGCTTGTCCAACCCGGACGTGCGGGCAGCGGTGTAGACGAGCATCGTTCCGGGATAGGCGTGCGCGTCCTTCACCAGCGCTGCCTCGTCGAGCCGGAACGGCTCACCGGTAGCACCCGCGCTCGCGTGGGCCACGGCCGCTCCCAGGGACGCAGCCCCTGGCCCTACGTAGTGCCCGGCAGTGGTCTCGAGCGCCGCCGTCCTCAGTCCGAACCGGGCGGCGTCGCCGAGGCTGGTGATGCCGAGCATGAACCGGGTGCCGATGCCCTGCCGGTCGATCCGGCCGAGTTTGAACGGGTCGGAGGGTGTCGGCCGGTCGCAGCGGGTCTGGACATTCGGCCAGGCGTCGAGCACTGCCTCGGCGATGGTCCGCAGGTACGAGACCGGGGCCGCGACCTGGGACAGGTAGACGGCTGGGTTCTCCTTCTGGCACTCCAGCTCTGACGGCGGGACGAAGGTGTCCTTGAGCGGCCACTCCGCCACCGGTAGAGCGATGCGCTTGTAGCTCGGGTTGACGACCATGCCCCAGGGGTCCGGCTTGCCCGCGATGAAGGACATGGCGTCCTGGTCCTGCGCGATGTACGAGGTCAACGTCGACATCACGTCCGAGGACTGCGACAGGGCGAGCACGGTGGCAGCGGCTTCGCGCGCGATGGTGTCGAGGCCCGGGTTGAGTGCTTGAAACTCCGGGTCGAGATCGATCGCCAACGGGTTCTTCTCCAGGCCTGGATGAAGCGCCCCGAGGTTGGACGCCGGGTAGGACTGCGTGAGCAGCTTGGCCAGCAGGCGCGGAGTCAGCCTCAGATCGGTGAACTCGCCGGCGTTGTCCGGCCGATCGATGACGTAGGAGACGGAGAAGCCGGTGACCGCCGTCGGGGCATAGGCCACCGGGTGGCCGCCGTCCGACGGGTGCCGACCGGAGACCATCGCGGCGGGAGCCTGTCCGTTGTCCATCAACGCGAAGGCCGCCGTGTCGGACATCCGGTTGAGCTGGAACTTGAAGCGGTCCTTGCGCAGGCAGTAGGCAGGTGCCCACTGCAGTGCGGCCTGGCTCATCAGCTCAGACCCGTAGAACGCGGTGGGCGCCCGGTCGTCGAGCACATCGCAGGCCGCCGGCGGCAGGCCGAACGTCAGGGGGATGCTGATCCGGTTGCGCCAGTTGGACTCCGCCCACCAGTAGAGCGGAGACACGGCGTCGTCCACGCCTTCGGCGGCGAAGTTGCTCGAGCCGGGTGGGAACCGCCCGAACTTGTTGCACAGCGGGTCGCCGTCCATACAGCTGATCCCCATGATGGGGATGACGACCAGGGAACATGGCGTCTTCGTGTTGCAGCCCAGGGACTCGTTCTCGATGTCGGTGCGGACCTCGAAGTTCGCGTCGCCCGTGCCGTCGAGGTCGGTGAACGCGGCGAGTTCGGACGGCGGGTAGGACGCCCCTACGGCAGCCTCGGGGGGCATCGTCTCGCTCGTGCACCCCGGGTAGATCGTGCCCTTGGCGGCGACGAACGGCGTGACGTGCGTCGAGAGGAACGGGACGTCCTGACAGGTCGCGGCGTCCGGGTACGGGGTGGCCCCGGACTTCTGGGCCCGGTCCGCGTCGGTGGCGTACATGTCGTGGCGCCACACGGCGGCGGACTCGGTCGCCGACTGGGTGCGCTCCTGGCGGGTCGACGTCCAGCACGTGCTGCGCGACATCTGCTGGGCGGCCGGCAGGGCTGGGTCGTCGAGCCCGCGGCACTGCATGAGGACGACGGGGTACTCCTGCGCCAGGCCCGTTTCGCCGTAGGGGTTCGCGGCGCGGCCGCCACTGGGGTGGGCGCCCGACCATTGCACCTTGATCCGCTCGCGACCACGCAGCTCGGCGGTCTTGCTGACGTCCACCGTGACGTCGCGAGAGTCCTCGACCTGGCTGACGCCGTCGACCAGCTGTGTTCGCGTCACCGTCTTCTTGACGGTCACGGCGCTGCCGTGCGCGGCGCCTGACGCCCCTCCCGCGGCGAGACCCGCCGTCGCACCAGGTCCCGCGGAGCAGGCGAGCGCGACGGCCGCAGCCGTCAGACCCAGTGGCGCGCGCCAGCGGCGGTCGAGCCTCACGGGGCGGCTCCCGGTCGGGCGCGGCGTCGTCGTATCGCGAGGGTGACAAGGCCCGGCGCCAGCACGAGGGCGACCAGCTCGATCACGGCGAGTACTCCGAACACGTTCGTCCCCTCCGGGCTCCGCGCCGCCCCCAGCTCCACCGGGACCGCGTCGGAAGCCGCCTGCCCCGCCACCGGCTGCGCGCCGGTCAGCGACGTCGTCCCGACGGTCGCCCCGGTCTCGGGATCGACGGTGCCCGCCTGTCCAGAGCCACTCCCCGCGGCGGCCCCCGAGCTCCCTGCCGCGCCCCGTGCTGAGCCACCGGCGGACCCGGCCGACCCGGCAGCGGCCGTACGTGGACCAGCTGTCGTGGTTGTCGTGGCCCCGGACCCCGACGTGGTGGCCTCGGGAACCGCCCCGCACGGCCCGGCCCCGACCTTGTCGCATGCAGCGGGCGACGGCGCGATCTCGGCGAGGTGGTTCCGCGTCAGGTCACCCTTGACGAAGGTGGGGTTGTTGCACCGCGTCGCGTCGCGGTGCGCGATGTCGACGCCTGGGTCGGCCTGGCCGAGCTTGGTCAGCTGGGTGAAGCCCGCAGCCACGAGATTCAGTGGCAGCGGGGAGTAGCCGTAGGCGCCGGCTTTGCTCTGGCCCTCGCACAGCGAGTAGAACATGAAGTCGACGAGGGTCTGGCGCTTGGACGTCGTCATCCGGCGGTCGTCGGCACCCGTCGGCAGGATCATGTAGCTGTACGACGAGAGCGGATAGGCCTGGGGTTCAGGCGCCGCATAGACGTCGTCGAGGATCTGTGTCAGGTAGTCCTTCGACGCCGGGTCACTGTTGATCCGCGCGTGGGTCAACGCGACCGCGACGTTGTACTGCGTGGGCTGGACGAAGAAGCCTGCCTTGTTGAGCAGCTTGACGACGGGGTAGTGCTTGTTGAGCGGGTACGAGTACTCGATGTAGCCGATCGTCCCGTTGCCCGCGGCCCCGGCGATCGTGTTCATGACCTGGTCGGACCCGGCCGCCGCGATGGCACGGCCCTTGCGCGGGAAGTACGACGTGAGGCCCGACCGTCCGAAGAACGGCCGCCAGTCGGACGGGTATTGCTTGTCCAGCCAGGTGGTGAACTGTGCGGTCGTCCCCGACCCGTCGGACCGGACAACCGGCGTGATCGGCAGCGACGGCAGGGCATGGCCGTTGTTGTCCTTCGTGATCGCGGGGTCGTTCCAGTTGACGATCTGGTTGGTGAAGATCTTCGCGATCGTCCCGCCGGAGAGCCGCAGGTCCCGGACGAGCTTCCCTGCGACGCGGACCTGGTAGGTGAACGAGGTCCCACCCGCGACGATGGGGAG
This sequence comes from Actinomycetes bacterium, assembly GCA_036269735.1. GTDB lineage: Bacteria > Actinomycetota > Actinomycetes > JACCUZ01 > JACCUZ01 > DATBDW01. The sequence goes on from DATBDW010000187.1 coordinate 6,609, forward strand.
GTAGGCGTACGGCCGGCCGTTGCTCGTGTCCGACTGCCCGTACTCGTCGGTGCCCTGGAAGGGGATCTCGCTGATGCCGAAGTCGGTGACGTACTGGGCGAAGTTCTTGCGGCCCTGCGACGAGCCGCCACCGTTGTACGTCACCTTCATGCCGAGCGCGTCCACGTCGGAGATCCACTGGTCGAGGATCACCTCACTCCACGTGGACCCCGAACCCTCGATCTGCGTGTAGGTCGCGGCCGCCGGCGACGCACCTCCCACCGCGGCGAGCAGCACCAGGAGCAGTGCGACGGCAATGGCGGACGGGCGATTCATAGGTGCTCCTGGTCAGTGTGTGGCCGCAGGAACGCGAACGCCTGCCGGCGGCGCCGGGTTCGGGCCGGCCGGGCGAGGACTCGCGCGGTGACGAAGAGACCGAGCACGAAGGTCATCAGGACCGCGGCGGCACCGAAGGCCCGCGCGATGTAGATCGGCTCGCCGCTGCGCACCGTCGAGAAGATGAACAACGGCAATGAGTTCATGACGCCGTGGACCGGGTCTGTCACGACGAAGGACGCGGTGCCCGAGGTCAGGAGCACCGGCGAGGTCTCGCCGATGCCGCGGGCGACCCCGAGGATCAGGGCGGTCGCGAGGCCGGGCCGGGCGGCAGGGAGGACGACGTGCCACACGGTCCGCCACCGGCTGGAACCCAGGGCCAGGCCGGCCTCGCGCAGCCCGCTGGGCACGACCCGCAGCACGACGTCGGAGGCGCGGGCGATGATCGGCAGCATCATCACCGACAGCGCGAGGCTGGCGGCAAGGCCCGACCGGTGGACGCCGAGCGCGACGATCAGCGTCGTGTAGATGAACAGCCCGGCCACGATGGACGGCAACGCCGTCATGGCGTCGACCACGGTGCGCACGACGCGGCTGAACCGGCCACCGACCTCGGTCAGATAGACCGCGGTGCCGATCCCGAGCGGGACGGTGATGATGACGGCGATCGTGATCTCGATCGCGGTGCCGATGATCGCGTGCAGAATGCCGCCTTGAGTGAAGGGATCACGCGGTCCGACCCCACTCATGTCGTCGACGTACATGTTGAGGTGCGGCAGCGCCTGCGCGCCCCGCACGAAGATGAACACGATCGTGCTCAGCAGCGCGAAGCCGACAGTGAGCGCGCCGGCAGTGACGATGCCGGTGGCCAGCCGGTCGCGCACGGTGGTCGCGGACCCCGTCATCGCCGAGGCGACGGCGAGGAAGAGCAGGCTGGCCAGGAGCCAGCAGACGGCCAGGGGCAATACCCCGGGCCAGGGCATGACGCGGTAACAGACCACCCAGGCAATCGCCAGACCGGCCACCCACGAGCCTGCGGTGACGAACCGGTCCTCGGCAGTCGTGGCGGACACCTTGCGCCGCCGAGGCGCGGGGCCGGAGGGGAGCCGCTCGTCGCGCATGGTCGTCGCCGGTACCGGACGCAGCAGCGGACCGTCGGCTGCCCCCGTCGGCTCGAGGGAGATCGTCATCAGGCGTCGGTACCGGCGCCGGACCGGCTGCGCGCCACCAACATCGCGGCGAACGTGTTGATGAGCAGGGTGATCAGGAAGAGCACGAAGCCTGCGGTCAGGAGGGCCGACAGCTGGGCGCCGGACGCCTCGCCGAACCGTCCCGCGATGAGCGCCGACACCGTATTGGTCCCGATCTCGAGCACCCGTGGCTTGATGTCGAAGGCCGGCGAGATGATCAGCAGGACCGCGATGGTCTCGCCGAGGGCACGACCGAGGCCGAGCATCGTCCCGCCGATGATGCCGCCGCGCCCGAACGGCAACACGACCGTGCGGATCATGCCCCAGCGCGTGGAGCCGAGAGCGAGCGCGGCCTCGCGCTCGCTCTGTGGAGCGAGGGAGAAGACCTGCCGCATGACGGCGCAGGTCATCGGCAAGACCATCATCGCCACCGCGATCCCTGCGATGAATGCCGACGCCGTGTAGCGCGAGCGGTCCCAGGTCGCCGCGTTCGGGTCGGCGTCCACGGCGAACACCGGGATCCAGCCGAGGTGCCGCTGCAGGAAGAGGGCGACGTGACTGGCATGCGGCTGGAGGAGGAAGAAGCCCCACAGGCCGTAGATGATGCTGGGCACTGCGGCCATCAGGTCGACCATCGACGTCAGCGTGGGGCGCAGCCGGGCGGGTGCGTACTCGCTGATGTAGAGCGCCGTGGCGAGCGCCAGCGGTACGGCGATGACGAGAGCGACCAGCGCCACCTCGAAGGTGCCGACCAGCACTGCGCCGATCCCAAGGATGTCGGCCTCTGGCTGCCACTGCGTCTGGGTGAAGAAGGAGAGGCCGTAGTGGCGGATCGTGGGGATGGCTTGCAACGCCAGGAAGAACGCGATCCCGCCGGTGATCACCAGGCACGTCGCGCCGACGCAGCGCGCGATGACCACGAATGCCCGATCACCGCCGGTCGGGCGGCCGGAGAGCTTCCTCGGTGATTCGTCGACGACGACAGAGGTCTCGACGCGCAAGGCGGTGCTCAGGGGTCGACCTCGATCCGTTGGTGGGGGCGGCGGGTGGCGGGGGCGAATGTATGAGGCGTCGCCCGCAGTCCGGATCCCAGGAGATGAACGACCGACGAACAAGGGGTGGCCATCCCCACGGCATCGGTCGTCACCGGGCGAGCCGGGCAGTGCGACAGCTAGATCGAGCTGACGCATCCGGGACTCCACGGACCGACCCTCGGTCTCGGACCTGCCCGGTGGGGGCCGGTTTCGGCGCGCGCTCGCGCACCGTGCAGCTGGTGTTCGGCCGCGGGCCCGCGAAACGCCCGTTCATCTGAGGCGGCTACGGTGCACGCCACGACGACGACTTCCGAGAGGCACCTGGTGGCGTGAGCGGCACGACGGAGCATCGCGAGGTCGAGCGCAAGTTCGACGCCGAGCCGGGGACTGCGCTGCCCGACCTCGTCTCGGTGCCGGGCGTCGCTCGCGCAGGTCAACCGGTCGTCACCCGCCTCGAGGCGACCTACCTGGACACCACGCAGCTCGACCTGGCCCGGCATCGGGTCACGTTGCGCCGGCGTACCGGCGGGGACGACGAGGGCTGGCACCTCAAGCTCCCCGTCGGCGCCGACGAACGCCGCGAGCTGCGGGAGCCGCTTGGGGAGTCGTCGACCGCACCGCCCGCGGCGCTGACCGACGAGGTGCGCGCGCTGCTCCGCGACCGCCCGCTGGTGCCGGTCGCGGTGCTGCGCACCGAGCGCACCGAGCACCCGCTGCTCGACGTCGAGGGCGGTGCCCTGGCCGTGCTGGCCGACGACCTCGTGCAGGCCGAGCAACCACTCGGTGCCAGCGTCGTGGTCTCGACCTGGCGGGAGGTCGAGGTGGAGCTGGTCGCGGGCGATCGCGACGTTCTGGCCGCCATCGGCGCCCTCCTCGTGGCTGGTGGCCTGCCGGCGTCCGCCAGCTCGTCCAAGCTCGCCCGGGTGCTCGACGTTCCGCCGCCCCCGTCTGCGTCGCTGCCACCCGACTCGGCCGCCGCCCTTGTTGTCGAGCACCTTCGGTCACAGGTGGACGAGCTGCTGGCCAGGGACCGCGACGTGCGCCACGACTCGCCCGACGCCGTGCACAAGATGCGGGTCGCGACGCGGAGGCTGCGCAGCGCCCTGGCGACGTTCCGGCCCCTCTTCGACCGGTCGGTCACCGACCCGGTCCGAGACGAGCTGCGCTGGCTCGGCGCGGCTCTCGGCGGCGCCCGGGACGCCGAGGTCCAGGCCGCGCGGCTGACAGCGTCCCTGGACCAGGTCCCCGCCGAGCTCGTCCTCGGGCCGGTACGCCGGCGCATCGCCCTCGAGCTGCGCGCGCAGGAGCGAGCCGCCGCCGCCGTCCTCGCCGACTCGTTGTGCGACCAGCGCTACTTCGCCCTGCTCGACCGCCTCGACGCTCTGGTCGACGACCCGCCGCTCACCGAGGCGGCGCCGGCCGCGGCGACCGATGCGGTGCCCGCACTCGTCGGTCGGGCGGTCCGCCGGGTCCGCCGCCTGGCGCGCGGGACCGAGCCGGTGGGCGGTGACCGAGACCATCAGCTGCACGAGGTCCGCAAGGCCGCCAAACGGGCTCGCTACGCGGCCGAGGCCGCCGCACCCGTCGGCGGCCGGATCGCGAAGCGCCTCGCCGTGCGGATGGAGGACCTGCAGGAGGTGCTCGGTGAGCACCAGGACGCCGTCACGTCGCAAGCGGTCCTGCGCGACCTCGGTGTCGCCGCGTACGCCGCGGGCGAGAACGGCTTCACCTTCGGGCTGCTGCTCGGGCAGGAGGTCGCCGCGGCGCGCGAGGCCGAGGCCCGCTACCCGAAAGCGCTGCGGCGAGCCACCCGGCCGCGCCTGCTCCGCTGGACGGCGGGCTGACCAGGCGGGCTCGTCGGCGTACCGTCCGATCATGATGCAAGACCAGGCGTCCCACGATCCGGATGCATCGGGGCTGGCCGACGTCTACACGCACGGGCACCACGACAGCGTCCTGACGTCGCACCGGTGGCGTACGGCGGCCAACTCCGCGGCGTACCTGCTGCCGCACCTGCGCCCCGGTGACCGGCTGCTCGACGTGGGCTGCGGACCGGGAACCATCACCGCCGACCTCGCGGCCGCTGTGGTACCCGGGCGGGTCGTCGCCATCGACCGCGCCGAGCCGGTCCTCAGCGAGGCCCGGGCCGCCGCGCCGACCGCCGAGGTGCGCACCGGCGACGTCTACTCGCTCGAGGAGCCGGACGACACGTTCGACGTGACCCACGCCCACCAGGTGCTCCAGCACCTGACCGACCCGGTCGCGGCCTTGCGCGAGATGCGCCGGGTCACCCGACCCGGCGGGCTGGTGGCGGTCCGCGACGCCGACTACGCCGCGTTCACCTGGTGGCCCGCGCTGCCCGGGCTCGACGACTGGCTCGGGCTCTACCGCGCTGTCGCCCGCTCCAACGGGGCCGAGCCCGACGCCGGGCGACGCCTCCTGTCCTGGGCGCACGCGGCCGGTTTCGCCGACGTGACGGCTTCCGCGTCGGTCTGGTGCTTCGCCACCCCGGCCGACCGCATCTGGTGGTCGGGCAGCTGGGCCACCCGGGCCACATCCTCGGACTTCGCGCGGCAGGCCGTCGAACGCGGGCTGGCCACCGAGCAGCACCTCGCAGACATCGCGGCCGCCTGGACGAGCTGGGGTGAGCAGGCCGACGGATGGCTCGCCATCGTGCACGGCGAGGTGCTCGCGCGGGCGTGATGGGCGCTGGTCCTACTCCGCAGGGGTGAGCGGGGTCAAGGCGGTCGGTGATCGCGACGACACAGAACTCGTGACACCGGTGGGACAGATCGCCGCGACGGACGAGCCTCCCGGGGCGGCCGTCCCGCTGCGGCCTGCCTCGCCCCCGGCGTCGAGGGGTACGACGACGTCGCCGCCCCGGAGCGCCGAGCTGGCTCACATGACGCTGACCAGGCTGCGCACCTACCGGCGCACCCTGCTCGACGAGGAGCTGCGGGCTTCCTACTGGCGGCGACTGCTCCAGGCCCGCCGCGACCTGCTGCGCGCCGAGAACGCCCCGGGTGACCGGGCCGGGCTCACGGCGGCGCTCACCGAGATGCGCGGGGCCAACACGCGCCAGGTCATCATCACGCTGCACCCGGACGGCGGCATGCCGATCCTGCCGCACCTGCCCGAGCTGTGGGCCAGCGGCGTCGATGTCGGCGACGACGCAGAGCGGGCCCAGCTGTTCTCCCGGCTGTCCTCGGCCGAGAGCGTGCTGTCCTCCTACCGGGAGGCGCTGCACCGTCGGCTGGACCGCGCGACCGCCGAGCTCGTGGCCCGCTACCACGACGACCCGACCCAGTGCTTCGTCGCGCTGCCGTCAGCCGCCTGACCGGCTTGACCCGCTGCCTGCGACCCTCTCGCTCCCGACGTCTTAAGGTGACGCGCGTGAGCACCGATCCGCCGACCACGCCCCGCCTGCGCCACGCCCTGGACGGGATCCCCGCCTACCGCCCCGGGCGACCCGCCGCAGCGCAGGACGGCCGGCCGGCCTACAAGCTCTCGAGCAACGAGAACCCCTACCCGCCCCTGCCCTCGGTTCTCGGGACCCTGTCCGACGCCGCGGGGTCGGTCAACCGCTACCCCGACATGTTCGCGACCGGACTGGTCGAGGCGATCGCGGCCCGCTTCGACGTGCCGACGACGCACGTCGCGACCGGTACCGGGTCGGTCGGCGTGCTCCAGCAGCTGGTGCAGGCAACCGCCGGGGAGGGCGACGAGGTCGTCTACGCGTGGCGGTCGTTCGAGGCGTACCCGATCGTCGTGCAGATCTCCGGCGCCCGGTCGGTGACCGTGCCCCTGACCGCCGACGAGCGCCACGACCTCGACGCGATGGCCGACGCGGTCACCGCGCGGACCCGGCTGGTCCTCGTCTGCTCGCCCAACAACCCCACCGGCGCAGCGGTACGCCGAGCAGAGCTGACCCGGTTCCTGGACCGCGTCCCGGCCGACGTGCTCGTCGTCATCGACGAGGCCTATCGCGAGTTCGTACGCGACGACGACGTGCCCGATGCGCTGGAGGTCTACCGCGACCGTCCGAACGTCGCCGTCCTGCGCACCTTCTCGAAGGCCTACGGGCTGGCCGGCCTGCGGGTCGGGTTCGCCGTCGCGCACGACGCGGTCGCCGACGCGCTGCGCAAGACCGCCGTACCGTTCGGCGTCAGCTCGCTGGCCCAGGCCGCCGCCGTGCGATCCCTGGCGGCGGAGGACGAGCTGCTGGACCGGGTGGGCGCTCTCGTCGAGGAGCGCGACCGGGTCCGGGAGGCGCTGCGCGAGCAGGGGTGGTCGACGGTGCCGCCGTCCGAGGCGAACTTCGTCTGGCTCCGGCTCGGTGCCCGCACCGACGAGTTCGCGGCGGCCTGCGAGGCGGCCGGCGTCGTCGTCCGGCCGTTCTCCGGAGAGGGTGCGCGGGTCACGATCGGCGAGCGCGAGGCCAACGACCTGTTCCTCCAGGTGGCCAAGGCCTTCGCCCCCGTCCACTGAGCTGTTGTCACCGGCTCGGCGACCTGCCGGTTGGTTAGCGGGTGGCAACAAGTGGTCCAGACCCGGGTCGGAGCCGGTCAGCTGGAAGTGAGAGGGTCGCGTCGTGCGACTCGACCACCTGTCCTACGCGGCGGGACCCGAGGGGCTGGGCGCCACCGCGCAGCGCCTGGGCGCCGCACTGGGTGCCGGGTTCCGCGACGGAGGGATCCACCCGCGGTTCGGCACCCGCAACTTCGTGCTTCCTCTCCTCGGCGGTGTCTACCTCGAGGTCGTCGCGGCACTGGACCACCCCGCGGCCGACAAGGCGCCGTTCGGTCAGGCCGTCAAGGCCCGCACCGCTGCCGGCGGTGGCTGGCTGGCGTGGGTGCTCGCCGTCGACGACATCGTCGTGGTGGAGACGCGCCTCGGGCGCCCCTCGGTCGAGGGTCACCGCCGCCGTCCCGACGGCACCGACCTGACCTGGCGGCAGATCGGTGTCCTCGATCTGCTCGACGATCCCGCGCTGCCGTTCTTCGTGCAGTGGACGACCCCCGACCTGCACCCGTCCATCGAGAGTGACCATGCGCCGCACATCGAGCAGGTAGAGATCTGCGGTGACCGCGACAAGGTCGTCGAGTGGGTCGGCGAGACGCCCGACGGGCTCGACTTCACCGTCGACTGGGTCGAGGACGAGGAGCCCGGTCTGGTCGCCGTGCAGTTCGCGACAACGCACGGCTCCGTGCGCATCGACTGAGCCGAACGAACGTCGGCGGCCGCGCGGATCTCGCTCGCCCTGCCGGGCGAAGCCGCCTACCGTCCTACCCCGTGTCCAGCGCCGTCGTCGACCTGCGCGCCGTCGGGTTCTCCTACGGCGCCCGCACCGTCCTGTCCGACGTCACGCTGACTGCCGGCCCGGGCAGCCGACTCGCGGTCGTCGGGCCCAACGGCGCCGGCAAGTCGACGCTGCTCGCGATCGTGTCGGGCGCGCTCGAGCCGGAGGTCGGTTCGGCCCGGCTCAACCCGCCCACCGCGACGGTGGCCCTGCTCCCCCAGGAACGCGACCGACGGCCCGGCGAGACGCTGCGGGCCCACCTGACCCGGCGTACCGGCGTCGCCGCTGCGGACGCCGGCCTGCGGCAGGCGTCCGACGCGCTCGCCGCCGGCAGCACCGGGTCCGAGGAGAGGTACGCCGACGCTCTGGAGCGCTGGCTCGCGCTCGGCGGCGCGGACTTCGACGGCCGGGTCCCTGAGGTGCTCGACGGGCTCGGCATCGCGGAGACGCTGCTGGACCAGGAGACGGTGGCGCTCTCGGGCGGCCAGCTCGCGCGGTGCGGCCTGGCCGCGGTGCTGCTGACGCGGGCCGATGTGCTGCTTCTCGACGAGCCGACCAACGACCTCGACGTCGACGGCTTGTCGCTGCTCGAGGCGTACCTGGCCCAACGGTCGGGCGCCTTGCTCGTCGTGTCGCACGACCGAGCGTTCCTCGACCGGGTGGCGACCGACGTCGTCGAGCTCGACGAGTTCACCCATGAGGCCACGGTCTTCGGCGGTGGCTTCGCGGCGTACCTCGAGGAGCGCGACCGGGCTCGGGCGGCGGCGAGGGCGTCCTACGAGACGTACGACGAGCAACGCAGCACGCTCGTCGAGCGGGGCCGCCGGGAGAAGGAGTGGGCCCGCCAGGGGATGTCCCGCGCCACGAGCGCCCGGACCCGTGCGGACGAGCCGGACAAGAACGTGCGCTCGGCCCAGCTCGCTGGTGCGCAGAGCCGGAGCGCGGCGGCGGCCCGGGTGCAGCGCCAGCTGGACCGGCTGGAGGAGGTCCACGATCCTCGCGAGCCATGGGAGCTGCGCCTGACCCTGGCCCCCGCTTCGGGTGGCCCGGACGAGGTGGCCGGGCTTGCCGGGGCGGTCGTCGACCGCGGCGCCTTCCGGCTCGGGCCGGTGGACCTCGACGTCCGCCGCGGTGACCGGGTCGCGGTGACCGGACCCAACGGCTCGGGCAAGTCGACCCTGCTCGCCGCGCTGCTGGGCCGGCTGCCGCTGACCTCCGGCCGGTCGTGGCTCGGCCGCGGCGTCGTCGTCGGCGAGATCGACCAGGTCCGCCGTACCTTCCCCGGCGACGAGCAGCTCGTCGACGCCTTCCGCGACGCCACCGGTCAGGACGTGGCTGACGCGCGCACGTTGCTCGCGAAGTTCGGGCTCGGCGCGGACGACGTGCTGCGTCCGGTGTCGTCCCTGTCCCCCGGCGAGCGCACCCGCGCAGACCTGGCGCTACTGATGGCCCGCGACGCCAACCTGCTGGTGCTCGACGAACCGACGAACCATCTCGACCTGGCCGCGATCGAGGCCATGGAGCAGGCACTGGAGACGTACGACGGCACGCTGCTCTTCGTCACGCACGACCGCCGCCTGCTGGAGAACGTGCGCACCGACCGAGCCGTGTGCATCGAGGATGGCCACGTCGACCACCGCTGACCGGCAGCCTGGGTTCGACGCTCAGACAGACCTGTCGACGCGGACGCCGGTCTCCACGACCGGGACGTCGGTGTCGACCTCGGCCAGATGCTCCGGGGCGACGCTCCCGTCCTCGTGCAGCCGCACCGCGGCGTAGGCAGCAGCTGTTGCCAGACCGACGGCCATCACCGTGAGCAGCACTCTGAAGTCGACGAAGGCGACCAGCGCCGCGCCGACCGCGATCGACGTCACCTGCGGTACGCCGGTGAGCATCTCGAACGTCGTGAAGACGCGCCCTTGGATCGCGGACGGCGTCCGCCGCTGCAGGATCGTCGTGATGCAGATGACGGTGACCGGGAGCCCAGCACCGATCAGCACCATCGCGCCGGCCACGACCCACGCGGACGGCACCATCGAGAGCGCCGACCCGGCCGCGACCAGGCCGATGCCCACGCTGACCGGTCGCAGCTCGCCGGTGCGCCGGATCAGGCCGGTGATGAGGACGCCACCGACCACCGCGCCGACGCCCATCGCGCTCTGCAGGAGGCCGAGGAACGTCACCGGCTTGTGCAGCCCCTGGTCGACCACGGCGAAGAAGACCGACTCGGCGAGGCCGAGCGCGAGCATCGCCGTCACGACGACGACTACCGCGGCGCGCAGCACCGGGTTCCCGAACAGGTACCGGGCGCCCATGGACACCTGGGTCCGCAGCGACTCGTGCTGCTCGCGTTGTGGCCGGGCCTCCGGTGTACGGATCAGGAGCAGGGCACCGGCCGAGACCAGGAACGTGACGGAGTCGAGGACGGCAGTCGACCCGCCACCGAGCCACGCGTAGAGCCCGGCTCCGGCCGCGGGGCCGATGAGGCGCAGCGCCTCGCGCACCGTGGACAGGGAGCCGTTGGCCGGTCCGAGCAGGTCGTCCGGAAGCATCGTGTGCAGCAGTGCCGACCGGGCCGACGAGAACAGGATCAGCGACGCCCCGTAGAGCAGCGCGACGAGGTAGATCAGCCACAGGTCGCTGCGGTCGTGCACGAACAGCAGGAGCGGCAGCGCCGCGCCGGTCGCGAGGTCCACGACGATCATCACCTGGCGGCGCCGGAACCGGTCGATCACCAGCCCACCCAGGGGCGCGACGAGCGCCGGGAGGCCGAGCACCGCGAACACGCTGCCGGCGACCGCGTTGGAGTGCGTGAGGTCCTTGGCCCACATGCCCAGGGTGAGCAGCATCGCCGTGTCGCCGAACATCGACAGCGTCTGACCGACGAGCAACAGCCGGAAGTCGCGCAGTCGCAACAGTTCACGCATCGGAGTCCCCGTCCTCGTGGTCGCCGCCCGCAGGAGCGTCGTTGTGAACCTCGTTGCGGTCGGCCGCGTTCGGCGTCCCGTCGGCCCGCGGGAAGCCGTGCACCGACATGTGCACCAGGCGCGACCCGGGCGGCCGGTTCGAGGGATCGCGCAGCCGGTCCAGGTAGGGCTGCCACATCGCGAGCAGCTCGGCGCCCATCGCGGCCAGCTCGTCGGGCGTCATCCAGCTGCCGAAGTTGGAGTGGACGACCGCCTGGGTCCAGTCGTCGGGCAGCTCGTCGCGGCGGGCGAGGTGCTCCGCGAGGAGCTCGTCATCGCGGCGCCAGACCTGCGCGCTGAGCGTGTCGCTCGCGGCGCGGGCGCTGGCCTCGGTGCCCGGGCCCGAGCTCCACCGGTGTCCGATGCTCACCGCGCGCCAGGGCCGCTGGCGGCCGGTCCCGCCGGGCGCCTCCTCCACGAAGCCGTACTTCGCCAGCGTCCGCAGGTGGAACGAGCAGGACGAGGGCGACTCCCCGACGTACGCCGCCGCCTGGGTCGCTGTCATCGGGCCCCGCAGGGTCAGCTCCTCGATCAGCCGGATCCGTGTCGGGTGCGCCAGTGCGCGCATCGCCAGCGGGTCGTCGTCGAGGATCCGCGGGCCGGGCGCGGCGGCAGGAGGTTCGTTAGACACCTTTCGAAACTAAACCTTCGAAAGAACCCGTGTCAACCACGGTGGGTGGGTCGATACCCGTCGTTTGCGACATGGCTCACGCGACACGCCGTGCTGACCCCGGCGTGTCGGGGACTCAGGTCGCAAACGAGCGGATCCTGGGTGCGCCTCAGGCGAGGTCGAGGTCGCAGACCGGGTGCAGGCGTGCTGTGCCGGAGCGGTCCCGGCCGGACTGCTCGATGACCAGGCGGGCCGACCGGCCGGCCAGCAGCAAGGTGGCGATCTCGTTGCCGTAATAGGGCCCGGCGATGCGGGACCAGGACAGCGGCTGGTGCGGCAGGCGGGAGACCCGGTCGAGCAGGAACCGGGTGAGTTTCTCGGCCGCCCGCGTCCAGGAGACCCGGAAGGCCAGCTTCATGACCCCGGGGACGTAGTTGTGCACCGGAGAGCAGGTGAGCTGGTAGACGGGGGTACGCACCGGGTCGGCCGACTGCTCGTCGAAGTGCGCCCGGGCTGCGTACGCGTGATGAACGTCCCCGGACAGGACGCAGATCGAGCCCGGCGGCGTTCCGCCCTGCCCGTCGGCGCCGGCCCGCTCGCCCCGCCCGACCGACGCGAACAGCGCGGTGAGCCGGTCGAAGGACTCGCGGAACGCGGCCCAGTGCTCGAGGTCGGCGGCCCGGCGCATCTTCTCCGCCCAGTCCGCCACCCGCGGACCACGGCTGCCGGCGGCCAGCCGCTCGTCCCAGGACTCGATGTCGTGCAGGGCGCGGGCGAGCAGCCACGGCAGCGACGTGCCGACGAGCAGGTGCTCGTAGTCGCCGACCACCTGCTCCTCGATCCACTGGAACTCCGGCTCGGAGACCATCGAGCGGTCGCCGGCGTCGAGCATCCGGCCGCACCGCGAGTCGATGACGAGCAGCCGGACGTCACCCAGGTCGCGTCGGTAGGACCACTGCGCGCCCTTGCGCCCGTCGGCCTCCTTGTCCGCGGCGGCGGCGAACTCGCGCAGCATCGGTTCGCAGTCGCCGTCGTGCTCGCGGACCCGCTGGTAGAGCGGTTCCTCCGCGAGCCGCTCCGGCGAGAGGTTCCCGAGATGCTGGTAGACCCAGTACGACGACAGCGCGCCGATGATGCGCTCCTCCCACCACGAGGTGCGCTGCATGTCGCGGCGCCAGCGGTCCGACGTGTTCCAGTCGTCGCACACGTCGTGGTCGTCGAAGATCATCGAGGACGGGATGGTGGACAGCAGCCACCGGACGTGCGGGTCCGACCAGCTCTCCTCGTACAGGTAGGTGTACTCCTCGTAGTCCTTCACCTGGGTGTACGGCGGCACGTCGACCGGGCGCCGCTCGCGGATCCGGTCCTGCACGTCCGTCGAGGGCTCGTCGGCGTACACCTGGTCGCCGAGCAGGAGCAGCGCGTCGGGCCAGCGGTCGTCCGGCAGTCCCGCCATCCGCTGGCCGTAGGTGTCCAGGGCGTCCGCGGCGAAGTGCCGATCGCCTTCGACCGCGTGCGGGGTGGCGTAGCGGCACGACCCGAAGACGATCCGGAACGGGGTGTCCGGGTCCTGGGTCCGGATCCGCGACGGCGGCAGCTGCGCGAGCTCGGGGTCGTCGGGGGGCGGCCAGGCGACCGTGCCGTCGAGCCGCACGTCGTACGCCGTCGCCGTCCCCGGTTCGAGGCCGTTCACGACGACGAGGGCGTAGTGATGACCGCCCACCGTCCAGGTCCGCTCGCGGTGCCCGAGCACCTCGACGGTGCACGGCTCGCTGGTCTCGACCCACACCGTGGCGTCGGTCTCCCCCACGTGGCGCAGCAACGGACCGAGCCTCAGCGCCGTCATCGCAGGATCACGACCGGAGATCTACCACCTCCGGGCCGCCCTCAACCCGGCCGCACTCGGTGGGTGCCGGAGGCCGGCGCGGTCGTTCGGAGGAGACCACCAGGCCGACGCCTGCGACGACCACCGCACCGCCGACCAGTACGGCGCCGGAGACCGGCTCGTCGAGCAGCAGCGCGCCCAGGGCCACCGCGACGACCGGGTTGACGTAGGCGTAGGTCGCGGTGAGCGAGATCGGCGCGTTCGCCAGCAGCCACACGTACGCCGAGAACGCGACGATCGACCCGACGACGACCAGGTAGGCCAGCGCGAACCAGGCGTGGCCCGACACGTCGGTGACCTGGAAGTCCTTGAACTCGCCGGCCGCGCCAGCGGCAAGCATCAGACCGACGCCGCCGGCCAGCATCTCCCAGGTCGTCGCCACGAAGGCGTCCGCGGGCATGGGGACCCGGCTGCTGACGAACGACCCCAGCGCCCATGAGGCGGCCGCGGCGACGACGACGAGCAGCCCGGCCACCCGGACGGGTGTGCCGTGCGGTCCGGTCAGGCCACCGGGCAGAACGAGCCCGGCGATGCCGGCGAAACCCAGTGCGGTGCCCAGCAGGCTGAGCCGCGCTACGCGCTCGCGAGCCACCGCGAGTCGCAGCACGACGAGCCACAACGGGGTCGACGCGACCACCAGCGCGGCCAGGCCCGACGGCACCGTCTTCTCGGCGACGGCCACCAGCCCGTTGCCACCCAGCAGCAGGAGCAGGCCGACCAGCGCGCTGCCGGCCAGCCGGCGCCGGTCGACGGCCAGTCTTCGCGGGCCGGACCGGAGCGCGATGACCGCGGCGAGCAAGACGCCGGCCACCAGGAACCGCACGCCCATCGCGAGCAGCGGTGGCGCGGTGCGGACCACGACCCGGATCGCAAGGTACGTCGAGCCCCAGACCAGGTAGACGGTGATCAGTGCGAGCCACATCGTCCCCACGCGGGCCGGCGCGACTGCGACCGCCCGCCCTGTCATGAGCCATACCCTACGTTGCTGCTGTCGCGGCCGGTCCAGCAGATGTCGCTGGCGCCCGGACCGCCCCGGCGGCCCCAGATTGCCGAGGACAATCACTGGAACGGCCCTGCCCGCCGCCCGTTCTGCGACATATGGTGTCCACGTCGTCACGCGAAGTTAAGAATCGTGCGGCGAGCGACACCTCAGACCACCCCAGAACGGGACGCATTGAGCAGGCGGAGCGGCAAGCACGCCCGCCGCGACACCGGGAGTACCACCGGTGTAGCGACGGGTGTCCTCGCGCTGCTCAGCGCCGGGACCCTGGCAGCTCTGGGCGTGGTCACCGCCGGGGACGTTCGCGACTTGGGCGGCCCCCCGGCCGCCGGCCGGCCCGGCCGCACGGCGGCGGCGCCCAGCGACGTCGTCGTGACGCCGAGCCCTACCCCGGGCGGCTCCACCGGCGGCCCCGGGCCGAGCAAGACCCACCAGGGCGGCGGCGGTGGGCCGGTCCAGCCGGGCAGCTTCCTCCTCGGCCCCGGCGGAGTCTCCCTGTCCGCGACCGGCGGCGCGACCCCGGCCGCGGCGCCGACACCCGGACCCGCCCCGTCACCCGCCGAGACGCCGCCCGCGCCACCCGTCGTGGTCCCCGTCGCGCTGCCGTCCCCCGCCGGGCACGTCCAGGCGCCTCGTCCGGTGCACCCGGTCCACCCGGTGCACCCGACCCACCCGGCCGACACCATCACCATGTTCGCGCTGACCCCCGCCCCGGAGGCCCGGGTCAGCGGACACGGCGTCGGCAACCTCCGGGCCTCGGAGGTCTCCGGCAAGCCGGTCAAGGCCAGCAAGCCGGGCGCCCCGCTCACGCCGGTCGCGGCCGGCCAGGCGGTCGGCCAGCGCCCTGCGCCCACCGCCGGCCCGGCCGCCAAGCCCGGCAAGGGGCCCAGGCCGCCAGAGCGGACAAGCCCGACAAGCCGGCCCTGCCCGCCAAGGGGCCGGTCCACGTCGCGCCGTCCGTACCTGCGACCCCGGCACCGACACCGACCGTAGCCGTCACCCCCACCGTGGGGGTCGAGCACGGCAAGGCGCTGGGCCACGCCACGCACTGACGCCCGGTTCGTGGCGGACCGACTTGCGCAGGTACCTTGGGGCTCGCGTCTCACCCTGTGAGCCGCACCCCACCCACCCCGGGGTACGCCGAGCCGGGCCGACCCCCCCGGCTCGCGTACCCGCGAGCACAGCACGACGGCAGCACCGCGGCGATCCCGCGGCGACCCGCTGCCGGCGAGCGAGCGAGGAGTGCCCGTGAGCGCCAGTGCCGAGTCCGCCAGCGTCGGATCCGCCACAGAGCCGGTCAGCGCCGGCCCGGGGGTCGCGATGCCGCCGATCCCCTCGGCCACGCCGAGCGAGCCGGAGCTCGTGCAGCTGCTCACGCCGGAGGGCGAGCGGGTCACGCACCCGACGTACTCCGTAGACGTCACCGACGAGGAGCTGCGCGGCCTCTACCGCGACCTCGTCCTGGTCCGCCGGGTGGACGCCGAGGCCACTGCTCTGCAGCGCCAGGGTGAGCTGGGGATCTGGGCCAGCCTGCTCGGCCAGGAGGCTGCGCAGGTCGGCTCGGGCCGGGCCATGCGCGAGGACGACTACGCGTTCCCGACGTACCGCGAGCACGGCGTCGCCTGGTGCCGCGGGGTCGACCCGCTCAACCTGCTCGGCCTCTTCCGCGGCGTCAACCACGGCGGCTGGGACCCGAACGAGAAGAACTTCCACCTCTACACGATCGTCATCGGCGCCCAGACGCTGCACGCCACTGGCTACGCGATGGGCATGCAGAAGGACGGTGCCGAGAGCGCGGTCATCGCCTACTTCGGTGACGGCGCGACCAGCCAGGGCGACGTCAACGAGGCGTTCATCTACGCCAGCGTCTTCAACGCCCCCGTGGTCTTCTTCTGCCAGAACAACCAGTGGGCCATCTCCGAGCCGATCGAGAAGCAGAGCCGCATCCCGCTCTACCAGCGGGCGATGGGCTTCGGTTTCCCCGGCATCCGGGTGGACGGCAACGACGTGCTGGCCGTGCTGGCTGTGACGAAGGCCGCGCTGCAGAACGCGCGCGAGGGCAACGGCCCGACCCTGGTCGAGGCGTACACCTACCGGATGGGCGCGCACACGACGTCGGACGACCCGACGCGCTACCGGCTCACCGACGAGCTGGAGTCCTGGAAGCTCAAGGACCCGATCGAGCGGCTCAAGGCCTATCTGGTGCGCACCGGCAAGATCGACCAGCCGTTCCTCGACGCGCTCGAGACCGAGTCCGACGAGCTGGCAGCGCACGTGCGCCAGGGCTGCCTCGACATGCTCGACCCAGAACCGCTGTCCATCTTCGACCACGTGTACGCCGAGGCGCACCCGATGATCGACGAGGAGCGCGAGCAGTTCGCCGCCTATCTCGACACGTTCGAGGGGAGCGAGCAGTCATGAGCCAGATCACGCTCGCCAAGGGCATCACGATGGGCCTGCGCAGGGCGATGGAGGCCGACCCGAAGGTCCTCGTCATGGGCGAGGACGTCGGCAAGCTCGGGGGTGTCTTCCGGGTCACCGACGGCCTGCAGAAGGACTTCGGCGAGGACCGCGTCATCGACACGCCCCTGGCCGAGTCGGGAATCATCGGTACGGCGATCGGCCTGGCGCTGCGGGGCTACCGGCCGGTGTGCGAGATCCAGTTCGACGGCTTCGTGTATCCCGCGTTCGACCAGATCGTCAGCCAGCTGGCCAAGATGCGGGCCCGCGCGCTGGGCAAGATCAGCCTGCCGGTCGTCATACGCATCCCGGTCGGCGGCGGCATCGGCGCGGTCGAGCACCACAGCGAGAGCAACGAGGCCTACTTCGCACACACCGCGGGTCTCAAAGTGGTCGCCTGTTCGAACCCGGTCGACGCCTACTTCATGGTGCAGCAGGCGGTGGCCAGCGACGACCCCGTCATCCTCTACGAGCCCAAGCGCCGCTACTGGGAGAAGGCCGAGCTCGACGAGTCCCTCACCCTCGAGCAGGCGCTACCGATGTCGGCCGCCCGTGTCGTGCGCGAGGGCGCGGACATCACGGTCGCGGCCTACGGCCCGACGGTGAAGACCGCGATGGAGGCCGCCACCGCGGCGGCCGAGGAGGGCACCTCGATCGAGGTGGTCGACCTGCGCTCGCTGTCGCCGCTGGACATGCCGACGCTGCGCTCGTCGGTCGAGCGGACCGGCCGGCTCGTCGTCGTACATGAGGCCCCGGTGTTCCTTGGCATGGGTGCCGAGGTCGCGGCCCGGATCACCGAGTCCTGCTTCTACGCCCTGGAGGCGCCGGTGCTGCGGGTCGGCGGCTTCGACACGCCGTACCCGCCGAGCCGGGTCGAGGAGGACTACCTCCCCGACCTCGACCGAATCCTTGACGCCGTCGACCGATCGCTCGCGTACTGATGCCGCTAGGAGTCCCGTCCCGATGAAGCAGTTCAAGCTCCCTGACGTCGGCGAAGGTCTCACCGAGGCCGAGATCGTGTCGTGGAAGGTGAAGCCCGGCGACACGGTGAAGGTCAACGAGATCGTCGTCGAGATCGAGACGGCGAAGTCCCTCGTCGAGCTGCCCTCGCCGTTCGCCGGTGTCGTGGCCGAGCTGCTGGTCGAGGAGGGCACGACCGTCGACGTCGGTACGCCGATCATCACCGTCGACGACGGCAGCGGGCCGGCTGCTGCCCCGCCCCGAGACGACATGCTTCCCGCCATCCCGGAGGACCCGTCCGCAGTAGGCACTCCCGCCGAGGACCTGGCCGTCGAGCCCGGCCTGATCGGCGGTCCCGCACCGGGTGGGCGCACCTCGGTTCTCGTCGGCTACGGGCCGCGGACGACCAGTGCGGTCCGCCGGCCCCGCAAGGGCGCGACCCCGGCCGGCGCCTCCGCGGCCACCGCGCAGCAGGCCGTGCAGACGTCGATGATGACCACGCCCACACCGGTGCAGGAGCCGGAGGGCGAGCAGGTCCCCGACGTCGCCCCCGCGCGCACCGTCCCGTCGGCACGCGACACCGCGACGAGCCGCGCCCTCGCGAAACCGCCGGTCCGCAAGCTGGCCAAGGACCTGGGCGTCGACCTCGCGACCGTCACACCCACTGGCGACGGCGGCGTCGTCACGCGCGGCGACGTCGAGCAAGCCGCCGACCTGTCAGCCGGAGAACGACCTATCGGGCGTCCAGCGGCTGACAAGTCGACGGGAGAGCGCGAGACTCGCGTGCCGGTCAAGGGCGTGCGGAAGATGACCGCGCAGGCGATGGTGTCCTCGGCGTTCACCGCGCCGCACGTGACGGAGTGGGTGACCGTCGACGTCACCCGCACGATGGAGCTCGTCGAGCGGCTCAGGGCCGACCGCGACTGGCAGGGCGTGCGGGTCAGCCCGCTGCTCGTGGTGATGAAGGCGCTGCTGCTCGCGACGAAGCGCAACCCCGAGGTCAACGCCGCCTGGGACGAGGCGGCGCAGGAGATCGTGGTCAAGCACTACGTGAACCTCGGCATCGCAGCCGCAACGCCGCGCGGACTCGTCGTACCGAACATCAAGGACGCCGACGCGTTGTCGTTGCGCGAGCTGGCCGACGCGCTGGCCGCTCTGGTCGACACCGCGCGGGCCGGGCGCACCCAGCCGGCCGAGATGTCCGGCGGCACGATGACCATCACCAACGTCGGCATCTTCGGCGTCGACTCCGGTACGCCGATCCTCAACCCCGGCGAGTCGGTGATCCTGTGCTTCGGCCAGGTCCGGCCGATGCCGTGGGTGCACGAGGGCGAGGTCACCGTCCGGCAGGTCACGCAGCTGGCGATCTCCTTCGACCACCGGCTGATCGACGGCCAGCTCGGCTCGATGTTCCTCTCGGACATCGCCCGGGTGCTCGAGGACCCGGCCACCGCGCTGCTCTGGTAGCCCCGCCACGGGCGTCGACCACGTACAGCACGTCTGCTGACCCGACGACACGCACGCAGCCGTGATCCGGCGGGTGCCCGCATGCTGACGTGGCCGGCTTGCGTTCGTTGGTGAACCGTTCGGGGGGAGCGGACCGACAGGGGTGACGTCACAGCGTCCCGCCCGGAGGTCCCCATGCATCGCACCACGCGCCAGCCCGCTCGCCGCCTCGCCGTCCTCGCCGCAGTCGCCGGCCTGGGCACGGTCGTCGCCGTCGTCCTGGCGACGACCCCGGCGGGTGCCTCGGTCGGGCCAGTCGGTGCCAGTGGCACCTTCGCCGTGCCCGCCGCCGCGACGAACGCCTTCACCTACGACCCGGCGCAGGTCCCGGTCGGCGCGCGGGTCGAGGTGCACGCGGTCCCCACGGGCAGCGGCCGCACCGTGGTCACGCTGCACGTCTGGGGCCTGCTGCCGGACGAGTCCTACGGCGCCCACATCCACTACCGGCCCTGCGGCGCGACGGGTTCGGCGGCCGGCGCGCACTACGAGAACGTGCCCGACCCGGCGGTCTCCGGCAGCGAGACCGTGTCGTCGGTGGACGCGGCGTACGCCAACCCCGCCAACGAGGTCTGGCTGGACATGGAGACCAATGCGGACGGAAACGGACGCGCGCAGACCGTCGTCGACTGGACCGTCCGGCCGACCGCCAGTGGCGGCCCCCGGTCGGTGATCCTGCACCGCGACACCACGAGCACCGGGGGCCAGGTCCCGCCCGGCAACGCCGGTGCCCGGCTCGCCTGCGTCACCGTGCCGTTCTGAAGTCGTGCAGACCTTGACGTACGAGGCCACAGTGAGACCCGTGCCCGAGCCCGCGCTGGACCCGCCGAGCGATGCCGTGCTGGTGCACGGCGTCGCGACGGGGGACCGCGCGGCCCTGGAGACGCTGTACACCCGCAATGCTCCCTGGCTCGTCCTCCGCCTGACCCGGCGCTGCAACGACGCGGCGCTCGTCGACGAGGCCGTCCAGGACACCTTCGTCGCCGTGTGGCGCTCCGCGGGCCGGTGGGACGGCCGTGGGGAGGTGGCCGCGTGGATCTGGGGCATCGGCGTACGCCGCCTCATCGACCAGGTGCGCGCCCGGCCGCGCCCGACCGTCGAGCTCGTCGACGAGCTCGCCGGCAACGCCGGGAGCGAGCCGTCGGCCGAGGAGCGGGTGCTCTCCGGCGTCGAGTACGGCGACCTCGCCGGTGCGCTGGGCAAGCTCTCCCCCGAGCTGCGGGCAGTCGTCCAGGCCACCGTGCTGGATGGTCTCACCAGCCGCGAGGCGGGCGCCCTGCTCGGGCTCCCGACGGGAACGGTCAAGACCCGGATGATGCGCGCGAAGGCGCAGATGCGAGAGGCACTGGCATGACGACCACGGGCTGGCACATCGACGACGTCACGCTGGAGCGCTATGCCGCGGGCGACACCACCGCCGCGGTCGCCGCCTCCGCCGAGGCGCACCTCATCACCTGCGCGGACTGCCGGGCCCGGCTCGAGCCCGCCGTCGCTCCGGCGCGGCTCGCCGGCATCTGGGCCGAGGTCGACGACCGGGTCGAGGAGCTGTCCCGGCCCTGGCCGGAGCGGGCGCTGAGCCGGCTCGGCGTACCGGAGGACACGGCGCGGCTGCTCGCCGCGACCCCGTCGATGGTCACGTCGTGGCTGGCGGCCCTCTCGATCGGCGTGGCGTTCGCCGTCGCCGCGTCCGGCTCGTCCACGCGCGGCCTGCTCATCTTCCTGACCGTCGCCCCCATGCTTCCGGTCGCGGGTGTGGCCGCGGCCTACGGGCGGCACGGCGACCCGTCCTACGAGCTTGCGGTCTCCGCGCCGTACTCGCTGATGCGGCTGATGCTGCTGCGCAGCCTGGCCGTGGTCGGCGGGACCATGCTGCTGACCGGCCTCGGCTCGCTGCTGCTGCTCGGCCACGGCTGGACCGCGGCGGCGTGGCTGCTGCCGGCCCTGGCCCTGACGTCCACGACCCTGGCGCTGTCCGCCCGCATCGCGCCGGTATGGGCGGCGGCCAGCGTCCTCACCTCGTGGGTGGGCGTCGTGCTGCTCGTGCAGGGAGGCACCGGCGTCCGACTGGCGGCCTTCGGGCCGGTGGGGCAGCTCGTCGCCGCCGCGGTGGTCGCGGTCGCGGTGCTCGCGCTGGTCGCCCAGCGGTCCCGGTTCAGCTTCGACACAGGGAGGTCCGCGTGAGCACGATCCGGGTGGCCGAGGTCACCAAGTCGTTCGGGCGCACGCGCGCTCTCGACGGGGTGACGTTCGACGCCGGCCAGGGGGTCACGGGTCTGCTCGGACCCAACGGCGCCGGCAAGACGACGCTGCTGCGGATGCTCGCGACGGTGCTCGCCCCCGACGGCGGCTCGCTGCGGCTGCTCGGCCGCAACCCGCAGGATCCCGACGACCGCCTCGAGATCCGCCGCCACCTCGGCTACCTGCCGCAGGAGCCTGGCTTCCACCGCAGCTTTACGGTCTTCGAGTTCATCGACTACGTCGGCATCCTCAAGGAGCTCACCGACCGCCGGTCTCGTCACGACGAGGTACGCCGGGTGATCGACGTGGTCGGTCTGGCCGACGTCGCCGGCCGCAGGATCCGGGCGCTGTCGGGCGGCATGAAGCGCCGGGTCGGCGTCGGACAGGCGCTGCTCGGCGACCCCGAGCTCGTCGTGCTCGACGAGCCGACGGCCGGCCTCGACCCCGAGCAGCGGCTCCGGTTCCGCGACCTCGTGTCCCGCGTCGGGGAGGGACGCAGCGTGCTCCTGTCGACGCACCAGACCGAGGACGTGGCCGCGCTGTGCCCGCACGTGGTCGTCATCGACCGCGGTCGGGTCGCTTTCGACGGTAGCCCGGCCGCCCTGACGGCCACCGCGGCGGGACGGGTCTGGCTCGAGCCGACCCGCTCGCCGGCAGCCCGGCTGGCGTGGCGGACCGCCGACGGGGACATGCGCAACATCGGCGACGAGGCACCGATCGGTGCCACGACGGTGAGCCCGACCCTCGAGGACGCCTACCTGCTGCTCGTCGGCGACGCCGTCACATCCGGCACGGGACGGACGGCCGCGGCATGAGCGGCGACCTCATGACCGCCGGCCGCCCGCGCACCACCCGGCCGTTGCGGGTCGGCGGGTCCGGCCCGTGGGCCCTGGTGCCCGACCTGGCCCGGATCCACGCGGTGCGGATCCTGCGGCACCCCGTCTTCCTGCTGGGCCTGCTCTGGTACCTCCTGGCGCTGTTCGTCAACGCGCCCAGCAAGCCCTACGACCAGTACACGATGCTGACTGCCCTGCCCGTCTTCCTCGTGGGCATCCCGGTCTTCGTCGCGGTCAACCTGGTGGCGACCTCGTCGCGCCGGGCCGGTGTCGACGACTGGACCGGCGGACTGCCGCTCCCGGCGCTGCACCGAACCGCGGCCCCGCTCGTCGCGTCGGCCGCCCCGGCGGTGGTCGTCGCGGCGATCGACGCCATGGCCTATGTGAGCTTCGACGGCAGCGTCGACATCGACGTGCTGCGGACGCAGCTCGCCTGCGTCCCCGTGGCCGTCCTCGGCGCCGGCCTGCTGGGCGTCGCGGTCGCCCGGCTGCTGCCGTGGCCCGGCGCGCCGCTGGCCGTCGCCGTCGGCCTGGTCGCCGCGAACTACTGGGTGTCCGGCCCCCGGCCCTACCTCGGCGCGTACTGCGACTTCGTCGTGTGGTCCAAGAACGACGTGATCCCCGCGCGGGTCCCGGGCTCCTCGAGCTGGCACCTCACCTACCTCGTCGCCCTGTGCGGGCTTGCGGCCGCGGGCGCTCTGCTGCCCGTCGCTCGCCGGCGCTGGCTACCGTTCGCCGCCGGGGCAGGGCTCGGCGTGGCCGCCCTCGTCGCCGGCGCCCTGCAGCTGCCATGACGGGGAGAGCGACACAGCTGCGAGAGCTCGCGAGGCCGGTACGCCGGTCGGTGCGCTGGACGCCCCTGCTCCTCTCCGGCGTACTCGTCGGGCTGCTGCTCTGGTGGCACCACGACTCGACGACCGCGGGCCCCGGCGTCGAGGTCCTGCAGACCTGCGGGCTGGTCCTCGGGGTCGGCACGGCGTTCCTGCTCGACGACCCCGCGCGCGCCACGACCGCCGCGGTGCCGCTGCCGCTCTCGTGGCGGACCGCCCTCCCGGTGCTGGTCGGGCTGGTGTTGGTCGGCACGCTCTGGGCCGGTGTCCTCGCCTGGGCGGCCGCCACGTCGGCGACCGGGCTGCCCTGGGCCGAACTCTCGCTGCAGGCCCTGGCCTGGACCATCCTCGTGCTCGCCGTCGCGGCCTCGGCCAGGCGGCTGGGAGACCTCGACGAGCCCGGCCCCGGGGCCGCTGCGGCGACGGCGGTGATCGCCCTGCTGATCCACCAGCTGCCGGGCCGGTTCTCCCTCACGGGCGACCCGGCCGCGACCGCGACGGTCATCCGGTGGGCCGCTCTGCTCGCGGTCGGGACCCTCGGGCTCGTCTTGGCGGGCCGAGACCCGGCCGCGCCACGCCTCGCCCCGGCGCGCCGAGGGGTGCCGGCAGTCAGGGGCTGATGTTCAGCTCCTTCAGGACACGCGCGCCGAGCTCCGGGTCGCCGTCGACGTCGACGTCGGCGGCCGCCGGGTCGACCCGGCCGGCGGTCAGCCGCATGAAGGTCCACGAGTCGGTGCGCACGGTGGCCGTCGCCGGTCCGTCGAGGTGCTCGACGGGCGCCGGCGCACCGTCCGCGCCGACCGACACCGAGACGCTCACGGCCAGCGGGCCGGTCACCTCGAGGGCGATCGTCGTGCCCGCCGGTGCGCCCACCTGCGAGACGACGTGGGGCAGGAAGCCGACCATCGTGTCGTGCGACAGGCGCGCCGCCGCGCCGTCCAGGCCACCCGGACGGCCGACCGCCTGGCGCAGGTCCTGCTCGTGGGTCCACAGGTCGAGCACCCGGATCGGCACGAACCGCGCCAGCGGCACCTGGGTCCCGAGGGTGCCGGTCACGGCGGTCGCGGGGTCCTGATCGATGTCTTCCAGCTGGGCCAGCCGCAGCTCGACGGTGCCGGCGAGCCCGGTGACGAGCTCGGCGGGAGCGAGGTCGCGCAGCGCGGCGATGCCCGCCTCCATGTGCTCGCCTGAGGGGCTGCGCACGTGCGGGGGGTAGGTCTCCAGGCGGGGCGGCGCGGGCTGCCCGCTCAGCTGGCGCTCGACGGCTAAGACGTGCGCGACCTGCTCGCGCACCAACCACCCGGGGCAGGCGGTCGGCAGCGTCCACTCGTCGGCCTCGACCGACTCGGCCACCGCGAGGACGTCGCGCAGCGCATCGGCGTACGCCGCGAGCTGGGTCTGCATCTCGGTCGTCACGCGTGCGAGGCTAGGGCGTGTGCAGGCCCACGTCATCCAGCTCGGGTACGACGACACCGAGACCATCGACCAACGGACCGTGCGCGTGGCCGAGCTGGTGCGCGCGCAGGTCGGTGCCGACCTCGTGCTGCTGCCCGAGCTGTGGCCGAACGGCGGCTTCTCCTACGACGCCTGGGAGGACACCGCGCAGTCGCTCGACGGCGACGTCGTCGCTGCGCTCCGCGCGGCGACCCGTGACCTCGGCGCGGTCGTGCACATGGGCTCGTTCGTCGAGCGCGACGACGCGGGTCGGTTGTTCAACACCTCGGTCCTGCTCGACCGCGACGGCAGCATCCTGACGACGTACCGCAAGGTGCACCTGTTCGGCTTCGGCGAGGGTGAGCCGAAGCTGATGACCGCGGGCGACGGCCCGGTCGTGCACGACCAGTTCGGCCTGGCGACGTGCTACGACCTGCGGTTCCCCGAGCAGTTCCGCGGGCTTCTCGACTGCGGCGCGCAGGTCGTCCTGCTGCCCGCGGCCTGGCCGGCGAAGCGGGTCGGTCACTGGCGGCTGCTGGCCCGCGCCCGCGCGATCGAGAACCAGAGCTACCTGCTGGCCTGCAACACGGCGGGCACACACGCTGGGGTCACCATGGGCGGCTACTCCGCCGTTGTCGACCCCTGGGGCGAGGTGCTCGCCGAGGCGGGGCCGGACGTGCAGGAGGTACTCGTCGTCACGCTGGAGGACGAGCTCGTGTCGCGGACTCGCGCGTCGTTCCCGGTCCTCGCCGACCGGAGACTCTGACGCCGCCGCGCACTGAAGGCCGCGATCCGCTCAGGGCTGCGTCGCGTCGACCAGGTCGAGCATGAACGTCGCCGCCGCCGCCCGTTCCCCTGCGACCCGCACCAGCTCGTCGGTGACAGGGCCGCCGAGGTCCTCGAACGGGATGGCGGACAGGCCGGAGAACAGCAGTGCGAGCAGCGCGTGGGCGCGGGCCACCGTCGCGACCGGGACCTCGGTGCCCTCGGCTCGCAGTCCCTCGACGTAGGCGGCAAGGCAGGCCGCCCCGAGCTCCGGCAGCTCCGCCGCCGGCCGCTCGCCCATCTGGACCTCGCCGAGCACTAGCTGGGTGAGGTCGAAGCCGAGGGGGCCGCGCCCCCAGAAGCCGAAGTCGATGAGCACGAAGCCATCCCGGCTCGACTCGACGAGCAGGTTGCGGGTGCACGCGTCGCCGTGCAGCGTTCCGACCGGCATCGCGTCGAGCTCGTCGAGCATCGCCGGCAACCGCCCGGTCGCGTCGCGCAGCCGGTCGCGAAGGGCGTCGTCGAAGGTCTGGGCGACGAGCGGATGCGACCAGATCTCGTCGCCGAGCAGCGCCGGCGCGATGACATGCTGGACCCGTCCGGAGGCATAGGTGCGTGCCGGCTGCGGCACGGCCCCGAGCTCGGCGATCGGGGCGATGTCCTCGCGGGCAGCCAGGCGGCCGAGGAGGTACGCCGCCGCGGCATGGCGCTGCACGTCCCAGCGCACCGGCTCGGCGTCGACGACGCCGAGCCATACCGAGGCGGACATCTCGTCGATGTCGAAGACGCCGAAGGAGCGGGGCAGCCTCAGCCCGTCCGGCAACCGGTTGTCGAGATCGGACCGGTAGACGTCCGGCTCGCGATGCCACGGCACCATCGCGAGGGCGTGCGCGCGCAGATCGGCGGGCACGAGGTCGAACAGCGGCGACCGGGCCCACGATTGCACGAGCTTGACGAAGAAGGCGTACGGCGACTCGGTGCACCCGTGGCGTGCGGTCCCTCGAACCCAGAACCGCCCGCCGGTCGTGAGCGCCTGGAGGTCGTAAGGAACAACCTCGGCGCAGGAGGCCGTCACCTTCGCCTCGTCGACACCGAGCTGCGGCCACCATGCCGGCCAGCACGGTCTCGCCGACGTCGGCCGACCCCAGCACCGCTGCCCGACCCGTCATGGCGCGCCCTCCCAGGTGGTAAAGCAACCTTCCTGCTTCTAAGAAGGTAAGGTTGCTTTATGACTGCCGTCAAGGGGCTTCGCCGACACCATGTACCCGAGGGTCTCGCTGGCCCGCATGTCCCGATGATGGCCGCCTGGCTGATGGAACAGGTCCGCGACGTGCTCGGGCAGGGAGACCTGGGTGGACTGCGTGGGTCGCACTTCCGGTTGCTCACGAGCGTGCCGCGCCGCGGCATCAACGTCACCGAGCTCGCCGCCGCGATCTCGATGACCAAGCAGGCAGCCGGCCAGTTCGTCACCTACCTCGAGAGCACCGGGCACCTGACGACGCGGCCCGACCCCACCGACGGGAGGGTCCGGCTCGTGGTGCGGACGCCGGAGGGTGACCACACCGTGCGAGCAGTCAACGCGCGGATCGCCCGGCTCGAGCGGCGCTGGGCCCGAGAGGCGGGTGCCGACCGGTTCGAGACCTTCAAGTCCGTCCTGCATGGCCTCACCGTCGGAGGCGACTGATCCCGGCCTACGAGCTAGGGGCTCGTGCGGTGCTGTCTCGAACGACAAGCTCGGTGGGCAGCACGACATGGCGGGCCCGCTCCACGGTTCGTCCCGACTTGGCGGCCTCGATGGCGGCGGTGAGCGCGGCCGCGGCGGCGGCGCCCTTGCCGCGCACGTCCTGACGGATCGTGGTCAGCGCCGGTGTCATCCGGCTCGCCAGGGGGTTGTCGTCGAACCCCACCACGGAGAGGTCGTCGGGCACCTGCAGGCCCAGCTCTTCGGCGGTACGTACGACGCGGTAGGCCATCACGTCGGAGAAGCAGAGCACCGCGGTCGGACGGTCCGGTCCGGCCAGCGCCGCGCGTACCTCGCGGGCGGCGACCTGCTCGGGACGTTCCACGGCACCGCTGGCCCAGTCCGGGGGGCGGACCGACTCTCGGACGACGAGAGGCTCGATCCCGGCGGTCTCGAGTGCGTCGGTCCAGCCGAGCATCCGCTGGTGCGAGACGTGCAGCTCGCCGGAGAGCGTCGCCGCCACGATGGCCGGGTCGTCCGCCTCGAGCTCGCGGGTCACCACCGCGACCCGACGGTGCCCGAGGTCCACGACGTGCTGGGCCGCCGCGCGTGCTCCGCCGCGGTCGTCGACGTTGACGCTCGGGATACCGGTCACGGGGACCTGGTCGACGAAGACGATCGGGAGCCCTCGGCGCTTGAGCCACTCCACGGACGCCGAGTCCAGGCCGCAGGAGTAGACCAGCGCGCCGTCCAGCGGCACGTCGCGCGCCGGCACCCGGTCGCCTGCCGCGGAGGACGCGAGCAGGGTCAGCGCCATCCCGGTCGGGGCGAGTTCCTCGGCTACGGCACCGAGGAACCCGGTCGCCACCTCGTCGGTGAACGCGAAGGCGAGCGAATCGGTCATCAGGACGCCGATCGCGCCGGAGGTGCCCCGGGCGAGCGCCCGGGCGGCTGGGTCGGGCCCGACGTACCCGAGCCTCTCGGCGGCCGCCAGGATCGTGGCCCGCAGGTCGGCCGAGAGCTGGTCCGGCCGGGAGAACGCGTTGGACACCGTCATCCGGCTGACGCCGACCTTGTCGGCGACGGTCTGCAACGTCACGCGGGTCACGGCGTCCACCCTAGGCAGCGCGGACCGCGGTCGCGGCGTCACCGGGCCGGTGACCACTCCCGCGGGGCGACGGTGACGGCGGCGCGCTGG
Source organism: Actinomycetes bacterium (assembly GCA_036269735.1). GTDB lineage: Bacteria > Actinomycetota > Actinomycetes > JACCUZ01 > JACCUZ01 > DATBDW01. The sequence goes on from DATBDW010000187.1 coordinate 34,813, forward strand.
AGCAGGTCGGCGATGGCCGACCGGGTACGCCGGACGCGCGCCGGGCGGACACGGTGCGGCACCGCGGGGGCGTGCGGCAGGGCGCTGGTCACCTCGCGGGAGGTGGCGCCCTCGGACAGGATGATCGCGAGCGGAAGGCTGGTCATGACGGGACCTCCTCGAGGTCATCAGGAAGGCCGCGGCGCGTCCTTCTGTACCGATACAGTAACCCGGATCTCTGTACCGGTCAAGTAGCGCCTCCGAACCGGCGACGTGTCCCGTGCGCCCCTGTCTCCCTCGTGACCACCACGCAGCGGCCGCACCGGCTGGGCCACCTGCGCGCCGTCCCGCTGCTGCTGCTCGTCGGTGCCTCCGTGCCCGCTGCTGCGGCCGACGCCCCGACCTGCCAGGGGCTGCCCGCGAGGATCGTGGGAACCCCGGGCGACGACGTGATCACCGGCACGCCGGGACCGGACGTCATCGTCGGGCTCGACGGTCGCGACGAGATCCACGCGGGAGCCGGCGACGACGTGGTCTGTGCCGGCCCGGGCGACCATTTCGTGCTGACGGACAGCGACAGCCTGCTCCCCGAGCACGTGTGGGGCGACGCCGGGAACGATCGGCTCTACGGCGAGGACGGGATGGACTCCCTGGAGGGCGGGGACGGCAACGACCTGCTCGACCTGGGCGCCGATCCTGGCAACCCCATCTCGGAGGACATCAGGCCGCTGGCCCTCGGCGGCCCCGGTGACGACCACCTGGTCGGTGGTCCGGGGCAGGACGAGCTGCACGGGGGGCCCGCGGCCGACGTCCTCGAGGGCGGCGGCTCCGACGACTTCCTGTACGGCGACGACCGCGCGGACCTGTTGCACGGGCAGGGTGGCAGCGACGAGGGTCTCTACGGCGGCACTGGTGCAGACGTGGTGCGCGGGGGCCCCGGTGACGATGCGCTGTGGTCCTTCCCGGACGCGTCGCGGGACCGCTACCCGGGCGGGAGCGGTGACGACTACGTCGACGACGGGACCCTCAGCGGGATCGACGAGGACGTCTTCCTCGGCGGCCGGGCGCCGACCAGCTGCACGCCGGTGCGGGTGGTGACGTCGTGCGCGCCGGCACAGGTGCCGACGTGGTGTGCGCCGGCCGGGGCGCCGACCGGGTCCACGGAGGTCCCGGTCACGACCGGCTCCGGGGCGGTCAGGGACGTGACCAGCTGTGGGGCGGCGCCGGCCGCGACACCTGCCGCAGCCCGAGCGCCGGGCACCTCGCGCACTCCTGCTGACGCGGACCGGCGCAGCGCGTCGGAGAATGGGCGAGTGACGACCACCCGCCGCGGACCTCGCGTGCGCGCCCCCGAGCTGCGCGGACGGGCCTGGCTCAACACCGGCGGGCGGGTGCTCGACCTGGCCGACCTGCGCGGCAAGGTCGTGCTGCTCGACTTCTGGGCGTTCTGCTGCATCAACTGCCTGCACGTCCTCGACGAGCTGCGCCCGCTGGAGGCGAAGTACGCCGACGTGCTTGTCACCGTCGGTGTGCACTCGCCGAAGTTCGAGCACGAGGCCGACGCCGGGGCGCTGGCCGCGGCTGTCGAGCGCTACGGCGTGCGCCATCCCGTGCTCGACGACCCGGAGCTCACGACGTGGCGGCAGTACGCCGTGCGCGCGTGGCCGACGCTCGTCGTGGTCGACCCCGAGGGCTACGTCGTGGCCCAGCTCTCCGGCGAGGGGCACGCGCACGCGCTCGACGCGCTGGTGGCGGAGCTGGTCGCCGAGCACACGGCGAAGGGCACGCTGCACCGCGGCGACGGGCCCTACGTTGCTCCGCCGCCGCCGGTGACCGAGCTCCGCTTCCCCGGCAAGGCGGTCGCGCTGCCCGGCGGCACGCTGCTGGTCTCGGACTCCGGTCACCACTCGCTCGTCGAGCTGGCCGCCGACGGCGAGACGGTGCTGCGCCGGATCGGGACCGGTGAGCGCGGCCTGGTCGACGGGCCGGCCGACATGGCCCGGTTCAGCGAGCCCCAGGGCCTCGTCCTGCTGCCGGACCAGGTTGCCGAGCAGGCCGGGTACGACGTCGTCGTGGCCGACACGGTCAACCACGCCCTGCGCAGCGTGCGCCTCGACGACGGTGCGGTCCGCACGGTCGCCGGCACCGGCCGGCAGTGGATGCAGGGCGACCCGACGCCGCTCCACTCGGACCCGGCGACCCCGCTGTCCTCACCGTGGGACCTCGCGTGGTGGCCCGCGATCCATGAGGTCGTCGTGACGATGGCCGGCGTCCACCAGCTGTGGCGCTTCGATCCGGTCACGCCGTCGCTCAGCGTCTGGGCGGGGACGACGAACGAGGGCCTGCTCGACGGCCCGCTCGAGCAGGCGTGGTTCGCGCAGACGTCCGGTGCGGCAGCAGGCGTCGACCGGCTGTGGCTCGCCGACAGCGAGACGTCCTCGCTGCGTCACGTCGACGGCGACCAGGTGGTCACCGACGTCGGCACCGGGCTGTTCGACTTCGGCCACGTCGACGGCCCGGCGCAGAAGGCACTGCTGCAGCACCCGCTCGGCGTCACCGCGCTGCCCGACGGCTCGGTCGCGATCAGCGACACGTACAACGGGGCGCTGCGCCGTTTCGACCCGGCGACCGGGCTGGTCAGTTCCCTGATCACCGGGCTGGCCGAGCCGAGCGACGCGGTCCTGCTGGCGGACGGCGACCTGCTGGTCGTCGAGTCGGCGGCGCACCGGCTGACCCGGGTGCGGCTGCCCGAGGAGGCCCTGGTCGTCGAGGGCACCGCCCGGCGTACCCACCGACCGGTCACCGAGGTCGCGTCCGGGGAGGTGGCCCTCGAGGTCGTGTTCACGCCGCCGCCGGGCCAGAAGCTGGACGAGCGGTACGGCCCCGCCACGCGGCTCGTCGTGTCGGCGAGCCCGCCGGGGCTGCTCCGCGAGGGGGAGGGCCGCGGTGAGGGGCTGACCCGTCGGCTGGTCCTGGACGGGCCCGTCGGCGAGGGCGTCCTGCACGTGGCCGCGATGGCGGCGTCCTGTGACGACGCGGCCGAGGTCGAGTTCCCGGCCTGCCACGTGCACCAGCAGGACTGGGGCGTCCCCGTCCGGCTCGTCGAGGGCGCCCCGGCCGAGCTGACGCTCTACCTCGCCGGCTGAGTCCGCCCTCGTGGCGCCGCCCGAACAACGTATTGGCGCGCGCCGCCGCCGGCCCCCGAAAGAGATCGTTTGCGACCTCCGTCCCCGACACGCCGACACCCGGTACGGCGTGTCGGTGAACCAGGTCGCAAACGAGCGCTCGCGCCGGTGGGCCGGTCGACGGTCAGCGGCGGCGGTCGCGCACCGTGGGCAGTGCCCTGGTCTCGCCGGCGTACCCGGGACGGTGCACGTCCTGCTCGTACCACGCGTTGGTGCGGTCGTCCCAGGTGGAGCGGCGGCGTGCGGTCCGGCGCGGGCGGTTCATCAGTGCGGTCATGACGAGCAGCAGGACCCCGGACCACGCGAGGATGAGCCCCACGGCGGGCAGGTCGACGTAGCGCGCCACCTCCGCCGGCGCGGGGACCGCGATCGCGAGGACCCCGCCGACGGCCATCAGGATCACGCCGGTGCCGATCGAGCCGCGGTTCCTCGGCGGCCGGCCGGGGGGCGTGCGGGGCGTGTTCGACGGGGGGTTCAAGACGGGCACTCCTCCCGGGACGTGCCGCGACCGGCGGGCCCGGTGCAGCTGGGCCGCCGGTCGGCGGGTCGCGCGGTACGCAGAGGCGGGTGCCTCAGATGCGGTCGTCGTACACGCGACGCTCCTCGACGACGTCGCCGCCCGTGGTACGGCGGCGCGGGCCCCAGATGAACGCGGTCATGATCAGGCCGATCACACCGACGATCATGAGGATGTAGCCCACGACGTTGATGTCGAGGCCCGAGACGTTGAAGTTGACGGCGAAGGCGAGGATGGCGCCGACGGCGATCAGGAAGATGCTGACCCCGATGCCCATGGTTCCTCCAGTAAGTGGACGGACGAGCGGCCCAACGAGCCGGGCAACCGACGGGTGACGGCCGCACTCCGCCCGTACCCGCCTCGCGAGGCGGGCAACCCGCCCGCCACCCGATCGGCCGGAGCCACCGGTACCGGAAATGGTACATACCGCCAGATCCCGCCCCGAGGGCGTCCCGCCGCCACAAGGTCGCAAACGGCGAAGTTCCGGGTACGCCGACGGGCTGGCGGAGGCTAGAAGGCCGACTCGGGGAGGTCCATCAGGGCGTTGTCCACACCCTCGGCGACGGCCCGCTGGGCGTGCAGCAGCGGCAGCACCTGGGCGCTGAAGAAGGTGGCGGCGGCCACCTTGCCCCGGTAGAAGTCCGCGTCCCGGCCGGTGGCACCGGCCTCCAGCGCCGCGGTGGCGACCGCGGCCCCGCGCAGCAGCAGCCAACCGACGACGAGGTCGCCGCAGGCGAGCAGCAGCCGGGAGGTGTTCTGGCCGACCTTGTAGATGTTGGTCACGTCCTCTGCGGACGCGGTGAGCGAGCCGACCATCGTGCCGACGATGCCCTGCACGTCCTCCAGCGCCGCGGCGAGCAGGTCGCGCTGGGCCCGCAGCGCCCCGTTGCCCTCGTCCCCCTTGGCGAACTCCTGGATGTCGGTCATCAGCTTGGT
>DATBDW010000188.1:0-1953 GCA_036269735.1 Actinomycetes bacterium
GAGTTCGCGTCGGCGTACACGAACCTGGGCGCTCGAGTCACTCTCGTCTCCAGCCGCGACCGGGTGCTCCCGGGCGAGGACGCGGACGCCGCCGCCGTGCTGGAGGACGTCTTCCGCCGGCGGGGGATGACGGTGCTCTCCCGGTCACGGGCGAGTGCGGTACGCCGGGAGGGTGACCGCGTCGTCGTGTCGCTCGCCGACGGCCGCACCGTCGAGGGCAGCCACGTGCTGATGGCGGTCGGCTCGATCCCGAACACCGACGGGCTCGGGCTGGCCGAGGCCGGCATCCGGCTCGACGAGGGCGGGTACGTCGAGGTCGACCGCGTATCGCGTACCTCCGCGTCCGGTGTCTACGCCGCCGGCGACTGCACCGGCGTCCTGATGCTGGCGTCGGTCGCCGCGATGCAGGGGCGCATCGCGATGTGGCACCTGCTCGGTGACGCGGTCAGCCCGCTGAACCTGCGCGCGGTGTCGTCCAACGTCTTCACCGACCCGGAGATCGCCACCGTCGGCTGGACCGAGAAGGACATGGACGACTCGGGTGCCACGGTCAGCATCAAGCTGCCGCTCGCCACCAACGCACGGGCCAAGATGCAGGGCGTGCACGACGGCTTCGTCAAGCTGTTCGCCCGCAGCGGGTCGGGCACCGTGGTGGGTGGCGTGGTTGTCGCGCCGCGGGCCAGCGAGCTCATCTTCCCGGTGGCGCTGGCCGTCGACGGGCGGCTGACCGTGGACCAGCTCGCCCACTCCTTCACCATCTACCCGTCGATCAGCGGCTCGGTGGCCGAGGCGGCTCGCCAGCTGCACACCAAGGTCTGGCGCGGCTAGCCCTCAGAACCCGCTGCCCCCGCCACCACCGAAGTCGCCGCCGCCGCCGTCGAACCCGCCGCCGCCGTCGAACCCGCCGCCGCCGTCGAACCCGCCGCCGCTGTCGTAGCCACCGGCGTCGTAGGTCCCGCCGTCGTCGTACCCGCCGCCGTCCGCGCCGGAGTCGTCGGCACCGGCGTCCTGCCCACCGTCGTTCCCGCCGTCGTTGCCACCGTCGGAGCCGTTTCCGTCCCACCCCCCGAAGCCGCCGGTGAGCGCAGCGCCGAGCAGCACGCCCGGCAGCAGCCCGGACCCGGCGAACGGCGAGAAGTAGCCCTGCGCCCACGGTCCGTACGCCGGACCGGCCTGCCAGTAGGGCCGCCGGCCGGCCCCGACCGGCACCTTGCGAACGTCGGGCTCGGCGCCGGCGCGGACCCGCTCGGCGTCGGCCGCGCACGCCGGCACGGGCCGGGGCGCGCCGCCGGGCGGTGCCCACTCGACGTCCTCCACCGAGGGACCGTGCTGCGGGTTGAAGAAGCACGGCGGCCGCCGGGCCGGCACCGGCCGGCCTGCCAACCGGGCCTGCACACAGGCCACCGCGTAGCGCCCATCCTCGAGGATCTCCGTGACGCCGCGCACGTCCTCGGGTCGGGCGACGCGGCCGAGGGCGGACTTGGCGGCGTCGTAGGAGTCCAGGGCTCGTCGGTAGTCCTGGCGGGTGGCCTCGTCGAGGTCGCGACCCGCGGTCGCGGTGTCCAGCTCGGCGACATCCTCGCCGAGCCGCGTGACGTCCTCCTCGGCCACGGACCGGACCGCGGCCAGCACCTCCGCCTTGCGCGCGGCCTCCCGGCGGCGGGACCGCACGGCGACGACGAGCACGATGACGCCGACCACGACGATGATCAGCAGCGGGGTCATCGCGGCTCAGTCCTTGATCTCGGCGATGACCTCGCCGTTGGCCACGGTCGCGCCGACCTCCGCGGACAGGCCGGAGACCGTGCCGGCCTTGTGCGCGGTGAGCGGCTGCTCCATCTTCATCGCCTCGAGCACCACGATGGGGTCGCCAGCAGCGACGACCTGCCCGTTCTCGGCGACGACCTTGACGATGGTGCCCTGCATCGGGCTGGTCAGCGCGTCGCCGGACGC